>CALMVO010000065.1 GCA_937873205.1 uncultured Acetobacteraceae bacterium
CCGGAAGACCCAACCCTGGTGTCCCGCCTGACCGACAAGGGTGTCGAGGTGGTCGCCAAGGCCGAGGACAGCGACGTCAACCCGCTGTTCCGCTACCTGCTGCAATGGGCACCTCTGCTGCTCATCATCGGCGCCTGGTTCTTCGTCATGCGCCAGATGCAGTCCGGCGGCGGCCGCGCCATGGGATTTGGCAAGTCTCGTGCCAAGCTGCTGACCGAGAAGCAGGGCCGCATCACCTTCGAGGACGTCGCCGGCATCGACGAGGCCAAGGCCGAGCTCGAGGAGATCGTCCAGTTCCTGAAGGACCCGCAGAAGTTCCAGCGCCTGGGAGGCAAGATCCCCAAGGGCGTGCTGCTGGTGGGGCCGCCCGGCACCGGCAAGACGCTGCTCGCGCGCGCCATCGCCGGCGAGGCCAACGTGCCGTTCTTCACGATCTCCGGCTCCGACTTCGTCGAGATGTTCGTGGGTGTCGGCGCATCCCGCGTCCGTGACATGTTCGAGCAGGGCAAGAAGAGTGCCCCCTGCATCATCTTCATCGACGAGATCGACGCCGTCGGCCGTCATCGCGGGGCCGGCCTGGGCGGCGGCAACGACGAGCGCGAGCAGACCCTCAATCAGATGCTGGTCGAGATGGACGGCTTCGAGAGCAACGAGGGCGTCATCCTGATCGCTGCCACCAACCGCCCCGACGTGCTCGACCCCGCGCTGTTGCGTCCCGGCCGCTTCGATCGCCAGGTGGTGGTGCCGAACCCCGACGTGAACGGCCGTGAGAAGATCCTGCGCGTCCACATGCGCAAGGTGCCGTTGGCCTCCGACGTCGAGCCCAAGACTATCGCGCGCGGCACGCCCGGCTTCTCCGGCGCGGACCTCGCCAACCTGGTCAACGAGGCAGCGTTGCTCGCTGCCCGCATGGGCAAGCGCACGGTGGCGATGCTCGAGTTCGAGAGCGCTAAAGACAAGGTGCTGATGGGCGCTGAGCGCCGCTCGTTGGTGATGAGCAGCGACGAGAAGAAGATGACGGCCTATCACGAGGGTGGCCACGCGCTGTGCGCCATCAGCACGCCCGGCTGCGACCCGGTGCACAAGGCGACCATCATCCCGCGCGGCCGTGCGCTTGGCCTCGTGATGAGCCTGCCCGAAGGCGACCGCTACTCGAAGAGTAAGTCCAAGCTGCTGGCCGAGCTGACCATGGCAATGGGCGGTCGGGCCGCTGAGGAGATCATTTTCGGCGCCGAGAACGTCTCCAACGGTGCGTCGGGCGACATCAAGATGGCCACCGATCAGGCCCGCCGCATGGTGAGCGAGTGGGGCATGAGCGACAAGCTCGGCATGATCTCGTTCGGCGACAATGGCCAGGAGGTGTTCCTGGGCCACTCGGTCACCCAGAACAAGAACGTCTCGGAGCACACGATCCGGGAGATCGACGGTGAGATCAAGGCGATCATCGACCAGGCCTACCGCAACGCCAAGACGCTCCTCACCGACAACATCGATGACCTGCACCGGATTGCCAACGGCCTGCTGGAGTACGAGACGCTGTCCGGCGACGAGATCCGCCAGGTCATGCGGGGCGAGCCGGTCGAGCGCAAGGTGATCGACGAGCCAATGCAGGACAACCGTCGCGCATCGGTACCGACCACGCGGAAACCAGAGCAGGTGCCGCCAGCCGGGCTTGACCCGGCGCCGCAGCCCGGTTGAGCCGACGCTGCCGGAGGGCCGGGCATCGTCCCGGCCCCCCATCTGATCAGGCGGCCATGGGATAATCGGTGTAGCCCTCGGGCCCCGGGGTATACCACGTCGCCTGATCGTCCTTGTTGAGGGGGATGCCGTTCCGAAGCCGGTGCGGAAGATCCGGATTGGCAAGGAAGGTTCGGCCGAAGGCGATCGCATCGACCTCGCCGCTTTCCAGCGCCGCCTGGGCCCTGCCGCCATCGTAGTCCGAGTTCAACACCAGGCTGTTGCGGAAGACCTTTCGGATGGCAGGCGCGATCGGTGGACGGTCGGCGGCACCGAAAGTGCCATTCAGGCCGGGCTCACGCATCTCGAGAAAGGCGATGCCGATCTCCGACAGGGCGGCCGCAGCAGCGGTGAACAACGACACCGGATCGCTGTCATTGACCCCTTGGATGGCGCCGTTGGGGGAGAGCCGCACCCCGGTCCGGTCGGCGCCGGCCTCGCCCACCACCGCCTCGGTGACTTCGCGGAGCAGCCGGATCCGGTTCACGATCGTGCCGCCATAGGCGTCGTCGCGATGGTTGCTCCCGTCCCGGAGGAACTGGTCGATCAGGTAGCCATTGGCGGCGTGGACCTGAACGCCGTCGAAACCCGCCTGTAGCGCGTTGCGGGTGGCGCGACGATACGTGTCCAGCAGGGCCGGGATCTCGTTCAGCCCGAGCGGCCGCGCCTCGACGTAGGGCAGCTTGCCTTGATAAGTGCGGGTCTCGCCCGGCGCCGTCGTCGCCGATGCCGAGACCGGCTGGGCGCCGCCCATGAAGCTCGGATGGACGATCCGGCCCATGTGCCAGAGCTGGCAGACGATCCGTCCGCCAGCCTGGTGCACCGCTTGCGTTACCGGTCGCCAGGCCTGGAGCTGCGCCTCGTTCCAGATCCCGGGGGCGAATGCCCAGCCCAGACCCTGCTGGCTGATGCCGGTCGCCTCCGAGATGATCAGCCCGGCACTGGCGCGCTGGGCGTAGTATTGCGCCATGATCGGCGTGGGTACGTGCTCCCGTGTGGCGCGGCCGCGCGTCAGCGGCGCCATCAGCACGCGGTTCGGCGCTGCGATCGCGCCCAGTTGGATTGGATCGAAAAGGGTCGGCATGACGGTCTCCCTGCTCACCTGCATGAGGTGCCGTCGCGGCCCCGCTTTTTCAAATCGCCGAGCGACATGATCGACAGGCTGATCGAGCCGCTGGCGCCGATACATGGGGCCGCAGCCCGCACCGCCTGCGCCGCAGGACTGGCTTTGCCTCTTCTGGGCGGCCCGACGGCGTTCGCGCTCTGCCGCCTGATCGAGCGCGACCCCCGACCGGGGAGGCCGGAGATCGTGGCGGTGCGCGATATCCCGCCGTCCTGGGCGCTGGTTCGCGATCGCATCACCACGCCACCATCGGCCGCGGGGCTGCCGGGCGGCCCGCTGGTCATGGGCATCCTGAACGCCACCCCCGACAGCTTCAGCGACGGCGGCCTCATGCTCGAGCCGTCGCGGGCGATCGCGGCCGGCCTGCGCATGGCGGGGCAGGGTGCCGCCCTGATTGATGTCGGTGGTGAGAGTACCCGTCCGGACGCGACGCCGGTGCCGCCGGATGTCGAGCAGGCACGCATCCTGCCGATCGTGCGCGGCCTGGCCCGGCAGGGGGTGGCGGTCTCGGTCGATACCCGCCACGCCGCGACGATGCGGGCGGCGCTCGATGCCGGGGCGGTCCTGCTGAACGACGTCTCGGCACTATCGCACGACACCGATGCCACGGCGGTGGTGGCGGCGGCCGGCTGTCCGGTGGTGCTGATGCACATGCGCGGTACGCCGCAGACCATGGCCGGCCTCGGCCGCTACGACGACGTCGCCGTCGAGACCGTGCGGGAGCTGGGGGCGCGGATCGACGCAGCGACCGCGGCCGGCGTCGCGCGCACGCGCATCCTGGTCGATCCCGGCATCGGCTTCGCCAAGGATGCGGCCGGCAACCTGGAGCTGCTGCGCCGGCTGCCGATCCTGGCCAATCTCGGCTGCCGCATCGTGCTCGGCGTGTCGCGCAAGGGCTTCATTGGAGCGCTTGGGCAGGAGCCAGACCCGCGCGCGCGGTTGCCCGGCTCCCTGGCGGCCGGGCTGCCGGCGCTGGCGCTGTCCGGCAGCATCCTGCGCGTGCACGACGTCGCCGCCACCGTGCAGGCGGTGCGTCTCTGGCAGGCGATGAACGGCTGAGCTAGAGCTTGGCAACAACGCAATCGAAGAGTGCGGATGATGGGGACTGCCAGGAAGCTGTTTGGGACCGATGGGATCAGGGGCACCGCCAACACCGTGCCGATGACCGTCGAGGTCGCGCAGCGACTCGGTCAGGCGGCTGGGCTGCGGTTCCGGCGCGGCACGCATCGACACCGGGTCGTGCTGGGCAAGGACACCAGGTTGTCCGGCTACATGATCGAGTGCGCGCTGGTATCCGGGTTCCTGGCGGCCGGCATCGACGTGACGCTGGTGGGGCCGCTGCCGACGCCGGCGATCGCGCTGCTGACCCGCAGCCTGCGCGCCGATCTCGGCGTCATGATCTCCGCCTCGCACAATCCGTTCGAGGATAACGGCATCAAGCTGTTCGGCCCGGACGGATTCAAGCTGTCCGACGAGGCGGAGGCCGAGATCGAGGAGCTGATGGCGGCCGAGCTAGGCCACCGGCTGGCGGCACCCGACATGATCGGCCGTGCCTCGCGGCTGAACGACGCCGCCGGGCGCTATGTCGAGAGCTGCAAGGCGAGCTTCCCGCGTGGCCGCCGCCTCGACGGGCTGCGCATCGTGCTCGACTGCGCGCACGGCGCCGCCTACCGGGTGGCGCCGACGGCGTTGTGGGAGCTAGGGGCGGAGGTGGTGCGGCTCGGCTGCCAGCCGGACGGCCTCAACATCAACCACCAATGCGGTTCGACCAGCCCGCGGGCGCTGAGTGCGGCCGTACTGGAACATCGCGCCGACCTCGGCATCGCGCTGGACGGCGATGCCGACCGGCTGCTGATTTGCGACGAGCGCGGCCAGACCATCGATGGCGACCAGATCCTGGCCCTGATCGCCCGCAGCTGGGCCGCCAGCGGGCGGCTCGCCGGGGGCGGCGTAGTGGCCACCGTGATGTCGAACATGGGGCTGGAACGGCTGCTGGCGGAGGATGGGTTGCGGCTGGAGCGCACCGCGGTCGGCGACCGCTACGTGGTCGAGCGGATGCGTGAGCTCGGCATGAATGTCGGCGGCGAGCAGTCCGGCCACATGGTGCTGTCGGACTTTGCCACCACCGGCGACGGGCTGGTCGCGGCGTTGCAGGTGCTGGCGGTGCTGGTCGAGCAGCACCGCCCGGCCAGCGAGGTGCTGCGCGTGTTCACGCCGTTCCCGCAGCTGCTGAAGAACGAGCGGTTCGCCGGCATTTCGCCGCTGCTGAGTCCGGCGGTCGCCGAGGCAAAGCGCTGGGCCGAGGATGAGCTCGGACCCACCGGGCGGCTGCTGCTGCGCGAGAGCGGCACCGAGCCGCTGGTCCGGGTGATGGCGGAGGCGCAGGACGAGGCGCTGGTGGAGCGTGTGGTGGCGGGGGTCTGCGAGGCGATCCGGCGCGTTTCGATGGCGGCGTGAGCATGATCTTGAGGGCGGCATGACGGGAGGGCGGGTCCTCGTCGTCGCCGGCAGCGACTCCGGCGGTGGTGCCGGCATCCAGGCCGACATCAAGACCGTGACCGCGTTGGGCGGCTACGCCATGACCGCGGTGACCGCACTGACTGCCCAGAACACGCTCGGCGTGCATGGCGTGCTGCCGGTCCCGCCCGAGTTCCTGCGGCTGCAGATCGAATGCGTGCTGGACGATCTGGGGGCGGACTCCTTCAAGACGGGCATGCTGGAGTCCTGCGCGCTGATCGAAACGACGGCAGATTGCCTGCGCCGGCGCCCGGCCATCCCGTTGGTGCTGGATCCGGTCATGATCGCCAAGGGCGGCCAGCGCCTGCTGCAAGAGGATGCCGTCGCCAGCCTGAAGCGCCTGTTGCTGCCGCTGGCGACCCTGCTGACGCCGAACCTGCCGGAGGCGGAGACGCTGGCCGGCATGCGGATCGGCAGCGTGGACGAGATGCACTATGCGGCCGAAGTGTTGCTGACGCTGGGCGTGCCGGCGGTGCTGCTGAAGGGCGGCCACCTGCCAGGCGACACCGTCACCGACCTGCTGGTGACCGAGGGGGGCTGCGAACGGTTCTCCAGTCCACGCATCCACACCCGCCATACCCATGGCACCGGCTGCACGCTGGCCAGCGCGATCGCGACCGGGCTGGCGCAGGGCATGGCGCTCGGCCCGTCCGTCGCCCGGGCGCGAGACTACGTGAGGCGGGCGATCGCAGCCGCTCCCGGCCTGGGTGCCGGGGCCGGTCCGCTCGACCATGCGGTGCTGGCCCGGGACTGACCCCGTCCACGATCACGGGGATCGCGACGCCCCGCCCCGGTCATCGTCAATGCCGTGACGGCAGCGCCTCGCATCCCGAATTCACGCCGAGACCGGGACCGGTCGGTTGGCACTGGCCTCGAGGGCCAGGCATGGCTCGATCTCGAGCGACGTGGTGTTCTGGGCGGCCATGAAACGCATCACCGCGTCGCCGGCGCAGGGGCGGCTGTAGAGGAAGCCCTGGAACTGGGTGCAGCCGCTGGCGCGCAGACGCATCGCCTGATCGGCGGTCTCGACCCCCTCCGCCGTGATGGTGATGCCGAGCCCGTTGGCCATGGCGGCGATCGCCTGGACGATCATGTCGGCGTCCAGGTCGGCGCCGAGGTCGCGGACGAAGGAGCGGTCGATCTTGACGGTATCGACGGGGAAGTCGCGCAGGTAGCTGAGCGAGGAGAAACCGGTGCCGAAATCGTCGAGCGCGATGCGGATGCCGCGCTGCTTCAAGCTGCTGAGCGCTGCTCGAATCGCCTGGTTGTTCTCGAGGAACAGGGACTCCGTGATCTCGAGCTCCAGCCGGTCTGGCGGCAGTCCGCTCTCCGCCAGGGCCAGTTCGACGATGGCGCACAGTGCCGGGTCGCGCAGCTGCACCGGCGAGAGGTTGACCGAGATGCTGATCTCGTCCGGCCAGTATGTCGCCTCCCGGCAGGCCTGCTTCAGCACCCAGGCGCCGAGCGCGCAGATCTGCCCGCTCTCCTCGGCGATCGGGATGAAGTCGATCGGCGGGATCAGGCCGCGCTCGGGGTGCAGCCAGCGCACCAGCGCCTCGGCCGCGACCACGCGGCCGCTGAGCGCGTTCAGGATCGGCTGGAAATGCAGCATCAGCTGCTCGTCGGCGATCGCGGTGCGTAGGTCGGTCTGCAGGCGCAGGCGTCCTTCCGCCTCGTCCCGCATCGCGGGGTCGAAAAGGCAGACGGTGCCGCGGCCCTCCTGCTTGGCCTGATACATCGCGAGGTCGGCGTTCTTGAGCAGGATCGGCGCGTCCAGGCCGCCATCCGGGGCCATCATGATGCCGATGCTGGCGCCGATGCGGGTCACGGCGCCGTTCAGCTCGTAAGGCTCCGAGATTACGGCGAGTAGCCTGTGTGCCAGCACGCTGGCTCCGGCCTCGTCGCCGTCGACCATCAGCAGCGCGAACTCGTCCCCGCCGAGGCGGCCGATCATGTCGCGGTCGCGGATGCAGCTTCGCAGCCGAGCTGCGACCTGGACCAGCAGCGCGTCGCCGGCCAGATGGCCGAGCGTGTCGTTGATCGTCTTGAAGCCGTCGAGGTCGAGGCAAAGCAGCGTCAGCCTCGGGCCGCCGGCCTGCTGCTCGGCGCAGGCCTGATGCAGCCGGGTGTGGAAATGGGCGCGGTTGGGCAGGGCGGTGAGGCTGTCATGGCAGGCGAGCCATTCGACCCGCTGCTGCGATCGCCGCGCCTCGGTGATGTCGGAGCCGACGCCGCGATAGCCGCCGAACGAGCCGTCCGCGGCGAACACCGGCTTGCCGGTCAGCTTCAACCAGCGTTCCTTGTCGCCGCTGCCGACCGGGATGCAGATCGCGCGGAACGCCGACCGCCGCTCAATGCAGTCGACCAGCCTCGCGAACCCTTCCATGTGGCCGGGGGTATGGCGCAGCCTGGCCCGAATCCAACGCCGCAGCGACAGGTCGGTGAGCCGGCGCCCGCGGCAGCCCACCGCGTCCTGCAGCCGCTCCGAGGGTGCCCGTAGCCGCAGCTCGGCATCGGTCTCCCACAGCCAGTCCGAGCCCTGTTCCTCGAAATCGTGCAGCAGGATGCCGATGATCTCGCTCTGCTCCTCGAGCTGCGTCCCGTTGGCGGTGCTGCGCGCGAACTCGTTGTGCTGCCACATGATCATCGCGCCCGCGGTCAGGCCATAGAACAGGTCGAGCAGCCGCAGGTCGGTCTCGGCTACGCCGACGGGGAGTTCCGACAGCATGCCGGCAGCGGCGACGATCGCCGTGAACAGCAGCGCGCCGCCGCGCATCGGCGCGATCAGGACGGCCCCGTAGGCCAGGCCCGGCACCAGAAGATCGTGCAACGGCCGGTCCGGCCGCGACCTGGTCAGCAGGATGACGGTCGCCCAGAGACACCCGAGCGCCGCGCAGGCGGCGACGCCCAGGCCGTAGCGGTGCTGAGTGCGCAGACGGGCGGACGCGGTTCGGGTGCGCGCTCGGCAGCTCCAGGCGATCAGGCCGTACGCCGCCGCCAAGGCCAAGAGCGATACCTGCATCCACGGGCCGGCCGGGCGGCAGAGCAGATCGATCGCCAGCACCGTCGCCAAAGAGACCGCCGACGTCAGGACCCCGGTGCGTCCCAGCACCTCGAGCGTGCGCCGCCGTAGGGTATCGCGACACCGCGCGGCGGCGGCGCCTTGCCGTCGGGTCGGGGATCTGGCGATCATGGTGCGGTCCTGGCGCAGCTCTGACGACAGTCCTCGCAGCATTTTCCTACCCGACCGTTAACCCCCGCATTGACAGCGACCTGGCCGTCACCCTATTCGGCGCGTCTTTGCGGCGCCTCGCCGCGTGTGAAGGTGCGGCCATGAAGATCAGAAACAGCCTGAAGTCGGCCAAGGTGCGCGACAAGGACTGCCGCGTCGTGCGCCGCCACGGCCGCGTCTACGTGATCAACAAGAAGAACCCGCGCATGAAGGCGCGCCAGGGCTGACAGCCCGGTCCGGGCTCTCGTTCTTGGCCCGGATCGCGATCTGGGTGGTCGTCGCCGTCGTGTGGGCGTTGCCGACGGCCTGGGCCGACTCCCGGCTCGACGCCCTGAACGTGCTGCTGCTTCATGCGACCACCGGCGATCAGGCCGCCGCACTCGCCGACCGCTTGGAGACCTCGCGCATCCAGCGCCTGTCGCCGACGACGCGTCTGCTGCTGAACCGGGCCCGGCGCGAGCTCGCCGCCTCGAAGGTCCGCGATGCGCAGGCCGATATGGACGATGCGATCGAGCTGCAGCCCGACCAGGGGGTGCTGTGGCGCGAGCGGGCGCTGGTCCGCGCGACGCAGGGCGACGGCGACGCCGCCGTGGCCGATCTCGGTGGCGCCCTCGCCCGCGATCCAAGCGACGTGCTGTCCTGGTCGGCGCTCAGCAGCGTCGAGACCGATCGCAGCCAGCCGCGTCAGGCTTACGAGGCATGGGAACACGTGCTGCAGCTCGACCCGGCGATTCCCGACGGCGCCGCCCGGCTGCGGCACCTGCACCACCTGATGGTGGGCGATCCGACCTGACGCAGGCCCGGATCAACGATCGGTCAGGCGCAGCTCGATCCGGCGGTTGCGTGCGAACGCCTCCGGGCCGTCGCCGTCGTCCAGCGGCTGGAACTGCGAGAACGCCGTCGCCGCCAGGTTCTGCGGCCGCACGCCCTCGGCGATCAGCAGCTTGACGACTGTGATCGCACGCGCCGACGACAGCTCCCAGTTGGTCGGGAATGCGGCGCTCACGATCGGCTGGCGGTCGGCGTGGCCGTCGACGCGCAGGGTCCAGGGCAGGTCGGACGGGATCTCGGCGGCGATCTGCTTCAGGGTGCGGGCCAGCGTGCGCATCTGCTCGCGGCCGGCCGCCGACAGCTCGGCGCTGCCGGGCGGGAACAGCACCTCGCTCTGGAACACGAAGCGGTCGCCGACGACGCGGATGCCGGGCCGTCCCGCCAGCAGGGCCGAGAGCCGGCCGA
Organism: uncultured Acetobacteraceae bacterium; assembly: GCA_937873205.1. GTDB lineage: Bacteria > Pseudomonadota > Alphaproteobacteria > Acetobacterales > Acetobacteraceae > Lichenicola. The sequence goes on from CALMVO010000065.1 coordinate 9,846, forward strand.
AGAACTCGCTCCGGTAGCGCTTCAGCTCGTTGACCTTGTCGGCCAGCGCGATGTTGAGCCGGTTGCCCAGGTCGGTGATGCGGACGTCGCGATCCTTCAGGTCCTTCTGCGACAGGTCGAGCGCCTGAGCGATGGCGGCCAGCTGCTGCTGCAGCTCGGCCAGCTGGCGGTTGAGCAGCGCTACCTGTGCCTGCGCGTCCGAGCCGAGCTTGTCGGCGGCCGCAAGCTTGGCCGCGTCGGTCGCGACCTCGCCGGACAGCGTCGCCACATTCGCCGCGTCGCCCTCGTGTTGCAGCCGGAGCGTGGCGACCGAGAGCTCGAGCGCGTGGCTGTGCCCCTTCTCCAGGGACAGCAGCTGGGTAAGCTGCGCCATCTCCCGCGACAGCCGGTCCAGCGCCGTCTGCCGGCCGTTCAGCGCGACCGACAGGAACGCCTGCGCCAGCACGAACACCAGCAGCACGAAGATGACGACCATGAGCAGCGTCGAGAGCGCATCGACATAGCCGGGCCAGGCATCGAGTCCATTGTTGCGGACGCCGCGCCGCCTCATCGTCCGGACCCGCGTCCCGGCGGCTCGGGCACGGTGAAGGCCGGCGCTGCCGAGCCGCCGGTCGCGGCCACGGTCCGGGTCAGCACGCGGAGCTCGTTGCGCAGCTCGGCGGTCGCCTGGGCACGGCCCTGCTCGGCGTCGGCGAGCAGCCGCTGCAGCACCCGCTCGATCGCGCGCAGCTCCTGCAGGCCGCCGGATTCGAAGCCGGCCGGATCGGCCAGCCGCTTCAGCGCCGGCGCCATCGCCGCCTGGCTCTCGGCGACCCGCAGCATGAGCTGCTGGTTGGCCCGCATCATCTCGGTAAGCGCCCCCAGCCGATCGGCGAGGCTGGCCATGGTCTGGTTGTGGACGAGCCGCCCGTCCTCGCCGCGGGCCAGCACGCCCTGCAGCCCGTCCAGGTTCTCCGCCGTCTGCTCCAGCAGCGCCTGCACGTAGGCCGGGATCGGCGCCTCGCCCTCGCCGGCGCTGTAGCCGGACGAGAAGCGGGTGATGCCGGCCAGCCACTCCTCCAGCTCGTTGAAGAAGCGGTTCTGCGCCTGGCCTGCGGTCAGGTCGAGGAAACCCAGGACCAGCGATCCGGCAAGGCCGAATAGGGAGGCCGAGAAGGCGGTCCCCATGCCGGCGAGCGGCTCGGCCAGGCCGGCCTTCAGCTGGTTGAACATCTGGGTGACGTCGCCCGAGCCGACGCTGAGGTTCGAGATCACGCCCCCGATCGCGTGCACGGTGCGCAGCAGGCCCCAGAAGGTGCCGAGCAGGCCCAGGAAGATCAGCAGCCCGGTCATGTAGCGCGACAGCTCACGGCTCTCGTCGAGCCGCGACGACAGGCTGTCCAGCAGCGAGCGCGTCGCCGGCGTCGACAGCACCAGCCGGTCGGCGCGGTTGCGGGTGGCGAGCATCGAGGCCATCGGCGCCAGCAGCCGAGGCGGCCGCGGCGGGGCCAGCCCGGCGCGCGGCTGGCGCAGCGCCTCGATCCAGCGCACCTCGGGCGCCAGCCGCAGCACCATCACGAGGTTCCACAGCACGCCCAGCAACAGCACCGCCAGGATCAGCCCGTCCAGCACCGGGTTGTTGCGGAATGCCGCCAGCAGGGTCGGGAACAGCGCCACCGCCGCCGCCGCCACGACCACCAGGAACAGCAGCATGCGCAGGAAGTAGGTGGTGGGGCGGGTCATGGGCTGGGATGTCCGGGCTCGGCGGCGGTGGTCGCCGGTAGGCCTGCGGGCGGCGCGCCTCGGGCGGCGCCAAGAGACGGGTTGGCGGGCGTGCCCGGGATCGCGGGCGACAGCAGCAGGTCGACGCGGTCGGGCGGCGCGCCGTCGGCCGGGGCCGGTGCCGCGCCGATCACCCGCACGTAGATCCGGGTGGAGGCGATGCCGTCGTTGATCAGTACCGCGCGGGCCGCGATGCCGCGCTCGAACGCGAGGCGCCGCGGCGTCGACGGATCGTCCGGGCTGGCGCTGCCGAAGGCGTCGAGATCGACGCGGGAGGCCGAGTTCGTCCTGAGGTCCGCCGCGACGCCATGCAGAGCCTGCATCGTCGCCGGGTTGAGGTCGGCGCTGCCGGAGCCAAAGCTGATCCGTGTGCCATCCGGCAGGGCCGTCGCCTGACCGGCCGCGGTCGGCACCACCGGCACCGGCGGCGGCGGCGGCGGCGGATGCAGCGGCACGTTTATCACCGGTGCCCGGAACACCGGCGGCGGCGGCGGCGCCGGCGGGATGGTGGCCGCCGGCGGGTGCGCCGACACCGGACGCGCCCTCGGACCATGCCCAGTCGGATGCAGTACCGGCTGCGCCGCCACGTGGCGCCGCGCCGGGACGTGCGCCGGATGAGCCGGTGTCGCCGGGCGCTCCGAGCCCAGCGCGTCGAGTGCCTGCTGGCTGGTCGTCACCTGCGCCGCCGCCGGCGGTGCCGTGACGATCGCGGCGCCCAGCAGGGCCGGCCCCAGCAGGACCGAGATGGCGGCGACACGGCGAGCGGGAGAGGATGGCATCGCCGCGGACCCTAGACGACCCCCGGCAGCCGCTCAACCGCGGCCGGAACGGCCTCCGCCCCGATCAGGCCGCGCCATGGGCCAAGTCGGGGGCCGCGGACATCCCGGCCAGCACGATCTCGCGCAGCTTCGGGTGCATGTGCGTATTGGCGGCGACGACGTGGCACTCGGCCTCCATCGCCTGCACCTCGGCGTTGTGCGGGTCGGTAACGAAGCCGCCGGCCTCCCGCACCATCAGGATGCCGGCCGCGCAGTCCCACGGCTTCAGACCCAGCTCCCAGAACCCGTCATAGCGGCCGGCGGCGACCCAGCAGAGGTCCAGCGCCGCGGACCCGAAGCGGCGGATGCCGGCCACCTGCGGCATCAGCGCGCCCAGCGTGCGCGCGAATGGCAGCCGCTTCTGCGGCGAGGAGATCGCGAACGGAATGCCGGTCGAGAACACGCAGTCCAGCATCTCGCGTCGCGCCGACACCCGCAGCCGGCGCTCGTTCAAGTAGGCGCCGGCGCCCTTCTCGGCCCAGAACAGCTCGTTGCCGGCCGGGTTGTACACCACGCCCGCGGCCAGCTCCACGCTCCCATCCGGCAGGCGCTTCTGCAGGCCGATGCTGATCGCCCAGTGCGGCATGCCGTGCAGGAAGTTCGTGGTGCCGTCCAGCGGATCGACCACCCAGCGCCAGGCCCAGTTGTCCGACCCCGATGCGCCGCTTTCCTCCATCAGGAAGGCGTAGCCGGGACGGGCGCGTGCCAGCTCCTCGCGGATGGTGACCTCGGCCCGGATGTCGGCCTGGCTCACGAAGTCGCCCGGGCCCTTGATGCTGACCTGGAGCTGCTCGACCTCGTTGAAGTCCCGCAACAGGCGGCGCGCGGCCTTCTGGGCGGCGCCCTGCATCACGGTCATGATCGGCGAGAGACGTTGCGGCACCGGAGCCTCCAGTCGGGGAAGGGCAGGGAGGACGCGCCCTCGGGATCAGCCCTTGGCGCGTTCCACGTAGCTGGCGTCGTCGGTGCGCACCACGATGCGCTCGCCCGCTTCGATGAAGGGCGGCACCATCGTCTTCACGCCGTTCGAGAGCTTGGCCGGCTTGTAGGACGACGACGCGGTCTGCCCCTTCACCACCGGATCGGCCTCGACGATCTCCAGCGTCACGTGCGGCGGCAGCTCCATCCCGACCGGGTCGCCCTCGACCAGCTTCACGTTGACCACCATGTTGTCCTGCAGGAACGCCACGCCCTCGCCCAGGATGCCGGTGGGGATCATCGCCTGCTCGTAGGTCTCCGGGTCCATCAGCACCAGGTTGTCGCCCTCGGTGTAGGAGTACGTATACTCCTTATCCTCGGTCATCAGCCGCTCGACGGTGTCGGCGGTGCGCCAGCGCTCGTTGGTCTTGTTGCCGGTCTTGAGGTCGCGCATCTCGACCTGGATGAAGGCGCCGCCCTTGCCGGGCGTGATGATCTGCTGCTTCAGCACCGTCCAACGACGGCCGTCATGCTCGATCACCTGGCCGGCGCGGATCAGGTTGGCCTGCTGCTTCATGGAACGCGCCTCGGGCGGGGGAAGAGCGGGCTTCTAGCCCTCCGCCGGCCCTCCGGCAAGAACGTGCGGCCGGCCGTCCGGATCGCGCACCGCGGTGCCATCCGGCGCCAGATAGCCGGGCCCGATCGGCACCTTGCCGTGCCCGCCGGGAATATCCAGAACGTAGGTCGGCAACGCGATCCCGCTGACCCGGCCGCGCAGCGCCGCCATCAGGCGCTGGCCTTCGGCGATCGGCACGTGGAAGCGGGCGGTCCCCGGCGCCGGATCGAGCTGGTGCAAGTAGTAAGGCTTCACCCGGGCGGCCACCATCGCCCGGAACAGAGCTTCCAGCGTCGCCTCGTCATCGTTGACGCCGCGCAGCAGCACCGACTGGCCCAGCACCGGCACGCCCCGCCGCTGCACCCGGCGCAGCGCCGCCCGACCCGCTGGCGTGAACTCGCGCGCATGGTTGGCGTGCACCACCAGCCACATCGACGCCTCGGTCTCGAGCGCGTCGGCCAGCGCGTCGTCCAGCCGGTCCGGATCGGCCACCGGCACCCGGCTGTGGATGCGGATGGTGTGCACGTGCGCCATCGCGCCGAGGGCATCGACGATCCGGCGCAGCCGGCGCGGCGACAGCATCAGTGGATCGCCGCCGGTCAGGATCACCTCGCCGATCGCCGGGTGCGCCGCCAGCCAATCGAGCGCCCGCTCCAGCGCCGCCTCGTCCAGCAGCCCGCCACCCGGGCCCACATGCTCGCGCCGGAAGCAGAACCGGCAATAGACCGGGCACACCAGCAGCGGCTTCAGCAGCGCCCGATCCGGGTAGCGGTGCACGATGCCCGGCACCGGCGACAGCGCGTCGTCGCCGATCGGATCGGCGGACTCGTGCGCGGCCTGCAACAGCTCGTCCGGGTGCGGGATCACCTGCAGCCCGATCGGGTCGTCCCGCTGCACGATCAGTGCCCGCAGCGCCGGCGGGATCGCGGTCGCGTAGCGGGCGGCGACGCGCCGCAACGCCGGCCGATCGGCTGCGTCGGCCAGTCCTGCCGCGATCAGCGCGCCCTCGTCCCGGATCGTCGCCGCGGCCTGGTTGCCCTGTCCCATGAGCGGGCTCTACTGCCTGGCGCCGCATCGTCGCAACCGGGACCGCTCGCATGACCGACGCCAGGACCGCCTCGCTTCCGGACCGCCTGCCGCTGCTCCGCCGCCGCGGGCTGATGCGCCAGGCGACGCGGGCCTTCTTCCAGGCGCGCGGCTACCTGGAGGTAGAGACCGCCTGCCTGGTGCCGACGCCAGGCGAGGAGGTGCATCTGCGCCCGTTCCGGACCCGGCTGGAGCGGCCGGACGGCAGCACGCGCGACCTCTGGCTGCACACCAGCCCGGAGTTCGCGATGAAGCGGATCGTGGCGGATCTGGGCCTGCCGGTGTTCCAGCTCGCCCGGGTCTGGCGCAACGGGGAGGAAGGGGCGGTGCATGCGCCGGAGTTCACAATGCTCGAATGGTATCGCCCCGGGGCCGATCTCGATGGGTTGATGGACGAGACCGAGGCTTTCGTGCGCCGGCTGCTGCCGCCGGTGGTGTCATGGAATGGTGTCACGGTGGCGATCGAGCCGCCGTTCGAGCGGCTCAGTCTGCAGGACGCCTTCGCGCGCCATGTCGGGGCCGACCTGCTCGGCACCGAGGGCGACGCGGCGGTGCTGGCCGCGCAGGCCGGCATCACGCCACGCACGGGCGAGGGCTGGGAGGACCTGTTCTTCCGCCTGCTGCTGGAGCGGGTCGAGCCGCGCATCGGCCGCGGACGCCCGACCTTCCTCACCCATTGGCCGGCCGCCCAGGCGGCGTTGGCGCGGCGCGATCCGGCCGAGCCCCGCGCGGCGCTGCGCTTCGAGCTCTATGTCGCCGGCCTCGAGCTCGCCAACGCGTTCGACGAGCTGACCGATCCGGTGGAGCAGCGCGCGCGCTTCGAGGCCGACCGCGCCCGCCGGCTGGCGCTGCGCGGGCCGGACCCCGACGCGGCCTGGCCGATCGACGAGGCGCTGCTCGACGCGCTGCACCGGCTGCCGGCCTGTGCGGGCATCGCGATGGGCTTCGACCGCCTGGTCATGCTGGCGACCGGCGCGGCGCGGATCGCCGACGTGCTGTGGCAGCCGTGAGGCGGGTGGATTTTGTAATTTCTCGCAACCCGGCCATCGCGCAGCCGACCGACGACACCACATGCCATCCAGCTCTATCCTTTCAGCCCGGTATTCCCTCATGAAGATTCAACGATCGCTCCCGCTCGCGGCGCTGCTGGCGGTGTCCGCCTGCGCAGTGCCGAGTCCGGAACAGCGCCGACTGCTCGATTCGATGATCGGCCACTCCGAGACCGACCTCCTGCGCAACTTCGGCGTGCCGAACCGCGACTTCAGTGCGCAAGGGCATCTCTTCCTCGCCTACACGCAGGACGACAGCAGCTTCTTCCCGGGCTCGGGCTTCGGCTATGGCGGCTTTGGCTACGGCGGCTTCGGCGGAGGCGGCTTTGGCGGAGGCGGCTTTGGTGGCTACGGCGGGTATGGCGGCTTCGGCGGCTTCGGATCCAGCTACTACGAGAGCAGCTGCACCACGACGTTCGAGATCACCGGCGACAAGGTCGTGGCCTGGAAGGTTCGCGGCGACGGGTGCTGATCCGGTCCTTCGGCCACGCTTGCGCCGTTCGTTGCCACCCGATATCGATACCGGAGCGGTCGCGGGGCCAGCCCGGGGGTTGAGGGGAATGTCGATGACGCGTCGCAACCGGGCCTGGGTCGGGCTCCTGCTGGTGATCGGCGGGCCACTGGCGATCGGCGGCTGCGAGAGCATGGCGCGTCAGGACCCGCTATTCGTGCGCGATAGCACCGACGCCTTCGTGTTTGACCAGACCTCCCTGTTCCGCGACCGGCCGATCGATGACAGTCTGCGGTCCTCGTTCGCGCTCACCGACTACACGGTGGCGCTCACGAAGACCGGGCTGCTTAAGCAGCTGCAGCGACCAGGCCCCTACACGGTGTTCGCGATCCCGAACCAGCCGCTGGAGGCGGCGCAGCAGGCGGCGGGCGGCCATCTGCTCGACCCGGCCTATCGCGCCGCCCTGACCCGCGAGATGGCCTATACCATTGTGTCGGGCCGCTACTCGACCGCGAGGCTGCGTCGGAGCATCGCCAAGGCGGGCGGGGCGATCTCGCTCCGCACCGTCGATGGCGACCTCCTGACGGTCTCGGTCGAGCCCGCCACCAATCAGCTCGTGCTGAGCGATCCGCAGGGCCACCGCAACCGGCTGTGGATGTCGGACATGCCGCAGTCGAACGGCGTGCTGTATGCGACGCAATCGATGCTGACCCCGGGTACGCCCGCCGCGCCGCGGGTCCGCTAGGCCGGGGACATCGAGGGGCCGCGGTCGACCGTTCGCGCATTGTAGGTCGCGCGCGGGGTGGTGAAATCGGGCAGCCGCACGCGCCATCATGGCGCCTCGCGCACCGACTTCTCGGTCGACAACGCGATGGCATCGAAGCAATAGCGATGTCTGTTGTTGGCCGTGCTGACGGTGCAAGATGACCCACGTCGGTATTGTCTTCCTCAAGACCATCAAGGTCGCATGAAGCCAATTGGCCCAGGAAGATGGTTGCGCGGCGGAACGCTGGCGACCGTTCTCATTTCGATTTTGGCGCGTGCAACCCCCACGGCAGCCGGTGTTTTCGGCACGCCGTCCGCCAGGACGCCCAAAAAGCTGGAGTTGAACCCGAGTAGTTCGGAGGAAAATCTAACCGTGTATGGTCAGCGGCGCCACTTCACACTCGCTCCGACAACCGAACAGCATCGCCACGTGTATGGTGAGGGCCAGGATGATATCCGGGACACCATGACCGGCGCGGACCTCTCGGCGTTCGGGAACGCCTACAACCTGGTCAGCGTCATGGGGAGCGACGAGCGCAGCAACGAGACCGGTGGCCCCTACGTGGCGCCGATCCATAACTGAGCCGATGCAGCGGGAGCGCCCGGCCGATCGCCACCCAGCAAATTCTCCGAGGTGCGGCCGGCTCGCGCTCATCGTCCTCGAAGCGCGGGCGCCTTAGGGCGCTGCCCTGCCCGACGTCTCGATCCGTTGTCCGTTGATCCATCGGTTGGCCTCGGACAGCAGTGCGGCGATCATCGGGCCGATGTCATCGGGCAGCCCCACGCGGCCGAGCGAGGACATGGCTGTAACCAGCCTGTTCATTTCGAGAGTGTCGCGGATCATGCCGCCGCTGCGATCGGTGGCAACGGCGCCGGGTACAAGGTTGATCGGCGGCAGGGCCGCGCCAGATCGCCGTGGTCGATTATTGGGGCGGCCTCATTCCCTCGCCAGCCCGATCGCCCTGTTCATCGCGCGCACGCCGGCGTCCGGCCCGTCCGGATGGGCCCACACCGCGGCGACCACCGCCAGGAAGTCGGCGCCCGCCTGCACCAGCGGCGCGCAATTGGCGGCCGTGATGCCGCCGATCGCCACCACCGGCAGCTCCATCATCTCCGACCACCAGCGCAGCAAATCCGGATCGGCGTGGACCTCGGTGGCCTTGGTGGATGACGGGAAGAACGCGCCGTAGGCGACGTAGTCGGCGCCGCTCTCGCCCGCCACCATCGCGGCGTCTCGGCTATCATAGCAGGATACGCCCAGCTGGCGGTCGCCGAGCAGGGCTCGGGCGCGGACCACGTCCATGTCCTCGGCGCCGACATGCGCGCCGTCGCAGCCGGTCTCGACGGCGAGGTCGGGGCGGTCGTTCAGGATGAAGGCGACGTCGCGGGACTGCGCCACCGGTCGCAGCGCGTCGATCGCGCGACGGACCGCGTCGTCGTCCGCGCCCTTGAGGCGAAGCTGGACCGCGCCGACGTCGCCGGCGTCCAGCGCCCGGACGAGCAGGGGGGCGAATGACGGGATGTCGAGGGTCGGCGGCGTCACGAGGTAGAGGCGGCAGCCGTCACGCATGGAAGGCCAGGGACTTTGCCCCTGGACCCCAGCAAAGGCGGAGCCTTTGCAATCCAGTTCTTAAGAAAGCGGGTCTGGGGCGACTCGCCCCAGCGGGGTCCAGGGGCAGCGCCCCTGGCCTCAGGCTGCGGCTTTCCGAAAGATCTCGATGATCGAGCCCAGCAATGCCAGCGCGTCCGGCTTGGAGCGCTGGAAGGTGTTGCGGCCCATGATCGAGCCGTTGGCGCCGCCGTCGGCGAGGCCTTGCACGACCTCCAGCAGGATCTCGTTGGTCGAGTTCTCTCCGCCCGAGAACACCACCATGCGCCGGCCGTTGAAGCAGCACTGCACCACGTGCTCGACCCGCTTGGCCATCGTCGAGATGTTGATCTTCTGCTCCAGGTAGACCTTCTTCGCCGCCGGCTGCGACAGCACGTCGGTGGGCGGCTTCACCTTGATGATGTGGGCGCCGAGCAGCGCCGCCATGTGCGCGGCGTAGGCGCAGATGTCGATCGCGGTCTCGGCCGCCTTGTCGAGCTCGGGCCCGCGCGGGTAGCTCCAGGTCACGACGGCGAGGCCCGCGGCCTTGGCCTTCTCCGACAGGTCGCGCAGCTCCTCCATCTGGGCGAAGGCGTATTCGCTGCCGGGATAGATGGTGAAGCCGATCGCCGAGCAGCCCAGCCGCAGCGCGTCGGCGACGGTGCCGGTGACGGCCTGGTCCTTGGTGGTGGCAAGGCTGTTGGAGCTGTTGCACTTCAGGATGGTCGGGATCTGCCCGGCAAAGGTGCCGGAGGAGGCCTCGAGCGGGCCGAGCGGGGCGGCGTAGGCCGACAGCCCCGCCTCGATCGCCAGCCCGTGGTGGTAGTGCGGGTCGTAGCCGAGGGGGTTGGCGGCGAAGGACCGCGCCGGGCCGTGCTCGAAGCCCTGGTCGACCGGCAGGATGACGACCTTGCCGGTCCCGGCCAACTTGCCTTGGTTCAGGATGCGGGCGAGGTTCGCCTTCGAGCCCGGGTTGTCGCTCTCGTAGTTGGCGAGGATCTTGCTGACTTGGGGGCTGATCGGCATGGCTGTTCGGTCCTGCGTGAGATCGATGATGGTCCCGGCTTACCCGACCGAGCCCGCCTTGTCACCCGATCGGCCTCCCGCCAGCCACGCCTCCAGCCGGCGTTCGGCGCCCCGGAGGCCTAGGTCCAGCGCCGTCGGCCGCCGTTCCAGCACGCGGGCGCCAAGCGGCAGCGCCCGTTCCAGCACGGCGGCGCGCTGCGGGCAGTCGGCTGCCAGGATCAGCCCGCGCCCTCCGAGCCGCAGCGCCTGCAGCGCGCGCCCGGCGGCGTCGCCGCAATCCAGCAGGTCGTGCAGGGTCGGGCCGGGCGCCGCGGCGGCGGCGAGCCGGACCAGCGCCAGCCACCAGGCCGGCCCCATGTGGCAGGCGGCGTCCGCCGACGACACTGCCAGCAGGGTCGAGCATCCCAGCCGCCCGGCGGCGTCGAGCGCCAGCCGCAGTTGCGCCAGCCCGTGAACGACCACTGCCGGGCCGGCGATCGCGTCCGTCTCGGGCCGCGCGGCGGGGTCCTGATCCATGCCTTGACGTTCAAGTCCGTGCGGGCGAACAGTCAAGGCCATCCAGGGCGGGACGGGATGCCGGTGGCGCAGCAGGACCAGTGGCGGCAGGACCCGGCGTCCGGCGATGGCCCGGACGCGGACGGCGCCGACGGCGACGCGATCGCCCGGTTGGAGGCGGCGCTGGCGCGGATCGCCGCCGCCGCCGGACGGCAGCAGGACCAGCTCCGCGTCGCCGACCTCACCGCGCGGACCGCCCAGTATGAGCTCGAGACGCTGCTGCACGACCGCCAGGCGCAGGACCGGACCCTAAACGAGGCGGTGGCGCACCGTCTCGACGCGCTGATCGCCACCGTGCAGGAGGCGCTGGGCGAGGCATCGTCGACGGCGGCGGATACGGATCGCGCGCCGGCCCACCCTGGCGGTTCCTGAGGGGCGGCGGCGATGGCCCAGATCACGATCCGGATCAACGGCTACGCATACGCGGTGGGCTGCGAGGACGGCCAGGAGCCGCACCTGCAGTCGATGGCGCAGCAGATCGAGCGGCGCATCGAGCGCATCAAGGCGATCGGCGGCCAGAGCGGCGAGGCGCGGCTGCTGGTGCTGGCGGCGCTGCTGATGGCCGACGAGCTGCACGACCTGGCGGCCGAGAAGCTGCCGTCCGGCACCCATGACGCGCTGGCCGAGGGCGAGCAGGCCCGCACCCTGAACCTGCAGCTGGAGCAGCGGGCGCAGGACGTCGCCGACCGCGCCGAGGCCATTGCGGCGGCCATGGAGCGTGACTAGGTTGATGGGGCGGGGCTACCCGGTTCGTCAGGCAATTCATCCCCTGAGCCGATAAGCACTCTCTCGGTGACTGGCACTGTCGCGATCCTGGTCGCGTTACCTGGTTGCCACCTGCACTTGCGGGTTCTGGGAGGCTGACAGTCCAACGGCCATGGTGGCTCCGCGCTACTCCTCATGCTGACCGGTCCCGGCGACGCCAAGCGGGCACTCCGCGTCCTGGCGCGGGGCAGCCGGAGCCACGGCGAGGCCGTGCGCGGCGCGCTGATCGACCGGCTCCTGTCCCTCGACCTGCCGGCAAGCGCCCGCGTCGCCGGCGTGATCCCGCTGCCGGGCGAGCCCGACCTGATGCCGGCCTGGGACGCGCTGCATGCGCGCGGCCACGCCGTGCTCATGCCGGAGACGACGCCGCGCGGCGAGCCGCTGCTGTTCCGGCGCTGGCATCCGGCTTCCGTGCTGGTCGCCGGCCGCCATGGCACCCGCCATCCCGACGGGCCGGTCGGCGATCCCGACCTCGTGTTCGTGCCGCTGCTGGCCTGGGACCGCCGCCTGGCCCGGCTGGGCCATGGCGGCGGCTACTACGACCGCACGCTGGCGGCCCGGCCGGACGCGGTGGCGATCGGCGTCGGCCTCGCGGCGCAGGAGGTCGCCATCGTGCCCACGGGCTCCTATGACGTGCCGCTCGACGCCGTGCTCACCGAGCGCGGCCTGGTCCTGCCGGAAGGGTGCAGCGTTGCGGATCTTGTTCCTGGGCGACATCGTCGGCCGTAGCGGCCGCGACGCGGTCGAGCAGCGCCTGCCCGAGCTGCGCCGGACGCTGGGCGTCGATCTCGCCGTGGTCAACGCCGAGAACGCCAGCCACGGCTTCGGGCTGGCGCCGGCAATGGCCGACAGCCTGTTCGCCGCCGGCTGCGACGTGCTGACGCTGGGCAACCACGCCTGGGACCGCAAGGAGCTGATCGGCCATATCGGTACCGCACCCCGGATCGTCCGGCCGCTGAACTTCCCGCCCGGCACGCCGGGGGCCGGCAGCGTGCTGCTGACGCTGCCGGACGGGCGGCGGGCGCTGGTGGTCAACGTCATGGGCCGGCTGTTCATGGACGCGCTCGACGACCCGTTCCGGCTGACCGCGGAGCTGCTGTCCCGCCACCGGCTCGGCACCACGGTGTCGGCGATCGTGGTCGATTTCCACGCCGAGGCGACCAGCGAGAAGATGGCGTTCGGCCATCACCTGGACGGCCGCGTCTCGCTGGTGGTGGGCACCCACACCCACACGCCGACCGCCGACCACCGCATCCTGCCCGGCGGCACCGCCTACCAGTCCGACGCCGGCATGTGCGGCGACTACGACAGCGTCATCGGCATGGGCAAGGAGGGGGCGACGGCCCGGTTCGTGCGCAAGATGCCGGGCGACCGCCTGGCTCCGGCCGACGGCGAGGCCACGCTGTGCGGCGTGCTGGTCGACATCGACGACGCGAGCGGCCTCGCACGCGCGGTCGCGCCGCTCCGGCTCGGCGGCGGGCTGTCGCAGGAGATGCCCGCCGCACGCGCCGAACCTTTCCGGTCCTGATCCTGGCTCCTGCGCGGCCATGTTATGACATCTGGCGTCAGTCTTGCCGGATATATCGGGATTTTCTCGACTTTCCTGGACCGGGACCATAATGTCGAGACATCCTCGGCAGAGTTGTTCGGGCGTCGACGAGGGCGCGGAGTGCGCCCGCCTGGTCAGGGTGGAGGTCTTGCAGCCACAGGATAATCCGGTCCCGCAGACGAACGTCGCGGCGCGGCTCGCCGTGCAGGCCTCGTCGCGGGCGCACCGGGACCGGACCGTCGATCATCAGACCGACTTGCAGGAGCTGATCGCGGTCAGCCTGGAGCGGATCGCCACGTCGAGGCGACTGCTCGACCGGTCGCATACCCACGATCCGTTCGACCGGCGTCGCCATGGTGCCGACTGGCCGAACTCGATGATCCGCGCCGAGCAGGACAGGACGCTGGAGCGGCTCAGCCTGCTCGAATCCGTCGTCGTGCACGCCAACGACGCGATCCTGATCACCGACGCTGATCCGATGGATCGGCCCGGGTCGCGCATCCTCTACTGCAACGCCGCCTTCACCCGGATGACCGGCTACGCGGAGGACGAGGTCCGCGGCCGGAACCCGCGCCTGTTGCAGGGACCCGGCACCGACCGCGCCACCCTCGACCGCCTGCGCCACCACGTCCGGAGCTGGCAGCCGCTGGTGGTCGAGCTGCTGAACTACCGCCGGGACGGCTCCTCCTTCTGGGTCGAGCTGAGCATCGTGCCGGTCGCGGCCGAGCCCGGGACCTACACGCACTGGATCGCGCTGCAGCGCGACGTCAGCGACCGCCGGGCGGCGGCGGATGCCGCCATCCTGCAACGGACCGCCGAGCTGGAACGGCAGGCTCTTGAGGCCGACATCGAGTCGCGCAAGCTGGTCGAGAGCCGGCTGTTCCGGGCCGCCTTCCACGACGACATGACCGGGCTCTACAACCGGGCCTTCTTCTTTGGCCATCTGACGTCGCTGCTGGCCCAGGTTTCGGGCGAGGAAGCGGCGGAGGAAGCGGGCTCGGATGCGTCGCCGGGCGGGCCGCGCTGGGCGCTGCTGTTCCTCGACCTCGACCGCTTCAAGTTCATCAACGACACGCTCGGCCACGGCGTCGGCGACCAGCTCCTGGTCGAGGTCGCGCGGCGCCTGGCCGGTTGCATTCGGGAAGACGACGTGCTGGCCCGCATGGGCGGCGACGAGTTCGCCGTGCTGATCGACGTCGGCGGCCGGGTCGAGAACGCGGTGGCGCTCGGCGAGCGCATCCTGATCGCCTTCCAGGACCCGTTCCAGCTCGGCGATCACACCGTCGTCGCCACCTGCAGCATCGGCATCGCGCCGGTGACCAGCCAGTATCGGACGCCGGAAGCGCCGCTGCGGGACGCCGACATCGCGATGTATCGGAGCAAGCGGTCCAGCGGCCACCATCCGGCCCTGTTCACCAGTCAGATCGACGCCGGCGCGGTGCTGGCGCTGTCGCTGCAATCGTCGCTGCTGCCGGGGCTGGAGCGCGGCGAGTTCAGGCTGCTCTACCAGCCGATCTTCACCGCCGAGGCGGCCTACCCGGTGTCGTTCGAGGCGCTGGTGCGCTGGCAGCACCCGGAGCGCGGCCTGATCTCGCCGGCGGCGTTCGTCTCGCTGGCGGAGGATTGCGGTCTCGCCCGGTCGGTCGGCCGCTGGGTGCTGGGCGAGGCGCTGCGGCAGGCGCGCGACTGGACGGACCGCCATCCGGAGGCGGAAGTGCGTCTCAACGTCAACGTCTCGCCGCACGAGCTCCTGGACGAGCGGTACGCCGCCGAGGTGATCGAAGCGCTGGCCACGGCGGCAATGCCCGGCTGGACGCTCGAGCTGGAGATCACCGAGACCGTGTTCCAGGCCCGCTCGCCTCAGGTGCTGCACACGTTGCGGCAGCTGCGCGAGGCCGGCATCAGGCTGGCGCTGGACGATTTCGGCACCGGCTACTCCTCGCTCGGCTCGATCGACAGCTACCCGATCGACACGCTCAAGATCGACCGCTCCTTCGTGACCGGCATGCTGGTGCGTCCCCGGACCCGCGCCCTGGTGCAGACCATCATCAGCCTGGCGAAGGCGCTCGACCTGGATACGGTCGCGGAGGGGGTGGAGACGGAGGCGGAATACCAGGCCCTCATCGCGATGGGCTGCCACCATTTCCAGGGCTATCACCTGTCGCGGCCGATCGATTTCGCCGATGCCATGCGCATCGGCGGGGTCCCGTCCTGACGAGCGTCCAGCGGGACTCGAAGCCGGCGATCTTCTTGAGCAGCGATCGCCTCGAATGACGGCCACGTATCATAAAACGATGCGGACGAAATCCTCGCTGCCGCGTTGCAACCGCGCATCGTCTCGGCCTCTCCATCGACTTCGGGATCCGAGCAGTTCACAGGCTTCAGCCCTCGACCTGCCTGCCCCCGCGGGAGCAGACCGAAGAAAGACCGTCCGATGTCCGAAGACGACGCTGCCGCCGATCAAACGTCGAACATCGTCACCCTGAAAGGTGACGGTCCGGAACCGGGCCCGAAGCGCCTCTCCCGCTTCATCAGCGAGAACACGGAGCTGATCGTCGGCGAGTGGGAGAGCTTCGCGCGGACGTTGGAGCCGTTCTCCCACGACATGACGCCGCATGCGCTGCGCGACCATATCCAGCAGATCCTCGCCTTCATCGTGCCCGACATGGAGACGTCCCAGACCCCGGAGGAGCAGAGGCTCAAGTCGCACGGGAGCCGGGACGAGACGGACACGGCGGCGCAGACCCATGCGGCCCTGCGGTTTGCCGGCGGTTTCGACATCGGACAGATGGCTTCGGAATATCGGGCGCTCCGCGCCAGCGTCCTGAAGCTCTGGAGCAGGACCGGTCCGGCCTTCGACGAGCAGGACATCGCCGACATGACCCGGTTCAACGAGGCGATCGACCAGGAGCTGGCGGAGTCCGTCGGTTTCTACATGAAGAAGGTGGCGCTCTCGAAGGATCTGGTCGTCGGCGTGCTGGGGCACGACCTCCGCGGCCCGATCCAGGCGATCATGCTGTCGGCCGAGCTCGCCGTGCATATGGGAACGCTGAGCGAGCGCCAGACGATGCTCATCAACAAGGTGCTCGAAAGTGCCCGCCGGATGAGCGACCTGATCAACAACCTGCTCGACGTCACGCGCGCGCGGTTCGGCTCCGGGCTTCCGGTCGTCCGGGCCATGATGAACATGGGTTTCGTCGCGCAGCAGGTGGTCGACGAAGTCCAGATGGTTCATCCGCATCGCCCGATCGAGCTCACCATGTCTGGTGGCCTGATGGGCGATTGGGACAAGGCCCGGATCGGCCAGGTCTTCTCAAACCTGCTCGGCAACGCGATCCAGTATGGCTTCCAGGGCTCGCCGATCCGGGTCGATCTGGCCGGCATGTCCGGAGCGGTGACGCTGACCGTCGGCAACGAGGGGGTGCCGATACCGCCCGAGAAGATGGGCATGATCTTCAATCCGTTGACGCGGGGCTTGTCGGACAAGGGCTCGTCCGGCAGTCTCGGCCTCGGGCTCTACATCACCAAGGAGGTCGTGCTGGCGCATGGCGGGGCCATCGGGGTGACGTCGTCCGAGGCGAACGGCACGATCTTTACGGCGTATTTTCCGCCAGCCAAGCCGGTGCCGACGTTGCGGAACGCCCAGCGGCTGGCCTCGTAGGGCGATACGGCGGTGGCACCGTCTCCGTCAGCCGCCACGCGCGGTCACGCGATGGCCCGTCAGCGGCACCCCCACGTTGAAGCGCAGGCCCAAGCGGTCCAGCTCGTAGCGGACGGTCGCGCGCAGCGCATGGGGCAGGGCGCGCTCGATCAGCTGGCGCCCATAGCCGCGGACCTTCGGATCCCAGTCGTCGGGCGGCGGCGGGATGCCGGTCTCGACCCACTCGAGGGTCAGATGCGGATCCCCGTCGCCATCGTGATCGGTGTGCCAGCTCACGGCGAGACTGCCCTCGTCGGTCGCCAGCGCCCCGTGCTCGGCTGCGTTGGCCGCCAGTTCGTGCAGGGCGAGGGTGAGCGTCTGCAGGATCGCGTCCGGCAGCGCCACCGCCGGACCGTCGAGCGCGATGTTCGCCCAGGGTGGGGCGGGCTCGAGCGCCGCGAGTTCGGCGCGCACCAGCTCACCGATCATGGTCGACTCCGCGAGCGGACGGGCCAGCAGGCCGTGCACGCGCCCCAGCGCCGCCAGCCGGCGGAACAGGCGCGCGGAGAACACGTCGACCGAGCGGCTCGCCGACATGGTGCGCCGAGCGATCGCGTTGACGACCGCCAGCAGGTCACGCGAGCGGTGCTGCAGCTCGGCCGCAAGCTCGCTCTGGCGCTGCTCGGAGCGCTTGCGGGCCGTGATGTCGCGCTGGATGGACAGCCATGCGGTGATGGCGCCGGCGGGGTCCCTGATCGGCGTGATCAGCCAGTCGATAATGTAGGTGCTGCCGTCCTTCCGGTAGTTGATGCCCTCGCCCTGGAAGGTGCCGCCCGCCGTCAGCTCCCGGCGGATCCGGTGCAGCTCGCGCGGGTCCGTGTCCGGTCCCTGAAGCAGCCGCGGCGTGCGTCCGATGACCTCGGCACCGGCGTAGCCGGTCATCGCGGTGAAGGCCGGGTTGGTGTAGCGGATGACCGGGCCCGGCTCGTCCAGCTCGGGCGACGTGATGATCACCGCGTCGCCGATGGCCTCGATCGCGGCCCGGAGCAGCGGCCCGTCGTCCGCGGCCGCGAGGTCCGATGTCAAAATGCTGTGTTCGGTCTCGTCGTCCGGCATCGTTCGATCCCAAGCCTGCATTGGACAAAGGGAGGCCGTCGCCGGAGTTCCGGCGCCGGGCTCTCATGCGGTCAAGTTGACGGGGCGCCGCGCCCCATGCCGGCTGAGCCCGGACATCGGGCGGCCTCCCCGCGATCCGCCGGTCGCCCATGAAGGGCTTGGAGCCGGCCTTCGTGGCGATCGGAGCATCCGGCAGCGAGGGCCTGGACGACATCGTCGAGCTGCTCCAGGCGCTGGCGAAGCCGTGCCCGGCGGTGGTCATGGTGGTGCTGCACAGGCCGAGCGACCGGATCAGCCATCTGCAAGAGGTGCTGGCGCGGCGCTGCGGCATGCCGGTCGCCGTCGCGGAGGAGGCCGAGACCCTCGTCGCCGGCACCTGCTACATCGGCGAACCGGACGGCCACATCAGCCTGGTCGACCATCACATCGCCCACCTCGTCCCAGGTGCCGGCCACCGGCTCCGCAACAGGACCGTGGACACGCTGTTCAACTCATTGGCCGAGCATGCCCCGACCCGGACGATCGCCGTGGTGCTGTCCGGCGCGCTGGACGACGGGTCGCGGGGTATGGCGGCGATCCACGCGCACGGCGGGGTGACCATGGTGCTCGAGCCGGGGGCCAAGGATCGGGGCATGCAGCGGAACGCGATCGAGTATGACGGTCCGATCGATCTGGTCGGGACAGCGCGCGACATCGCCCGCGGGATCGAGTCCATCCTGAGCCTGGCCCGCGCGAGCTGACCTTCGGGCCCCGCGCGAGCTGACCTTCAGACCGGTGTGACGGGCACGTAACGAAATCTTAAATCGGCGCGGCGATCCTGGCACCACAGGGAGTCAAACGCCGTGCAGAAAACGAGGATCTCGACACGCCTTCTGGCCGGCTACCTGGCCATTCTTCTCATGCTGCTGTTGCTGGCGGCCTTCAGCATCATGAAGGTGGCGTCCATTTCCTCCGCGCTGGGCACGGTCAACGACGTGAACAGCGTGAAGCAGCGCTATGCGATCAATTTCCGCGGCAGCGTGCACAATCGCGCGATCTTGCTCCGCGACGTGGTGCTGCTGTCGGACCCGAAGGAGATCGGCCAGACGCTGAACGACATCCAGGTGCAGTGGGAGAATTACAAGAGCTCGTCCGCCGCCATGGACGAGATGTTCGACAGGAACGTCGCCATCACGGACGACGAGCGGGAGATCCTGTCCAGCATCAAGGCCATCGACGCAAAAACGATGCCGGTCGCCGCCACCATCGTCAGCCTACGGCTGGCCGGCAGGCTGGATGCGGCGCACCAGCTCCTGATGAGTGAGGCGCGGCCCGACTTCATCGAGTGGCTGCGCGTGATCAACCAGTTCATCGATCTGGAGGAGGCCAAGAACCACGTGGTCGGACGCCAGGCGCAGATGCAGGCCCAGGATTTCCGCCTCTCCATGCTCCTGCTGTGCGGCACCGCGATCCTGATCGGAGCCGGGATCATGGTCTGGTCGGTCCGCTCGCTCCGGCCGCTGCGCGACCTGACCCTCACCATGAACCGGCTCTCGCGGCGCGATCTCGGCACGCCGGTGGTCGGCACGGATCGCCACGACGAGGTCGGCGCAATGGCGCGCGCGGTGCAGATCTTCAAGGACGGGATGATCCAGGCCGACGCGTCCGCCGCGGCCCAGACGGTCGAGCGCCAGGACAAGGAGCAGCGGGCGCAGCAACTGGAGGCGTTGATCGGCGGCTTCGAGCAGACGATCGGCCAGATGGTGGGGCTGCTCTCGGCGGCATCCACCGAAATGGAGGCGACGGCGCGGGCGATGTCCTCGACCGCCACCGAGACCAACCAGCAGGCGGGCACGGTCGCGTCGGCCGCGGACGTCGCCAGTGCTGGCGTACAGACGGTCGCGGCGGCGGCCGAGCAGCTCTCCTCGTCGATCGGCGAGATCAACCGGCAGGTCAGCCAGTCTGCGCGGGTCAGCGGACAGGCCGTGGTCGATGCCCAGGGCGCCGGCCAGGTGATGGACACACTGTCCAGCGGGGCCCAGAAGATCGGCGAGATCGTCAACCTGATCAACAACATCGCCAGCCAGACCAACCTGCTGGCGCTCAACGCCACCATCGAGGCGGCCCGCGCCGGCGACGCTGGCAAGGGCTTTGCCGTGGTGGCGTCGGAGGTGAAGAGCCTGGCGCAGCAGACCGCCCGTGCCACGGACGAGATCGCCAGCCAGATCGGGCAGGTGCAGTCGGCGACGCGCGAGGCGGTGGAGGCGATCCGCGGCATCATCCTGGTCATCGAGCAGGTCGGCGCGATCTCGACCGGCATCGCCGCGGCGGTGGAAGAGCAGGGGGCCGCGACCGCAGAGATCGCCCGCAACGTGCAGCAGACGTCGATCAGCACGCGGACGGTGACCTCCAACATCGTCAAGGTCAGCCAGGCTGCCAACGATACCGGGGAAGCGGCCGACCAGGTGCTGAGCGCGGCGCAGGACCTTTCGCGTCAGGCGGAAGAGCTGTCCCGCGAGGTCGGCAGCTTCATCGGCGGCGTCCGCACCACGCGGTAGCATGACGCTCCGTCCGGAGTGGACCACCGGGCCCGCTGGCTCCTGATCGTCCAAGCCGCCGGGGGAGCGTCCGGCGGCGCCTGGCGAAGATTGAGCTCCGCGGGCTGGCGCGGGTCGCACCGGCATCAGCGGGGCTTCGGTCGCCCGGTGGCGGCGAGCGCGTCAACACGCTGTCATCGATTGGCCGCGCCAGGTCACTGGCCGCGCCGTCGAGCGCCACGAACCGCCGCAGTCCCCCCCTTGCCCGTCGTGCCCTCCATCCGCCAGCACCGCCGGGGCCAGCGGCGTGACGGGGCGGCGCGGTCGCTGAAAGGCCGACGCACGGCAGGCCCGCTGCGTGGGCTGGCTTGTCGCAGCTCCCCCGCCCATGCGGCAGTTTGCCATCGTCATGCCGGTCGGACACCTTCTGCCGCCGCAGCAGCAGGAGCTTGTCCGTCCGTGCACGTCGCCGTCATCGTCCTGCTGCTGCTGTTCGTAGTGGCGCTGAGCCCGGTGCTGGCGCGCGGGCTGCGGCTGCCGGTGCCGCTGCTGCAAATCGCGCTCGGCGTCGGCGCCAGCCTGCTCGGCGTGCGCATCAGCTTCGAGTCCGACGTGTTCATGCTGCTGTTCGTCCCGCCGCTGCTGTTCTCCGACGCCTACCTGATGCCGATCCGCGAGTTCCGCTCGCTCGGCCGCGTCATCCTGACGCTGGCGCTGGGTCTGGTGCTGTTCACCACGCTCGCCTGCGGCTGGTTCGTGCATTGGCTGATCCCTCAGATCCCGCTCGCGGCCTGCTTCGCGCTGGCGGCGGTGCTGTCCCCGACCGATGCGGTGGCGGTCGGCGGCATGATCGAGGGCAGGGCGGTGCCGCACCGGTTCCTGCACGTGCTGTCCGGCGAGGCGCTGCTGAACGACGCCACCGGTCTGGTCTGCTTCCGCTTCGCGGTCGCCGCCGCGACCACAGGCTCGTTCTCGGTCCCGGCCGCGGTCGGCGCCTTCGCGCTGATCTGCCTCATCGGGCTCGGTGTCGGCGTAGCGCTGGCCGCCTGCCTCATCGCCATCGAGCGGCTGCTCGCGCATCGCGGCGCGGGCGGGGCGGCCACCGCCGCCACCCTATCGGCGGTACTGCCGTTCGCGGCCTATCTGGGGGCCGAGCGCCTGGGGGCATCGGGTATCCTGGCCGCCGTCGCCGCCGGGCTGACGCTGCGCCGGCTGCGCGGCGTGGACGGCGTCGACGGCCAGACGCGGCTGGTGACCAGCGCGGTCTGGAGCGTGCTCACCTTCACCTTCAACGGGCTGATCTTCCTGCTGCTGGGCCTGCAGCTGCCGAACCTGATCCGTGGCGGCCAGCGGCTCGTCGTGCAGTCGCATATCGGGCACTGGGAGCCGCTGCTGGCGGTCGGGCTGATCACGCTGGTGCTGGTGGCGCTGCGCCTGGTCTGGGTGGAGCTGACGCTGGCGATGCAGCGGGGCTATCGCCGCCTGCGCCGAAGCCCCGCCGGGATGACGCGCTCGCCCCGGCTGATCGGGGCGATGGCGGTGGCCGGCGTGCGCGGTGCCATCACCCTGGCCGCCGTGCTGTCGCTGGCGCCGGACTTCCCGCAGCGTGACCTGCTGGTGACGCTGGCCGCCGGCGTCATCGTGGCCTCGCTGCTGCTGGCGGCATTGGCGCTGCCGGCGCTGCTGCGCGGGCTCTCGATGCCGGACGTGGACCCGATGCGGCGGGAGGCCGACCGCGCCCGGCTGCAGATCGCGCGGGTGGCGATCGAGGCCGCGCAGCGCGAGCTGTCGCTGCCGGATGGCGACGGGCCGCAGCGCCGCGCCGAACGCGACGCCGTGCTGGAGGGGCTGCTGTCCCGCTACCGGCAGCGCGAGCAGCGGCTGAGTGCGGCGCTGGACGGCGACGGCGCCGCCCTGCCCGGGGACGAGCGGCTGCCGACGCTGCGCCGCGACCGGCTGGAGCTGGCGTTCCGGCTGCACGTGCTGCGGGTCGAGCGGGCGGCACTCGCCGAGATGACGCGCAGTGCTGCGATCAACGATCAGACCGAGCGGCTGCTGCTGCGCGAGCTCGATTACGAGGAGGAGGTGCTGTCGGCGCGCGCCCGCTCGCTGCCGCGGCTGCCGGAGGCGGTGCGGTGAGCGCCGCACGCGAGACGACGGCGATCCGGACCGGGCCGGTGCCGGCGGCGGAGTGGCTGCTGCTGGTGACGCTGTCGTTCCTTTATGGCGGCGCGTTCCTGTTCTACCGCATGCTGGCGCCGGTGCTGCCGCCGCTCTCGGTGGTGGCGGGCCGGCTCGTGATCGCCGCCGTGGCGCTCGACCTGGTGCTGCTGGCGGTCCGGCGCGGTGCCGTGACGGGCATGTCCTGGCGCCTGGCCGGGGCGTTCCTGCTGCTAGGCACGCTCAACTGCGCGCTGCCGTTCTCGCTGTACGCTTGGAGCGAGCACCGGTTGACCGGCGGCATGGCCTCGATCCTGACCGCGCCGACGCCGATCCTGACCGCGCTGGTCGCCCACGTGCTGACCCGCGACGAGCGGCTGTCGGCGCGGATGATCGCAGGCGCGGTCTGCGGGCTGTCCGGCGTCGTGGTGCTGCTGGCGCCGTCACTCGCGCATGGGTTCGGCGGCGGCGACCTGCTGTCGAAGCTGGCCTGCATCGGCGCCTCGGTCTGCTACGCGGTGGGCGGCGTGCTGTCGCGGCGGGTCCGCGGGCTCTCGCCGCTGCAGTTTGCCGCCGGCCAGATCACCGCCGGTGCGCTGCTGATGCTGCCGCTGGCGGCGGCGGTCGACCGTTTCTGGACGCTGCCGCCGCTGCCCGCGCGCGGCGTCGCCGCGCTGCTGGGCATCGGGCTGCTGTCCACGTCGGTGGCCTACCTGCTGTATTTCCGGATCCTGGCCTCGTCCGGTGCCACCCGCGCCTCGCTGGTGACGCTGCTGGTGCCGGTGAGCGCGCTGCTGCTGGGCGGCGTCGTGCTCGGCGAAGGGCTGCCGCTGCGGGCGCTGCCCGGCGTGGTGCTGATCGCGGCGGGGCTGGTGGTGATCGATGGGCGGCTGCTGCGGGTCGGACGGCCGGGCCGGATCTAGAGCATCATCCGATCGAACGGACTCGTTCGATCGGATAAAGATGCTCGT
>CALMVO010000066.1 GCA_937873205.1 uncultured Acetobacteraceae bacterium
ACAACAAGCTAGAGGATGATCCGTGAGCCTAAGCGATCGGATCATCCTCTAGATCGGGCGGCGCGGCGGAGCCGGGGGCACGGCGGCGCCGATGCCGCGCAGCTCGACGTCGAGCTCGGCGATCCGCTTGCGCACGCTGTCGCGCAAGGCGGGCGCAGTGTGCGCCTTCATCGAGGCCAGCGTCTCGCGCAGGTCGCGCAGCTGCTTCTGCTTCTCGGCCACGTTGCGACGGATCGGCTGGTTGTCGGAGAACTGTCCCTGGAACGCGCGCATCGATTGTCTCCTCCGTGCCGTGGAGCACGTTGTTCTCGGGTGCGTGCAGCACCCTTGTTGGCCGGTCCATACGATCTCGCGTCTGCCAGGCTTGTCGAGCTTTTACGACATTGCCCGCCGGCTGGCCAAGGGCGCACCCCGGTCTTGCGGCGATGGACAGTCCCGGCAAGCCTCCCGCCCTGCGGGACGGAGCCCGGCTTGAGCCCCAATACCCTGCTGCACCGTGCCCTGCGGCCGGCGGTGACCGTGCTGGCGGAGCTGGGCGTGAGCCCGGACCTGGTGACCGGCCTGCGCCTGGCGACCGGCCTCGGCGCCGCGTCCTGCTTCGCCGTCGGCCCCGGCTGGAGGCCGCCGGCGCCACCGTGTTCCTGCTCTCGATGCTGCTCGATCGCGCCGATGGCGAGCTCGCGCGCCAGCGCCAGCGCCAGCGCTTCAGCCGGTTTGGCCTCGTGTCCGACCTCGCCTCCGACTGCATCTCCACCATGGCGGCCTTCGTCGGGCTGGGGCTGGGCGCCGCGCCGCCTTTCGCGGCCGGACTGCAGGCCGGCCTGCTGCTGGGGCTCGCGGTGGCGGCCGCGGTCGCGGCCGTGTTCATGCAGCTGGGTTCGCCCGGCGGACGCGCCGGCCCGCGCGTGGCCGTTCGACCCCGACGACGTCATGCTGGTGGTGCCGCTCGCGATCTCGTGCGGCGGCGCCGGCTGGATCCTGCTGCCGGCCGGGCTGCTCGCCCCGGTGGCGGCGATACTGGTCGCGGTCGCGACCCTGCGGTGCAGGCGCATGCTCTCCCGAAGCTGATCGCCCGTCGAGGAACCGGTCTGCAGCCGTCGCCGGTCCCCTGGAGCGTCGGACAAGGTGCATTTACCGGCGGACGGTGCCTGCGGTGCGCCGCGCGATCGGGCGGCTCCCCGATCTCGCCTGCTGCCGGACCGTCTCCCAATGCTGCATCCCTATCGCGCGCCGGAGGAGCGACTATGATCGGCAGACAGTCCGATAGGGAAAGCCCGCCATGACGATCCCGCAGACCGCCCGCATCCGGTCGCCTGGCCCGGGATGGCGGACGCGCGCCCTTCTTTCCGCCGCCCTGTCGCTGGCGCCCCTGGCCGCTTGGGCGGCCCCGGCCCTGACCCCGTCCCCTGCGCTGAAGGCGGCGATCGCCGACCCGGCGCGCAGCCCCGCCTTCGTCGCACGCGACGGGGCGCGCCATCCGGCCCAGGAACTTACGTTCTTCGGGTTGAAGCCGACGCAGTCGGTGCTCGAGATCTGGCCATTCGGCGGCTACTGGACCGAGATCCTGGCGCCCTATCTGCGGAACGACGGCACCTACACGATCGCACAACCCAAACCGCTGACGCCCGATGCGCCGCTGGCCAAGAAGCTGGCGGCCTCGCCGCAGCTGTACGACAAGGTGCGGGTGACGGTGACCGATGGCTCGCAGCCGCTGGCGCCGCCGGACAGCGTCGACCTGGTGCTGACGTTCCGCAACCTGCACAACTGGATGAAGGCAGGCGAGGCGCCGCAGATACTGGCCTCGTTCTACCGCGTGCTGAAGCCGGGCGGCATCCTCGGCCTGGAGGAACATCGCGGCAACCGGCACGTGCCGCAGGATCCGCAGGCCAAGGACGGCTACGTCAACCAGGACACCGCGATCGCGCTGGCCAAACAGGCCGGGTTCGTGCTGGTGAGCACCTCTGAAATGGACGCCAACCCGAAGGACACGGCCCAGTGGCCGGGCGGAGTCTGGACGCTGCCGCCGACCTACGCGCTCAAGGACAAGGACCACGCCAAGTATGCGGCGATCGGCGAGGCCGACAACTTCGTGTTGAAGTTCCGCAAGCCGTCCTGAAGGCCAGGGGCTCTGCCCCTGGACCCCGCCAAAGGCTCGCCTTTGGAAACCTTTAACTTATGAATCGGGGCCTGGGGCCAGGAGCCCCAGCGGGGTCCAGGGGCAGAGCCCCTGGCCTTCCTCGAACCCCAGCTCTCGCAGAGCCTCCAGCATATGCGCCGGCGGCTCCGCCACCGCAGCGACCGGCGGCTGCAGCGGCAGCGCGATCGAGCGCGCCAGCAGGTGCAGCCTCCCATCGCCGGCGCCATAGACCGGATCGCCCAGCACCGGGTTGCCGAGCAGCGCGCAGTGCACCCTGGCCTGGTGGGTGCGCCCGGTCAGCAGGCGCAGCTCGAGCCAGGCATGCCGGGCGTTGCGGCCGAGCACACGCCATGCGGTGCGGGCCGGCTGGCCGGTCGGGTCGGCGCGCATGCGCCAGCCGTCGCGGCCGGTCTGCTTGGCGAGCGGCCGGTCGATCAGCCCGCCGTCCTGCGCCGGCGGCGGCGCCACCACCGCCCAATAGGTCTTCTCCGCGCGCCCCTCGGCGAAGCAGGCCTGTGCCTGGATCAGTGGCGTCTTGCGCAGCGCCACCACCAGGCAGCCGGCGGTGTCGGCATCGAGGCGGTGGGCGAGCCACGGTCCGTCCCTGCGGCGGCCGAGCTGGGGCAGGCAGTCCTCGATCGAGGGGCCGCCGCGTGGACCGGGATGCACCGGCAGCCCGGCCGGCTTGTCCAGCACCACGAAGTGCCGGTCGCGGAACAGCACCGGCGGGAGGATCAGCGGGCCTCGCCCGGGCGGGCGTTCCGGTCGAGATTCGGCAGCAGCGCCGCGAGGATGCCGAGTGCCGGCAGGAACGCGCACACCCCGTAGACGAACACGATGCCTCGCGCGTCGGCGAGCACCCCCAGCAGGGCGGCGCCGAGTCCGCCCATGCCGAAGGCCAGACCGAAGAACAGCCCCGACACCATGCCGACCCGGCCCGGCAGAAGCTCGGTGGCATAGACCAGGATCGCCGAGAATGCCGACGACAGCACCAGCCCGATCATCACGCTGAGCCCGATGGTCCAGTATAGCCCGACATGCGGCAGCACGAGGCTGAACGGCAGCACGCCCAGGATCGACACCCAGATCACGGACTTGCGGCCGATGCGGTCGCCGATCGGGCCGCCGATGAAGGTGCCGACCGCGGTGGCGCCCAAGAATATGAACAGTTCGGTCTGCGCCGCCCGGGTGCTGACCCCAAAGCGGTGGATCAGGTAGAAGATGTAGTAGCTGGTGAAGCTCGCCAGGTAGAAGTATTTCGAGAACACCAGCGTGATCAGCACGGCCATCGCCCGGACCACCTGACCGCGCCCAAGCGCCGGACCCGTCGCGCCGCGAGGGCGGGGGACCGCCGGCGGCTGCACCCTGTGCCAGAACCCGACCCGCGCCAGCAGCGCCACGCCCAGCAGCGCCATCAGGCAGAACCAGGCGACGCTGGACTGGCCGAGTGGTAGCACGATGAAGGCGGCCATCAGCGGCCCCAGCGCGCTGCCGAAATTGCCGCCGACCTGGAACAGCGACTGCGCGAAGCCGAAGCGGCCGCCCGACGACAGCCGCGCGATGCGGGACGCCTCGGGATGGAAGATCGAGGAGCCGACGCCGAGCAGGGCGGCGCCGGCCAGCAGGTGCGGATAGCTGTGCGCCATCGACAGGGCGGCCAGGCCGCAGAGCGTGAAGCCCATCCCCGCCGATAGCGACCAGGGCAGCCGGCGCCGGTCGGTGAACTGGCCGATCAGAGGCTGCAGCAGCGAGGCGGTGATCTGGTAGGTGAAGGTCAGCAGCCCGATCTGGCCGAACGAGAGCGCGAAGCTGCGCTTCAGCAGCGGGTAGATCGCCGGCAGCAGGGCCTGCATCGCGTCGTTGAGCAGGTGGCACAACGAGATGACCAGCAGGATGGCGAATGCGGCACGCGCGCCGTTGGCCTCGGCCGGATCCGGTCCGAGCAGACGGGGCGCGCGCTCGTCCAGGGCGACGCTGCGGCTGTTCATTCACGGGCTCCGGCGGTCCGGTCCCGCGCATGGCAGGCCCGTGCCGGCTTGGCAAGCAACCTGTCGGTGAAGGCCGGTCCGAATGGCCACCGTCGCCGGCGCCGTCGCTGGCACACCGCCGCGCGAGTCCCCATCTGCCGCGCGTGGAAACGCCCGACCTCCAGGATTTCGTCGACCGCCACCGCCGGCTGTTCGTGCTGACGGGTGCCGGCTGCAGCACCGGCTCCGGCATCCCTGACTATCGCGACGCTGAGGGCAACTGGAAGCGGCCGCAGCCGGTGACCTACCAGGCCTTCACCACGCGCCGTGACACCCGCCAGCGCTACTGGGCGCGCAGTCTGGTCGGCTGGCGCAGCTTCGGCAGCGCACGACCGAACCCCACTCACCGGGCGCTGGCGCGTCTGGAGGCGCTGGACCGAAGCGAGCTGCTGCTGACCCAGAACGTCGACCGGCTGCACCAGGCCGCCGGCAGCGTGGGCGTGATCGACCTGCACGGCCGGCTCGACGTGGTGCGCTGCCTGTCCTGCGACTACCGGGTGGACCGGCATGCGCTGCAACGGGATCTGCTGGCGCTGAACCCGGACTGGGCCGACCTCGACGCCGCGGATGCCCCGGACGGCGATGCCGAGCTGGAGGGACGCGACTTCGCCTCTTTCGCGGTGCCGGGCTGTCCGGTGTGCGGCGGGCTGCTGAAGCCCGACGTGGTGTTCTTCGGCGAGACCGTGCCGCGAGAGCGCGTGGACGCCGCGTTCGCGGCGCTCGATCGGGCCGATGCTGTGCTGGTGGTGGGCTCCTCGCTGATGGTCTACTCCGGCTTCCGCTTCGTGCAGGCCGCGGCCCGCGCAGCCAAGCCGCTGGCGGCGATCAATCTCGGCCGCACCCGCGCCGACCCGCTGCTGACGCTGAAGGTCGAGCGGCCCTGCGCGGAGGCGCTGGCTTTCCTGCTCCGTGACCCGTCGGCGACGTAGCTTAGAACCATCTTGTCGTGAAACGCGAGATCTAGAAGATGTCGAAGCCTGCGGATCTTTTGCCCGAACCGAAGGACTGGAATGATGGCAGGAGGTATCTCTCCCCTTGATTATCTCTACAGCGTCGCGCGTTCGGATGTGGCCGTCGCCTACATCGACCTTTTCTGGCCAAGGTTCGTTGTGTTTAACGAATGTCTTCCGAGAAAGCTTCGATGAAGACAATGTTAGATCGCGGGAGGGAGTGGAGAAGATCAGGCGCCGAAATATAGAAGCCGCAGTAAACTATCTTGTTGTCGGGTTTTTCTTTGAAATTCATCTGAAGAAAGAAGTGAACTTTTTAGTGCCAGAAAAGAGTCCGTCTGCTCTACTCCGGCAGAGATCTACGAGACGAAGTTACGCCGGGATTTTCTAGAGAGGTCTTTTCAAATCTCTCTGGAACGCGACGACACGGAACTGGCCCTCACCTTCTATCAGACATGGTTCGCCGGACAGATGCAGGTCTGGGAGTTCCGGAATAAAGCGCTTACCTTTGCTACTCCTCGTCGCCCGTCCGCCGCACCAGGACCTCGCGCCGCCCGACGTGGTTGGCCGGGCTGACGATGCCCTCCTTCTCCATCTGCTCGATCAGCTTGGCGGCGCGGTTGTAGCCGATCGAGAGATGACGCTGGATAAAGCTGGTGGACGCCTTGCCCTCGCGGGCGACCAACGCCACCGCTTGGTCGAACAGGCCGGTCTCGCCCTCGTACCCGCCGCCGCCCAGCCCGTTGCCGCCGCCCGGGGACGGGGACGTGCCCTCTTCCTCGTACAGCGACGTCACCTCGTCGACGTAGACCGGCTCGCCCTGCGCCCGCAGGTGGCGCACCACGTCCTCGACCTCGCCGTCGCCGACGAAGGGGCCGTGCACGCGGGTGATGCGGCCGCCGCCGGCCATGTAGAGCAGGTCGCCCTGGCCGAGCAGCTGCTCCGCCCCCTGCTCGCCCAGGATGGTGCGGCTGTCGAACTTGCTGATCACCTGGAAGGAGATGCGGGTCGGGAAGTTCGCCTTGATGGTGCCGGTGATGACGTCCACCGACGGGCGCTGGGTCGCCATGATCACGTGGATGCCGGCGGCGCGCGCCATCTGCGCCAGCCGCTGGACCGTCGTCTCGATCTCCTTGCCGGCCACC
The DNA here is from genome assembly GCA_937873205.1 of uncultured Acetobacteraceae bacterium. GTDB lineage: Bacteria > Pseudomonadota > Alphaproteobacteria > Acetobacterales > Acetobacteraceae > Lichenicola. The sequence continues at coordinate 6,260 of CALMVO010000066.1, forward strand.
ATCATCAGGTCGGCCATCTCGTCGATCACCACGACGATGTAGGGCAGGCTCTCCAGCGAGAGGTTCTGCTCCTCGAAGATCGGCCGGCCTGTCTCGGGGTCAAAGCCGGTCTGCACCTTGCGGGTCATGGTCTCGTTGGCGGCCCGCGCCGCCGCCACGCGGTCGTTGTAGCCGTTGATGTTGCGCACGCCGAGCTGGCTCATGCCGCGGTAGCGCCGCTCCATCTCGCGCACTGTCCATTTCAGTGCCGTCACCGCCTTGGCCGGCTCGGTCACCACCGGCGCCATCAGATGCGGGATGCCGTCGTAGATCGACAGCTCCAGCATCTTCGGATCGATCATGATCAGCCGGCACTCGTCCGGGCTCAGCCGGTAGAGCAGCGACAGGATCATCGAGTTGATGCCGACCGACTTGCCCGAGCCGGTGGTGCCGGCGATCAGCAGGTGCGGCATGCGGGCGAGGTCGGCATAGACCGGGGCGCCGGAGATGTCCTTGCCCAGTGCCAGGCACAGTCGCGCCGGATGCTCGACCCAGGCGTCGGCGTCGAGCAGCTCGGAGAAGTACACCGTCTCGCGGCGCGCGTTCGGCACCTCGATGCCGATCACGTTGCGGCCCGGCACGGTGGCGATGCGCACCGCCGTCACCGACAGTGATCGCGCGATGTCGTCAGCGAGCCCGATCACGCGCGCCGAGCGGATGCCCGGCGCGGGCTCCAGCTCGTAGAGCGTCACCACCGGCCCGGCATGGATGTCGCCGATCGCGCCCTGCACGCCGTAGTCGGACAGCACCGTCTCCAGAAGCCGCGCGTTGGCCTGCAGGCTCTCCGGCGACGGGCCGACGCTGGCCCGCGGCGGCGCCGGGTGCAGCAGCGAGGTCGGCGGCAGCCGCCATTGGCCGTCGGCGGTCCCGGTCTCGTCCTGCCAGCGGGGAGCGGCGGGACGGGGTGCCGCCGCCCGCACGGCGGGTCCGCGGCCGCCGAGCAGCCGCGCGTGCGACTGCAGCCCCCCCCGGGCCGCGGGCGCGGGGGGGGGGGGGGCCGGCGCTGCGGGCTCCACCGGGCCGCCGAGCTGGATCGGCGGCAGCTCGCGCGCGGCCTTGCGCGACGCCCGCAGCGCGGTGCGCGAGCGCAGCGGCAGCGCCGGCAGGTCCTCCGGCTCCTCGGGCGCACCGGGCGGCAGCACCCAGCCGTTGGAGCCGAGCAGCGGGCGCGGCGTCTCGATCTCCGGCGTCCGCCCGCGCGGGCCTGGCTCGGCGATGGGACCGCCGCCCGCGCGCGGGTCCCGCAGGGCGGTGCCGCGCAGGCTGGGCTCGCGCCGCTCCCGGACGCTCCGGGCCGCCGGGTCCGCCGGCCCGCGCCCGAGCGCCTGGTGCGTTGCCTGGTGCGTTGCCTGGTGCGCTGCCTGGTGCGCTGCCTGGTGCGCCGCCTGGGCGAACGGCGACTCGCCCGGCATGACGTGGTCGAAATCGTCCTCGTCCGGGGCCGCCGGCCCGGGCCCGGTCCCGGCGGCGCCCCGGGACAGACGCTGCCGGAACGTCGGTCGCGGTGCCGCGGTGCCGCGGCGGCGGGCGCGGGTCAGCGGGTAGCGGGCGGTGCGCCGGGCACCGCGCCCGACCGCGCGCCACTCGCCGGCGGACAGGCCCAGGCTCAGCGGCACCAGCAGGATGCCCAGCGCCAGCGCCAGCAGCCACACCAGAACGCCGCCGACGGCCCCCAGCGTCGACTGTCCGGCCTCGATCGCGGTCTGGCCGAGCCATCCCCCAACGGTGCCGCCCGGTCCGGCGGAGCCCGGCCAGCCGCTGCGCGGCGGCAGTGACTGCATGAATTGCGGTAGCAGCAGTGATGCGCCGGCCAACACCGCGGCCGCCACCGGCAGCATGCAGAGAAGCGCCACCAGCCGCAGCGTCAGGCTGCCAAGGCCGCCATGCGACACGATCCGCCATGCCCAGGCCAGCAGTGCCAGCACCGGCAGCGCCGCGGCCAGGCCGAAATTCTGCAGCATCAGGTCGGCATAGGCGGCGCCCGCCGGCCCAGCCAGGTTGCTGGCCTGTGCCGCCGTGGCGGTATCGGGCGATGGGTCGTGCGGATTATACGTCGCCAGCGCCACCAGCATGGCGATCGCCAGCGCTGCCAGCGCCACGCCGCCCAGCTCGGCCAACCGGCGGCGGATCAGCGCCTGCAGCTGCGGCGAGGCGAGTCGCTCGGGGATCAGCCGGCGGGCCAGGTTCGGCGGCGGGGCGAGTTGCATGGGCGAGGTTGCGACCTTGGTTCTCGATTGGGTTGAACCATAGCCCGGAACCATCTGTCGAAAGAAGCGCCGAGCAGGCAGACGGCGCGGCGGAACGATCCGGTCTTTTCCGCCGGTGGCTTTTGGCCATAACGTCCACCGGTACCTGACCGGATCGTTCTCCATGAGTCTCGAAGCCGACCTCGTCGTCGACAGGCTGCGGCTGAAGCGCCGGCTCACCCTCTGGCGGGCGCTGGCAGTAGCCGCCTTCGTCCTCGCCCTGCTCGTGACGGCGGGGCTGCGCGGCCGGTCGGGCGGACCCGCCACCGGGCTGATCACGGGGCCGCATTTGGCGCGGCTGCGCGTCGACGGCGTCATCACCGACGACCGCGACCGCCTGGCCCTGATGGACGACGCGCTGAAGGCGGCCAGCGTCAAGGCGCTGATCCTCGACATCGACAGCCCGGGCGGCTCGGTCTCCGGCGGCGAGGCGCTGCACGACGAGGTGGCGCGGTTCGCGGCGACCAAGCCGGTGGTCGTGGTGATGGAGGGAATCGCGGCGTCGGCCGGCTACATGATCGCGGTGCCGGCAGCCCGCATCTTCGCCTCCAACGCGACGCTCACCGGCTCGATCGGCGTCATCCTGCAGAGCCCGGACGTGTCCGGGCTGCTGGACAAGGTCGGCGTCGGCGTCGACGAGCTGGTGTCCGGGCCGCTGAAGGGCCAGCCCAGCGTGGTCAAGCCGCTGTCGCCCGCGGGCCGTGCGATGCTGCAGGACGTGGTGATGGACCTGTACGGCCAGTTCGTCGACATGGTGGCGGCCGGGCGGCACATGGACCGCGCCCGCGTGCTCTCGCTGGCCGATGGCCGCCCCTACACCGGCCACCAGGCGATCGGGCTCGGGCTGATCGACCAGATCGGCGACGAGCGCGATGCCCGGCGCTGGCTCGCCCAGCACGACCACCTGCCCGCCGACCTGCCGATCGCCACACTCCGCAAGCCGCCCAGCGGAGGCTGGCTGCACACGCAGCTGCGGGGCGCCGTGACCGATTTGGGCAGTGCCGCGGGCGAGGCCGCGATCTTCGCCCTGTTTGGTGACGCGGCCGCAAAAACCGTGTCGCTGCAAGGGCTTGCGCTTGACGGAGCCATTTCGCTCTGGCAACCTTGAGCCCTTGATCGAGGAGATGGGATGACCAAGTCGGAACTGATCGCCGAGTTGGCATCCGCCAATCCCCACCTGCTCAGCCGGGACGTCGAGCTGATCGTCTCCACAATCTTCGACGAGGTGACCGCGGCGCTCTCGCGCGGCGAGCGCGTCGAGCTGCGCGGCTTCGGCGCGTTTACCGTAAAGCAGCGCGACGCCCGCACCGGACGCAACCCCCGGACCGGCGAGCCGGTCGCGGTCGACGAGAAGGTGGTGCCGTTCTTCAAGGCCGGGAAGGAGCTGCGCGAGCGCGTCAACCAGCGCACGCCCAGGCGACCCTGATCCTGATCCTGGCCCCGGCCTCGATCCCCACCGCCCGTTAGCCGGGAATTAACGCCGGTCGCCCAGGATGCCGTCTGCACGAGCGACGGAAGCGGGAGCCGGATGGCCAAGAGACCTGGCAAGGGCGGCAAGGGCGGCAAAAGCGAGGGCACCACCATCGTCATCCGGCGCGTGGAGGAGGTCACCGGCGGCCACCATGGCGGCGCGTGGAAGGTCGCCTACGCCGACTTCGTCACGGCCATGATGGCGTTCTTCCTGCTGATGTGGCTGCTCAACGCCACCACCGAGCAGCAGCGCCGCGGCATCGCCGCGTACTTCAGCCCGCTCGCCAGCGTCGAGAACGGTTACTCCGGCGCCGGCCTGGTGCCGGGCGGCGTCAGCCCGTTCGACAAGGGCACCAGCCTGGTGAACAAGGGCACCGGCACGCCGCCGGCCCTCACACCGCCATCGCCGGTGCCGGCCCAGGCGCCGGCACCGCCCTCCGCCGACGGCGACGGCACGACCGCCAACCCCGACAGCGACGACGACGATCCGTCCGGCGGTCCCAAGGATCCGTCGACGGCCGCCGGTCGCGATGCCTCCGGTGCTGCCACCAGCCATGATGCCGCCGGCGCGGCCGCGACCGCGGCGGCGCAGGCGCTCGGCGCGGTGACCGAGCAGACCAGGCTTGCCGGTGCGGCCGAGCAGATCCGCCGGCTGGTGGCGGCCGATCCGGCGCTGGCCGGCGTCGCCGGCCAGATGGCCATCGACGTCACTTCGGAGGGCCTGCGCATCCAGATCATGGATCGGGACGGCCAGCCGATGTTCGATCGCGGCGCCACCACACTGAATGCGCGCGCGGCGGCGCTGCTCGGCAAGGTGGCGCCGTTCCTGGCCACCCTGCCCGAGCCGGTCTCGATCGGCGGCTATACTGACGGCGCGGCCTGGGCGCCCGGCACCGCGACCAACTGGACGCTCTCGGCGGGCCGCGCCAACGCCGCGCGAGACCTGCTGGTCGGCGCCGGCCTGCCCGACACCCGTATCACCGACGTCACCGGCTTCGCCGACCGGCACCTGCTGCTGCCCGCGGACCCGCTCTCCAGCGCCAACCGCCGCGTGGTGCTGACGCTGCGCCGGCAGTATCCGGTCGTGTCCGCGCCCGTCCCCGTCCTCGCCCGTGCCGGGGCGCCCGCGGCGTCGGCGCCGGCCGCGTCGCCGGCAGGCTGAGCCGCCATGTTCACCATTGGCGGCCTCGTGTTCCTGCTGCTCTGCGTGTTCGGCAGCTTCATCGCGTCCGGCGGCGCCATCGGCCCGCTGTTCGCCTCGATGCCGTTCGAGCTGCTCAGCATCCTGGGCGCTGCCATCGGCACCTTCCTGATGGCCAACTCTCTGCACGACATCAAGCACACCATCGGCGGCTTCAAGAAGGTCCTGAAGGGGCCGGCGTACAAGAAGGGCGACTACGTCGAGATGCTGAGCCTGCTGTACTTCTTCGTGCGGCTCGCCAGCAGCAAGGGCGCAACCGCGATCGAGCCGCACATCGAGAAGCCCGAGAGCAGCAGTGCCTTCGCCGCTTTCCCGAAGGTGCTGGCCAACCACCATGCCGGCAGCATGATCTGCGACTACTTCAGAATGGTCGGCATGAACGCCGATGACCCGCACCAGCTTGACGACATCATGGCGCGCGAGCTGAAGAAGACGCTGACCGAGGAGCTGCATCCCTGCCACGCGCTCCAGAGCATGTCGGATGCGCTGCCCGCACTCGGTATCGTCGCCGCCGTGCTAGGCGTCATCAAGACGATGTCCAAGATCAGCGAGCCGCCGGCGGTGCTGGGCGAGATGATCGGCGGTGCCCTGGTCGGCACCTTCCTGGGCGTGCTGCTGGCCTACGGCATCGTCGCCCCGGTCGCCGCCCGGATGAACGCCGTGGTCTTGGAGGAGTCCAAGTACTACGAGCTGATCCGCGCCGTCATCGTCGCCCACCTGCACGGCAACCCGCCGCAGATCAGCATCGAGAGCGGCCGCAAGATGGTTCCCAACGAGCACATGCCGAGCTTCCAGGAGCTCGAGAGCGCGGTGCAGAACCTTCAGATCGCCTGACCGGCCGCCATCCCGGACAGCCGGGCGACGTCGACGCTGAAGCGCGGGTCGCCCCGGACGAGGCCTGCAACCTCGAACCAGGCCGCGTCCAGCGCATCGTCCGCCGAGGACGGCTCGCCCTGCTGCCAGTCGCACGCGACCGCCAGCAGGATGAAGTGCCGCTGCAGCGCCCCGCTCGCATCGCGCTCGAGGATGTCGATCGCGTCCAGCAGCCGGATCGCCCGCGCCTGCACCCCGGTCTCCTCCAGCAGCTCGCGTTCCGCCGCCGCGAACATGGTCTCGCCTGCCTCGATCCGGCCGCCCGGGCAGGCCCACAGGCCCTGGTCGGGCATGTTTGCGCGACGGATCAGCAGCACCTCGGGACCGCGCACCACCACGGCCAGCGCCGCCGCGACCGGGGTCATGGCGCGTCGAGCGCCCGCACCAGCAGCGCCGCGGCCGCCTCGCACAGCGTGCGGTCGGCCTCGCCGAACCGGTCCGGCACCGGGCTGTCGACGTCCAGCACACCGAGCAGCCGGCCGTCCCGGATCAGCGGCACCACGATCTCGCTACGCGAGGCGGCGTCGCAGGCGATGTGTCCCGGGAACCGGTGCACGTCCGCGACCACAAGAGTCTCGCGTCTGGCGCCGGCGGTGCCGCAGACGCCGCGGCCGAGCGGGATGCGCACGCAGGCGACCCGTCCCTGGAACGGCCCCAGCACCAGCGTGTCGCCCTGCAGGAAGTAGAAGCCTGCCCAATTCACCTCGGGCAGGCCGTGGAACAGGATCGCCGCCATGTTGGCGGCGTTGGCGACGAGATCGCGCTCGCCGTCGAACAGGACCGCCAGGGTGTCGAGCAGGTCGCCGGTGGTGTCGCTCTCCATGCTGACGAGGTCAGCCCCTCCCACGCGGCGGCGACACCTCGGCCCGCTCAGCGCACCGTCATCGCCGGCAGCATGACGTGGGTATAGAGCGTGTGGAACATGAACGAGGTGAGCCCCACCGACAGGATCAGCAGCGGCACGTTCAGCATCAGGGTGAGCGTGTTCCAGCGCTGCGACTCCGAGAAGTCCAGGTGGAACAGCAGGATCAGCTGGGCGATCACGGTCAGGATCGAGATGAACGAGATCAACGAGACGAGCACGACCGTCGTCCCGGCATGTGCCCGCACCAGGAGCAGCGACAGTCCCAGCAGGGCCAGCGATAGCGCGTAGCCGGAGATATACTGCACCTCGCTGGCGCCCTTGATCTCGGGATGTTCCCAGGGCTTGAGATTGTCGATGCCCATCAGACCGAACCCCGCAGGTAGACGAAGGTGAAGACGAAGGTCCAGATCAGCGCCTGGTAGAGCCAGAAGATCTTGAGGTTCGCCATCCGGTAGACCACCAGCGCGGTGAGGCCGCTGCGCGCCACCTGAGCCAGCATGACGCCCATCCAGAGCAGGCCGATGGCGATGTGGATGCCGTGCACCGCGATCAGGGTGAAGAAGATCGACAGGTAGCCGCTGCGCTGCGGCGTGCTGCCCCGCGCCGCCAGCCCCGCCAGCTCCGTCCACTCCATGCCGAGGAAGCCGATGCCGATCAGCGCGGAGACCGCCATCCAGGCCATCACCATCCGCGGCCGGTCGCGCTTCAGCGCGATCATGCTGAGGCCGAACGCCAGTACGCTGGTCAGCAGCACGATCGTCTCGATATAGGCCCGAATCGGCGAGGCGACCTCGGCCGGCGTCGGCCCACCTGCGATGCTGGTGTTGTAGGTCAGCACCTCGTAGGCGGTGAAAAGGGCTGCGAAGATCAGCGAATCGCTCAGCATGTAGAGCCAGAAGCCGAGCAGGCGCGTGCTGATGATGTCGTGCTCGTGATCCGACTCGGCCCAGAGCACGGCCTTCGACGGATCCGAGCCCTGGCCGTGCCCCGAGGTCGTGCTCATGCGCGTGGCTTCACGGCGAATGCCATGACCCCGTCGCCCAGCACGTTGTCGGCGTTCTGACGCCGCTTGCGACGAGATGCCTGCTCGGTCCGGCGCACGGCGTCGGCCGGGATCACGGTTCCGGTGGTGCCGCCGAACGAGCGGATGATGATGATGATGAACACCGCGGCCAGCGAGACCGCCGCCAGCCACCAGATCCGCCAGACCATCGCGAAGCCGAAGCCGGCGGTCGCGATGCCCAGGAACATCGGCACCGGCGTGTTGAGTGGGACCTCGATGTCCTCGTAATGCTCCGGCAGCATGTCGGCCAGGCCGTTGTCACGCCGCCAGGCCCACTCGTCGCGCGCGTTGACGTGCGGGATGACCGCGAAGTTGTAGGCCGGCACCGGCGAGTGCGTCATCCACTCGAGGCTGCGCGTGGTGCCCCAGGCGTCCACATCGACCAGGTTGTGCGCGCGGTTCCGGACGCTGACCACGATCTGGTAGATGAAGGCGGCGATCGAGCCGCAATAGAGCAGGATGCCGAACTCCTCGACGATCATCAGCGGCCGCCAGCTTGCGTAGGGGATGTAGGCCAGGCGGCGCGGCATGCCGTCGAAGCCAAGCCCGAACATCGCGGTGAACACGGTGAAGGTGCCGGCCATGAACAGCCAGAACACCAGCTGGCCGCTGGCCTCATCCAGCTTGAAGCCGGTCGCCTTCGGAAACCAGAAGGTGATGCCGGCCACCGAGGCGAAGATCGTCACCATGGCCACGCAGTGGAAGTGCGCGATCACGAATACCGTGTTGTGCGTCATGTAGTTGATGGCCGGGATCGCCAGCATCATGCCGGTCAGGCCACCTATCAGCTGCATGAAGATCGCCGAGACCGCCCACAGCATCGGCGTGGTGAAGGTGAGCCGGCCGCGGAACATGGTGAAGGCCCAGTTGAACACCTTCACGCCGGTCGGGATCGACACCAGCATGGTCGAGATGCTGTAGAACACGTTGACGATCGGGCCGGCGCCCATGGTGAAGAAGTGGTGCAGCCAGACGGTCCAGGAGATGCAGCCGATGCTCAGCGTGGCGGCGACCATCACGGTATAGCCGAACAGCGGCTTCTCGGAAAAGGTCGGGATTATCTCCGACATCATGCCCCAGGCCGGGAGGATGATGAAGTACACCTCCGGATGGCCCCAGATCCAGAACAGGTCGGTGTAGAGCATGAAGTTGCCGCCGAACCCGGTCGTGAAGAAGTGCGTGCCGATGTAGCGGTCGAGCAGCAGCAGGCCGAGCGCCACGCCCAGCACCGGGAAGGCGGTGAGACCGATGACGTTGGTGGTCAGCGCCGTCCAGGTGAACAGCGGCAGGCGGAACCACGTCATGCCCGGCGCCCGCATCTTGATGATGGTGGCGATGATGTTCACCGCCCCCAGCGTGGTGCCGATGCTGCCGATCTCGAGCGCCCAGGCCCAGTAGTCGACGCCGACGTCGGGGCTGTAGGACATCTCGGTGAGCGGGGTGAGACCGACCCAGCCGGCCTGGCTGAAGTCGCCCACGAACAGGGAGAGCATCACAAGCCCGGCCCCCACCGCGGTCATCCACAGCGCCACCGAGTTCAGGTACGGGAACGCCATGTCGCGGGCGCCGATCTGCAGCGGCAGCAGGTAGTTCATGAACCCGGCCAGGATCGGGGTCGCCGCGAAGATCAGCATGATGGTGCCGTGCGAGCCGTAGACCTGGTCGTAGTGGTAGGGCGGCAGGTAGCCGTGCTCCGCACCCAGGTAGCCGGGCGAGGCCGGTCCCGCGGCCATCACCTGCTGCGTGCGCATCATCACCGCGTCGATGAAGCCGCGGAACAGCAGCACGCCGCCGACGATCAGGTACATGATGCCGATGCGCTTGTGGTCGACGCTGGTCAGCCAGTCGCGCCACAGGATGCCCCATCCCCTGTAGTAGGTCAGCAGGCCGATGATGATGACGGCGAGCGTGGCGGCGAACGCGAAGGCGCCAAACACGATCGGGCTGTCGAACGGGATCTCCTGCAGCGTCAGCCGGCCCAGAAGCGGGGTCCAGGGTCCTTGAAGGTCAACCATCAGTTCGACATTCCTGGCTCGCTATGGGACAGGGCGGCATCCGATCCGGGCTGCCGCCGTCCGTTCTGGTAGGAGGCCTTCTTCTCGGTGTAGAGCGACGGCGTCGGATAGGCCTTGCCGGCCATCACGTTCTGGATGACGCGGCCGAACAGCCCCTCGTCCACGTCGGAGAAGTAGATCCGCTTGCCGCTGCTGTTGATGGTGGGCGTCGCGAAGCTGTCGAACGCCGCCTGGTCGAGATGCAGTGGCGATTGCGCCACCGTGCCCACCCAGCGGTCGAAGTCGGCCCGCGAGACGACGTGGGTCTTGAACTGCATCCACGAGAACCCAGGACCGCTGTAGTCGGCGGCGATCCCCTCATAAGTGCCGGGCCGGTTGGCGATCAGCGCCTGCTTGGTCAGCATCCCGGGCATGATATCGATCTCGCCGACGAGCTGCGGGATGAACAGGTCGTTCGGCACCGTGGCCGAGGTCAGGCGGAACCGGACCGGCGTATGCACGGGCACCACGAGCTCGTTCGAGGCGGCGATATGGCGGCCGGGATAGATGAACAGCCACTGCCAGTCCGTCGAGACGACGTCGACGTCGATGGGCGCACGGTCGGCGTCGGCGCTGGTGCCGGCTGCCATGAGACGCGGATTAAACGGGTCCACCGCGTAGGTGCTGATATAGGTGTAGTAGCTGAGGAAGCCCACGATCGCCAGCGGGAAGCCCCAGGAGACGATCTCCACCGGCAACGAGTGGCTCCAGCCCGGCGTGTAGGGCGCCGTCGAGGTGGACCGGCGATAGCGCCAGATGCACCAGAGCAGGAGCAGCGTCGTCGGCCCGATGATGATCATCATCGCCGCGACGTCGACGAGGATGGACTGGAAACCGGCCTGGGCGATCGGCCCGCGCGGATGGAACAGCCAGAACTGGCTCATGCGCCAGCATCTGGAGAGGGGTGTCGGGACAGGTCGAGCAGGGCGGTCTCCAGTGCGACGTCTCTTTACATGGCCTTCCATGCCTAACCGGGATCGCCCCGTTGCAATAGTCATAAGAAAGAGAGGATCGGCCATGGCCGGCAACGGTCACGGAAACGTCGCACTGGCTCGGCACGGCTTCCGGACCCGGCGGCCGCAGGGCCCCGACCCGGCGGGCCTATGAGGTGGCCGGCCATGCGGCCGAGGTGGCGAACACCCCTCGACCATCACGCGGCGGCCGTCGATAGACAGGCCGACAACCCCAATCCCCTGCTGGAAACGATGCAATTACGCAATGAGGTGCGAGCGCCCCATGTCCGCCGTCACGCACGAGGCGATCCGAATCGCTGAGCGTCCGAACGCGGCACAGCGGCACGTCCGTCCGAGGCCAAGAACATCGTTAGACGCGAAGCAACTTCGAAGATCGCGAGATCGTCACAAAAAGACGACATCCATTCGATGGGCCGCTCCGTTGCAGGGGCAGGAGCCACAAGACGTGTCTCCCGAAACGTTATCATGCACGCCTTTACGGGAAGAACCCATTATGCAGCAGGAAGATAGCCTACAAACCCCGAGTTCGTCCTCTCGCCGTTCCCTCCTCGGTCGCGCCAGTGTCGGCGCTCTGGCCGCGGGGGTGCTGGCGACCGGGATGGGCCGCGCGTCCCCGGCCGAGGCGGCGACCACCGACATCGACGTCGGTATCCTGAACTTCGCGCTCAATCTGGAATATCTCGAAGGCGAGTACTATAATCGGGGCGTCAGCGGCCTGGGCCTGACCAACATCGGGACGCCCGGCACCATCATCGGCGGCAGCCCGGTCCCGTTCAATGATCCGACCCTGCAGAAGCTGTTCGCCGACATCGCCAACGACGAGGCCAGTCACGTCGCCTTCCTGCGTGCCAGCCTCGGGACCGCCGCGGTTCCCGAACCCGACATCGACTTCACCGACACCTTTCTGAGCCTCGGCCAGGCGATCGGGTTGCCGGGCTTCAATCCGTTCGCGGACGAGGTGAGTTTCCTGCTTGGCGCCTTCGTTTTCGAGGATATCGGCGTCACGGCCTATAACGGCGCCGCACCGTTGATCACGAGCAGTGCCTACCTTGGTGCGGCGGCCAGCATTCTCGCGATCGAGGGCTACCATGCGGGCGCGATCCGCAGCGCACTCTACCAGGCCAACTACGCGGTCTATACCGATCGCATCGCCGCAATTCGCGCTGCGTTCTCCGGTATTGGTCCGGGCACGAGCGTGCCGGCCGACGATGCTGGCGACGATGGCCCGAACGGCACGGTCAATCTCGCGCCGACCGACACGAACTCGCTCGCCTTCGCCCGCACGCCGGCGCAGGTGCTCGCCATCGTGTTCGGCGGCGGCACGACCAGCGGCGGCTTCTTCCCGAACGGCATCCAGGGGATGTTCACGTCCTCGGCGAGCTGAAACGAGGATGGGTGACCGGCCACACGGTGTGGCCGGTCACCCACCGCAGCGCCTCCAGGTCCGTGGCCGCAACGACGGTGCGGCTACCCCGAGCCAGCGGAGCAGGTCCGTCGCCGGCCGAAGGGGAGCCTTTTCAATTACCCTTCTCAAGACCGGGATCCAGGGGCCGCTGCCCCTGGATCCCCTCTCGCGTACGGTCCCGGAGGCGAGCCTCTGGCAAAGTCCCGCGCCTTCCTACCGCGTCACCGCCGCCGCCTCGGCGCCGGCCGACCAGCCGTTCACCAGGTTGGCGGCATCGAGGGTGCCGATGCCGGTGGCGAAGTCCCAGCCGGTCCCGGTGCCATAGGCCTTGGCATAGCTGCCGCTGCTGGTCGACAGCACGCCGTTCTTGCCGCTGGGCAGGTAGCAGTTGGTCTTGCCGGTGCAGTTCACGTCCATGTCGCCTTTCGTGACGTCGTGGAACGTGCAGCCGGCGGCCCCGCCGCTGGTCGAGTTGCACGAGCTGGAGCCGGCACTGCCGTATTCGCTGCGGGCGATGGCGTAGTAGACCGGGTTGGGGTTGCCCTGCCGCGCGCCCTGCTTCTGGTTCACCAGCGCCTGGATCGCGGCCATGATCGGGGCCGCGAAGCTGGTGCCGCCGGCCCCAGACCAGCCGCTCGGAGCCCCCGTGCAGGCGGCGCCGCCGTCGGCGGTGTCGGAATCGCAGTAGACGTAGTAGTGGCCCCAGACGCCGTTGGCCGCGAACAGCGACACGTCGGGCAGGTCGCGGACGCCGTCGGCCGGGTTCCCGACGAGCGACTGCCAGGACGGCTTGACATAGCCGGCGCAGCTGCCGCCCACGATGCCAGTGCTGCCGGCCGAGCCGGTGGCGCAGCCGCTTGGCCCGCCGCTGCCGCTGGCGGTGGTCAGGTAGTACTCGCGCGCCATCGCGCTGTTGCAGAACCCGGACGTGCCGTAGGTCGTGGAATAGCCCGCGGCCGCGGCCAGCAGCGAGCTGGCGCAGGAATCGTTCCAGGGGATCTCGGGGATGTAGCTCTTGGCCGAGCCGTAGGTCGTGCCGTTGGTCGCGTTCCAGTAGGTGGCGGTGGTGCCGGCGGAGGTGTCGCCGAAGTCGGTGCCGCCGACCGCGACGTTATAGGGCGTGGACGCAAAGCCGCTCACGCCGATCCCGTGCGTGGCCTTGGTCCCGTCCGCATCGCAGCTGGCCGCCCCCTCGTCGCCGGCCGCGACCAGCACCGAGATGCCCATCGCCGCCGCCTGCTTGTAGATGCTGTCGTAGGCGGCGTTGGCGGTGGCGCCGTTCTCGGCCTCGCACTCGCCGTAGCTGATGCTGACGATCGCCGGCGGGCTGGCGCCGTTCACCAGGTTCTGCAGCGCGGTGAGGCCGCCGAAGGTGGTGGTGGTGTCGGCGCAGGAGGCGAGCTCGATCGCCGCACTCGGAGCTCCCGCGCTGGCCCATTCGGCGTCCAGCGTCGCCTCGCTCTCGTTGCCGGCGACCACCCCCGGGTCGCGGCAGCCGCCAGGATGCACCTGGGTGAGGGAGCCGGCATAGCCGGACAGCCCCAGCACGGAGCGGAACGTGGTCCAGTCCGCAGTCTTGTAGACGTCGGTGTCCTCGATCACCACGATGGTCTGGCCCTGGCCGGAGATCCCGGCCGAGAACAGCGGATTGAAGTCGTAGATGGTGGCGAGGTCGGCCGGCACCACCGCGTGCAGGGTCGAGCCGTCGCTGGTGTAGGTATAAGCCGGCCGCGGCCGATGGTAGGCGTGCGGGCGGAAATCGTTCAGCGACACGATGCCGCGCACGATCCCGGCCAGCGCCTCGGGGATCTGCGGGTCGCTCATGTTGGAGACGTGCGGCACGCCGCCCACGTCGAGCTGGTGGATTGCGGTGCCGAACGCCTGGCGGACCTGGTCGGCGGTGCCCGAGAAGTCGATCACCATGCGGCTGGCCTGCACGCCGTCCACCGTGAAGCCCTGCGACCCGAGCCAGCCGGTGACCGCCTGCACGTCGGCCGGCGACGGCCCGAATTGGCTGCCGTACTCCGCCGCGGTCAGCCAATGGTGGTAGTCGGGCGAGCGTGGGTCGGTTAGCCCGTCGACGTAGCCCTCCAGCGCCGCCTCGCTGGCGGCGGAGCGGTTCAGCAGGATCTCCATGTGGTCGAGCCGCAGGCCAGGCTCGACTAGGCCGCGATCGTTGGCGGCGTTGGCCTGCGACCGCACGTTGCCGGGCAGCGGGACCATGTGCCCCGCGTCGATCGCTTGGGTGACGAGCCGGGTTTCCCCGGTGCTGCCTTGGGCAAGCGCGTGTCCGGCCGGCCACGCCAGGGCGAACAACCCGGCCAGCCTGCGTGCATGTCTGGAAGGCGGCATCGTCGTCTCCGCGTGCGGGGATGCAGGGCGTCGACGGATCGTGGCGATGCGCCACTGCCCCTCTCCGCGGTTCCGGCAGGGAAGCGCAGGTCACAGGGCTTTGCAATCAAAGAAGATAGATCGGATCAGCGATTTTCGTTCGTTTCCATAGAGGTGTCACGTCGGCGGAGACGCCTCGCGGGCGGTGAGCTACGCCATCATTTCCAGACCTGGAGGGTCCGGGCGACCGGCCGCGACATCCGCACCTTCAGGATCGGGATCCAAGGGCCGCTGGCCCTTGGCGGGTCCAGGGCAGAGCCCTGGCCTTCCGCCGCTCCGTGCGGCGCATCGCGGCGACGCGAGCGTCGAACAGGGTCCGCGCCCTCGCGTGCAGCCGCCGGTCGATCCCGGTCAGCCCGTCCAGCAGCCGGTTCAGTTGCGGCGTCATCACGACCGGCGGCAGCGGCACCAGGTCCGCGCAGTCGCGCACCATCGCATCCAGCACCTGCCGCGGCGGCACCGGCTGCATCCGCAGTCCGAGGGCCTCGTTCAGCAGCAGCCGGCTGTCCTCGTAGGCCTCGACGAGCCCGAACGCCGCGAGCCCCTCCAGCGCCGAGACCGCCTCGGCCAGCACCTGGTCGGGGTCGGCCAGGATCGGGTCGTCCGGCTCCAGCGCGTGCACGGCGCGCGTGCGGGTGAGCTGGCCGGCGATCGCATCGCGGATACTCGGATGCTCCCGCACGCGTCCGTGTGCGAAGAACTCCTCGATCGTGCTGTCCCGCGCGATCCGCAGCAGGTCGAACATGTCGCGATCGGGATCGGGCCGGTGCGCCTTCCAGAACGAGAACAGCGAGACCAGCCGGGCCCGGGGTTCGCGCAGCATGGTGATCACGCTGACGTCGCCGGGGATGCAGCGGCACCAGGCCAGGTTGAAGTGGCCGGCGAAGAGCTCGTAGTCGGCGAGCTCGTTGATGGTCCAGTCGCCGATCGTCTCGTAGCGTTCCGGACAGATGCTTGCCTGCGGGAACTGCGAGGACAGCATGTCATGCAGCGTGGTGCCGCCGCACTTCTCGATATGGACGAACACCAGGCGATGCCGATCGAGCGAGGAGCGGCAGGCGCGGCGATGCCGATCCACGACGAGCCTCCGGTTCCTGAACTCCTCCGACGTCAGCAGCCGCGATTGGAAATCCCTCAGGCTGTCGCCGTCGCTTGGCCGATAATGCGCGCGATAGCCGGCGATCTCGCCCGGGGTGGGCACCCTGCCCAGGATCCACATATAGCCGGCGACGATGTCTGTTTCGCTAATCACGAGCCAATCCTGATGCGACGACGCGGTTTGAATGCCCCCTGCTACCCGCTCCACTGTTACCCTTTGATGACACAAGCCTGCTCACATCCCCGCGACCAGCTCAGGCGCCGCAGAATCCGCCCGTGCTGAACCCGGCGTCGCCGCTCGGCCGCCTGTTGCGCGCGCCGATGCGTCCCGGCCGGCTCGACGGGATCGGCCTCCGTCCGGCGCGGCGGGCGCCGATGCAGGCGGTGGACGAGGCCCGGCTCGACGTCGCCGACGGCCTGGTCGGCGACCGCTACGCCGGCCGCGATGGCCAGCGCCAGGTGACGCTGATCCAGGCGGAGCACCTGCCGGCGATCGCCGCCTGCCTAGGGTTGGACCGGCTCGAGCCGGTGGCGCTGCGGCGCAACCTGGTGGTCTCCGGCCTCAACCTGCTCGCCCTCGCCGGCGGCCGGCTGCGGATCGGCGACGCGCTGCTCGAGGTCACCGGCCTTTGTCATCCGTGCTCGCGTATGGAGGAGACGCTGGGGCCCGGCGGCTACAACGCGGTGCGCGGCCATGGTGGGCTGACCGCGCGGGTGCTGCGGTCGGGCGGCATCCGGCTTGGCGACGCGGTCCGGCGCGCGGACGACGACACGGATGGCGACGCGGCCGCGGGCGGACCGTGTTAGAAGGGCGGTCGTGCGGGCGTTGTCACCTCGCCGCGGCGACCGCGGCTTCACCCTGATCGAGATGATCGTCGTGCTGGTGGTGCTGGCGCTGGTCAGCGGCATCGTGCTGGCGCGCGGCCCGCTGCGTTCGCCGGCGCTCGATCTGCGCGCCTGCGCCCGCGGCATGGCGGCGAGCCTTCGCCTGGCCCGCGCCGACGCCATCGCCGCCGACCACGACCGGACCTTCAGCATCGATGCGGCGGCGCGAGATTACGGGCTGCGCGATGGTCCCCGGCACGCGCTGCCGGCCGGGGTCGACATCGAGGGGCGGACCACCCCGATCCTGTTCCACCCCGACGGCAGCGCATCGGGCGGCGCGGTGACGCTGGCCGACGGAGACCGCCGCATCGCGGTGCGCGTCGACTGGCTGACTGGGCAGGTGGCGGTGGTCAGCCCAGCTTCGTGAGGGCGTCCAATTTGGTCAGCCCGTGCTGGCTGGTGAACGACAGCCGGTCTGCCCCATCGGCGGTCTGCAGCACGCCGCCGATCTGGTGGTCGCCGGTATCGTAGGTGTCGATGCTACCCGGGCTCTCGACCAGCAGACGCCGGCAATCCGGGAACGTGGCATAGCGCATGCCGTCCTGCGCGCCGGTGGCGGTCGGTTCGCCCAGCTCCTGCGGCCACCACGCCTCGCCGCGGGAGATCGGCTGCATCTCCTCCAGCGGCTTCATGGGCTGCATCGGCTTCATCGGTTCCATCGGTTCCACGCTCGTCTCCTGATCTCCGGCGGCGTTGCTACGCCTGCTCGGCGCCGCGGTTCAGGTAGCGCCGCCAGAAGCCGTCCGAGGTCAGCTCCGGCGCCGCCGCCCGCCACCGCGACCCGGTCGCGCCGCCATGCCGCAGCAGCCGCACCAGCAGCGGCAGGCCGCGCCGGAAGATCTCCCGGAAGGTGCCGCGGTCGCGGCGATAGGCCGACATCTGCGGCTCCCACCAGTTGTCGAGCACGACGTGGTCGGCATGGCGCATCCCGATCCAGGAGAACTCGCCGGCGCCGATCAGCCGTGGCTTGGCTTCCGGCGCGGGCGCCAGCATGTTGCGCAACAGCACGAAGCCGAACCAGGTGGCGAAGGCCAGGCGGCGACGCGGCATGCGTGCGACCACCTGCGGCACCAGCACCTGCCGGCGGTCGACCTGCTCCGGGCCGTAGCGCTCGCGCAGCGCGATGACGGAGGCGTGCAGCGTGCGGGGATCGCGATGCAGGATGCCGGGGCCGGCCAGGAAGTCCTCGATGCCGCGCAGGATCAGCACGGCACCGTAATAGCGGTAGGTCAGCAGGTGCAGCGCCCAGCTGCGGCCGGCGCGCCGGAACGCCGCCGCCGGGCTGAACGCCCCGTGCAGCGCCGCCAGCACCAGCAGGTTGCGGGTCTCGTAATAGAGTTGCCAGCCGCCGAGCTTCAGGTAGAACGGCTCATGCCAGACCGCCGCTCCCGGCAGCGAGACGGTGTGGATGCCGGCGCGATACAGCCGCATGCCATACTCGGCGTCGTCGCCGCGGATGAAGCAGGGCAGCGGCAGCCCGACCCGGCGCACGACGTCGAGCGGTACCGCGAAGCACCACCAGCCATTGAAGTGTACCGACTGCGGCTGCGCCAGCCGATCCAGCCCCTCGGTGCCGGCGATGTCGACATCGTGCAGTATCGGACGGGGAAACCAATCGAACGGGTCCAGCACGGCGCCCGCCTCGTAGAGCCGGGTCGGCTGCACCTGGTCGAGCATGTGTCCGCCGACCGCCACGTTCGCATGCGCCAGCGACAGGAACGCGGCCAGCCGCAGGATGGTGTCGGGCTCGAGCTTGATGTCGTCGTCGAGGAAGGCGCAGTGCGTGAGGGCGGGATCGTCGAGGGTCGCCAGCAGGCCGCGAGTGAAGCCGCCGGCGCCGCCGAAATTGTCCTGCTCGACGACCGTGAGGCGCGCGCCGAGCCGGGCGGCGGCCGGCGCCAGCAGCGGGTGCGACGCCAGGCCCGGCCGGCCCTGGTTGACCACGACGATGCGCGCCGCCGCCGCCGGCGCCACCGGGTCGGCCGCCAGCGCCTGCAGCACGGCGGCGAGCGAGGCCTCGCGGTTGAAGGTGCAGAACACGATGCCGAGCGAGACCGGGGACCCGGTCGAGGCGGTGTTCCAAGACGCCTGCAGGAAGCGCGCGCCGTCCGCCTGCGCCGTCACCTCAAAGTACAGCATCCCGTACTCGCGGAAGTTGAGGCTGCCGTCGTCGATCTCGAAGTGCCCCGTCTGCCCGCAGCCACCGTCCGCCTCGTGCCCCATCTCCCGCTCGGCGAGCAGCCGGTCGACGCCGATGCTCCGCCGCCGCAGCCGGACGATGCAGGGCCCACTCACCGACACCGACAGCACCAGCGTGCCCAGCCGCGTGTTGAGGCGCCAGTGCGGCTCGAAGAAGCCGCCGAAATAGCTGTCGAAGGACAGCGTCGTGCCGGCGCCGAGTGCCACGCTGCCGTCCGCCCGCAGGATGGCGCTGAACGGTCCGCTGCCGTCCCGCTCCTGCCGCCCCGCCCGCCAGTAGAGCGGCCGCAGCTCGGTCGCCCGGTCGACCAGCACGCGCTGGAGGGTCAGGCCCACCGTCGCGACGGGATCGGGATCGGCCAGAAGCACGCGTTGATCCATCCAGGCTCCATCGCCGATTGAGACGGCCCTTCATTATGAAACAGTCCGCCGGCCGGCCGCCATCATCTTTCAGTCAACGCAACGGCGAGGGTCAGGGCCCGGCGGCGCTGGCGGCGGCCGTGCTGCTGGCGGCGCTGGCCCTGGCGTCGGTGGCCTGGCTGTGCCGGCCCGGCCCCGTCATCCCCCTCGCCTCGGAACGCGAGATCCTGTCCGAGCGGCCTGCGGCACTGCTGCTGCGGCGCTGGGACCGCGATCCCGCCGTGGTGGTGCTGGATTTTCCTGATCTGGCCGGGCAGGGCGCCATGCTCGATCGCGTCGCCGCCCTGGTCGAGAAGCACGGCGAGCCGCACGACCGCGTGCTGGACGATGCCGAGCTGGCCCGGGCCATCGCCGCCTCCGGCGCCACCCCGGCCACCTACTATGACGGCCACGACTACGCCGCTGCCGACCTGCGGCGCTTCTTCGCCCTCGCCGACCGCGACGGCGTGCGGCTGAACCCCGACGAGGAGCGCCTGCGCGCCCTGGTGCGGGCGCTCGGCTGGTCCGGCGGCACGCGGGGCGCCCTGATCTCGCTGCCCGCCGCCGCCGGCCCGGTCACGCCTGGGATGCGCGCCGCGATCCTGCATCACGAGCTGTCGCACGGCGCCCTCTTCACGATCGATTCCTATGCGGACTGGTCGCGCCGGTTCTGGCGGCAGCGTCTCACCGCCCCCGAGCGCGCCCGGTTCCGCGACTGGCTGGCGGCCGAGGGTTACGATCCGGCGCTGGAGCCGCTGATGCTGAACGAGGCGCAGGCCTACTTGGTCTGGACGCCGGATCCCGCCTTCTTTCGGCCGGGGCTCGTCGGGCTGACGCCGGCCCGCGCCCGGACGTTGCGCGCCGCCTTCCTGGACGGGTTGCCGGCTGCCGCCCGCGTCGAGGACCCGGCGCCGTCCTGAACCGAGTGCGCGAAGGCCAGGGGTTTTGTCCATGGACCCCACCAGAGGCGGAGCCTCTGGACACCATTTTTTAGAAGGATTGAGTTATGCCGCGCCAACCCTGGACAGGGTCTTCTCGAACAGCGCCAGCGCCCGCGCGCAGGCCTGGTCCATGTTGTAGTAGGCGTAGTCGCCAAGGCGGCCGGCGAACCAGACGCGCCCCTCGAGCGCGCGCGCCGCGTCCAGGTACGGCTCGAGCAACGCCCGGCTGGCCTGCGTCGGGACCGGATAATAGGGCTCGTTGCGCCCGGACTCGTAGGCCTCGGGATACTCCTCGATGAGCAGCGTCCGGCCGCAGGCCTGTCCGGTCAGCCGCTTCATCTCGGTGATGCGGGTGAAGTCGTAGTCGTTGGGGTAGTTGACGGTGCCGACCGGCTGCGCGAACGCCACCTCCTCGACGCGGTGGACGAAGCGGAGGCTGCGATACGGCAGCGCACCGTGGCGGTAGTCGAAATACTCGTCGATCGGGCCGGTGAAGATCACCCGGGCATCCGGATGGCGCCGCCGCGCGTCGTCGAACTCGGTGCCGAGCGCCAGCTCGATGTTCGGGTGCGACAGCATGCGCTCGAACAGGGCGGCGTAGCCGGCGCGCGGCATCGCCTGGTAGACGTCCTGGAAGTAGCGCGGATCGCGGCTGGCATGGAACGGCACCCGTGCCGTCACCGACGGGTCGAGCTCGTCCGGATCCAGCGACCACTGCTTGCGCGTATAGCTCTCGAACACGTTCCGGTAGACGTAGTCGGCCAGGAACCGAATCTCGTCGTCGCCGCTCTCCCGCATTTTCAGGATCGGGATCTTCCTGCCGTAGCCGTATTCGCCAATCACCCGCCGCGACAGGTTCTCGGCCATGAAGGCCGGGAACAGGGCCGCAATCGACTCCAGGTTGAACGGCACCGGCACCGGCCGGCCCTCGACGACGGCCAGCACCTCGTGGTGGTAGGGCCGCCAGTCGGTGAAGCGCGAGAGGTAGTCCCACACCTTCCTGCTGTTGGTGTGGAAGATGTGCGGCCCGTAACGATGGTGGACGATGCCGTTGTCGTCGGCGCCGTCGAACGCGTTGCCGGCCAGATGGTCGCGGCGGTCCACCACCAGAACCCGCTGGCCAAGCTCCGCCGCGATCCGCTCGGCGAGCGTGGCGCCCGTGAAGCCAGCACCGGCGACGATCCAATCCGTCATCGCCCCCTCGCGCTCCCGGTCGCCCGACCGTCCCATCTTTGCCGCGATGTCACAAGCGGCCGCGCCCGGTTGCGTTCGATGCCAAAACAGGCTGCTCCCCTCCTGGAACCAGGTAAAATGCGCGTGTGCTGACAAGGACCACCGGATGCGCGCCGATCTGCTGCATGTGTTTGCCGTGCGCTCCAACCCGCTGCGCTGGCAGCAGCCCGAGGCGGTCGCGCGTGACTGGATCCAGCACATGCAGGACAGCGGCGTCCGGCTGCACCTGATCGAGGTGCAGTACGGCGAGCGGCCGTTCCTCTACGACGCCCTGCCGCACGTGAACCATATCGGGCTCCGCGCCCGCACCTGGTGCTGGTCGAAGGAGTGCGCGCTTAACCTCGGCATCGCCCGCGTGCCGGACGCACGCTACATCGCGACGTCGGATGCCGACATCTTCCACCGCCGCGCCTCCTGGGCGACGGAGACCGTGCACGCGCTGCAGCACTACGACGTGGTGCAGCCCTGGTCGGACGCCTACGATCTTGGGCCGCACGACGAACACATCCAGCACCACGTCTCGTTCTGCCGGCAGTACCTCGCCGGCAAGCCGATCTGCGCCGACGGCCCGAACTGGTGGCGCTTCGACGACGGGCCCTACGACTACCCGCATTCCGGCTACGTCTGGGCGTGGACCCGGCAGGCGCTGGAGTGGCTGGGCGGGCTGTTCGAGGTGGGCGGCATGGGAAGCGGCGACCATCACATGGCGCTGGCGCTGGCCGGGCGCGCCGACCGCTCGCTGCCGGGCCGCTGCCCGCCCCCCTACGCCGAGGAGGTGATGCGCTGGCAGGCCCGCGCGCGCCAGCACATCGACGGCAACATCGGCTACGTGCCCGGCACGATCGAGCACCGCTTCCACGGCCGCAAGGCCGACCGCGGCTACCTCAGCCGCTGGGATATGTTCATCCGCCACGGCTTCGACCCGCGCGCCGACCTGAAGCGCAACACCCACGGCGTCTATGAATGGGCCGGCAACAAGCCCGAACTGCGGCGCGAATTCGACCTCTACCTCCGCAGCCGGAACGAGGACGTCAACAGCCTCTGAGACTGCCTACAGGAACCATCATCGAGTGGCCGGACGCATGTGCAGGTCAGATGCGGTTCAGCCGATACGCCCCGATATGCCGGAGGCCAGGTCGATCGGAGCAATCCGACGGCCTGTGCGGGGTGTTCAGGCAAGCCGGTCGGGGTGATGGTCGACCAATATGGCCAGAGGCCGGCGCGTTCAGGCGCTGACCCATGTGCCGTTCAGTCCATCCGGCTCGAATCGTCCCGACGCCCGGGTCTGGCGTCCCTCCGGGCCGAGGCGGAGCACGTCGATCGACCCGATGGCGATCAGCAGGACGCCGAACTGACGATACTGCTCGTCCGGCGCCAGCAACGGCCGGCCGGATCGGGGATCCCGGCGCCCGGTATTGCCACCGTCCCGTAGGCCGCACGGCTCCTGGGCGACAGGCCCTCCCAGCGATCGCGGGCGATCTCGTCGTCGCGGTACAGCCGCGCCGTGCCGGAGAATCGAAGCTGCAGCTGTTCTTCGGCCGACCACGCCAGGAGGGCGACGCGCTCCGTGGCCGCGATGGCCGCGACCTTGGCGGCCCGGACGGTCGCTGTGCAGTTCCAAGCGGCCTGGCGGCCACGCGAACGCCCTCAGCACCAGCGTGCGCACCTCCGGCGCCCCATCCGCCGCCACGGTCGCCAGCTGGACGTTGCGGAGGTCCGAGCCATGGTCGTGCAGGGATCGCTGCAGGACGGACAGGGCCTCCTCGATGAAGGTCGCGGGCGAGTCTGGCATGCCCGGTCATCCTGCCGGCGGCGACGGCTGCACCGGACCGAATGCCGCGGACGTGGCAAAGCCTGCCTTTATCCGCCGGTGCCGCCTAGCCCCGCATCATGCCAACTCTTCGGCATCCTTTTCCCGGACCTCGCCTCCTGCTAGCCAGAGCCTTGAGTTGACCGGGCCGGAAGGGCGAGCGGTCGGGCGGATTCCGGAGCGCCGATGCGGCCTCACCATCGTCTCGCGCTGTCCCTCGTCGTCACGCTGCTCGGGGCGCCGACGGCGCGGGCCGATGCCGGCCGCGGCGAGCCGGAGCCGGTGCTGACCGGACAGCAGGCCTATGGGGACTGGCGCGACGATGCCCCGGGCCGGCGGCGGCTCCTCACCCCGCAGGACATGCCAGCGCCGTTCGCCAGCGCCTCGGCCAGCAACACCCCCTCCGTCGTGGCACCCGCCGGCGGCCTGCTGCCCAAGGTCCCCGTCGGCTATACGGTGCAGCGGTTCGCGATGCTGGATTCCCCGCGGCTGGTCCGTGTCGCCCCGAACGGCGACATATTCGTGGCGGAGACCAGCGTCGGGAAAATCCGCGTGCTCCGGGCCGCTGACGGCGCCGCGCGTCCCGACCGGGACGAGCTGTTCGCCGATGGTCTCGCCGGACCGTTCGGCATCGCCTTCTATCCGTCAGGGGCCAATCCGCAGTGGGTCTACGTGGCGACGGTCAACTCCGTCGTTCGCTACCCCTATCGGCCGGGAGACCTGAAGCCGGCCGGCGCGCCGCAGACGGTCGTGGCCGCCCTGGCCGCCAGCATCGGCTACCACACCACCCGCGACATCCAGTTCAGCCCGGACGGGCGGCGAATGTTCGTTTCGGTGGGCTCCGGCTCCAATGTCGCCGCGGAGATGGAACGCCGGACGCCGGACGAGATCCGGCAATGGGAGGCGCGGACGGCTCCCGGTGCGGCCTGGGGTCACGAGGCGGGCCGTGCCGACGTGCTGGCCTTCGATCCCGACGGCACCAACCGGCGGGTCTTCGCCACCGGGCTCCGCAACTGCGTCGGCCTGGCCGTGCATCCTGCGACCGGCGACCTCTGGTGCTCCACCAACGAGCGTGACGGGATGGGCAACAACCTGGTCCCCGACTACGTCACGCGGGTGCGGGCGGGCGGTTTCTACGGCTGGCCCTGGTACTATATCGGCGCCAACGAGGACCCGCGCCATGCCGGCGAGCGGCCCGACCTGCTCGGCCGCGTGACGGTGCCGGACGTGCTGATCCAGCCGCATTCGGCGCCGCTGGCGATGACATTCTATGAGGCGCCGGCCGGAGCCGCCGCCGCGTTTCCCGCCGACCGCGACGGCGACGCCTTCGTCGCCCTGCACGGCTCCTGGAACCGCGCCCGGCGTACCGGCTACAAGGTGATCCGCATCCCGCTTCACGCCGGCGTCCCGAGCGGGATCTACGAGGACTTCCTGACCGGGCTCGTCGCGGACGACGACGACGTCTGGGCGCGGCCCGTGGGCGTGGCCGTCGCCCACGACGGCGCCCTGCTCGTCACCGAGGACGGCAATGGCACCCTGTGGCGGGTCGCCTACCACCGGCCCTGAGCCGGCCGTCACGCGGTCAGCAACGCCACCTCGGCCAGCGTCTCGCCTGCCGCCGCCTGCCGCCGGCGGGTCGCCGCCAGCGGATCGGCCTGGTCCGGCGGCAGGGCCGCCTCGGCCGCGAACGCCGGCTCCCGGCACAGCCCGTCGAACCATGTCGCCAGCCGCGGATGCAGCCGCGCCACCGGGTAGCCCGCCAGCGTCAGCCGGTTGACGTAGATGAACCAGGCGATATCGACCAGGGTCGGCGCCGTGCCGAACAGGAACGGCTGTGACTCGAGCGCCGCGTCCAGTTCGGCGAAGGCGGCGCGGATCACGCCGTCGGTCACCCGGCCGTCACGGTTGCAGCGCTCCCAGAACCCGATCTCGGTCGTCGGTGCCGGATCGGCGACCCCGTTCACCGTGCCCGAGCCGGCGGTCGCGTAGCGGACGAGGTCGTCCGCGGATTTCGGTGGACCCGGCGGATCGAACACGAAGCGGAAGCTCAGCGCCTGCAGGTCGGGATGCAGCGCGCTCTCGTGCCGCAGCAGCTCGGCCATCCGCTCCCCGGTCCCCGGCCGAATCAGCGCCGGCAGCGGATGCAGCGCCTCCAGATGCAGCAGGATGTCGTTGCTCTCGATAGGGACGTCCCCGTCATGCACCAGCACCGGCACCAGTCCACGCGGGTTGATGCCCAGGAACCAGGCGTCGAGGTTCTGCTTGGCCGGCACGTCGATCACGTGCGAGCGCCACGCCAGCCCCCTCCAGCGCCAGGAAGATCCGCAGCTTCTGCGAGCAGGACGAGATCGGGTGGTGCAGCACGTGCAGCCCGGTCCAGTCCAGCACTTCGGTCGTCCGGATGTCGCACCGGCCGAGCTTCACCATGGCAGCGGTCCTCCCCGCCGGACCCGGCCGGCCGCCGGCAGGGAAGGACGCCGCACGGCCCCGCGTCAGGCATGGCACGGGCCTTGCCTGTCCGGGACCCGGTGACCATGCTGGTGGCGCAGGGGCCGGGGGATCGTGAAGACATGGTGAGCCTCGGGCGTCGGACGCTGCTGGCGGCGGCCGCGCTGCCGGTCCTGCCGAGACGGGTGCTGGCGGCGGCGGCGTTCCCGGCCGTCGCCGAGCGGGACGCTGTGATCGCCTTCGGCCACATCGGGCCAATCTCCGACGGCGGCTGGACCGCCACCCACCACGCCGCGGTGCTGGCCGCGAAGGCGGCCTTCCCGGCGGCCAAATTCCTCGAGGTCGAGAGCATCCCGGTCTCGGCCGACGCCACCCGCACCTTCCGCCAGTTCATTGAGAACGGCGCCAACATGGTGTTCGCGACCTCGGAATACGGAGACCTGCTGTCCGGCGTCGCCGACGACGCGCCCGAAGTCGCCTTCCTGGAATGCAACGGCCACCGCACCGCCGACAACGAGAGCTGGTACTACGTCCAGCACTGGATGGTCAGCTACGTGCTGGGGGTGGCGTCGGCACGAATGAGCCGGAGCGGCCGGCTCGGCTTCGTCGGCTCGTTCCCGGTCGCCGCCGTCTACGGCTGCGCCAACGCCTTCCTGCTCGGCGCACGCTCGGTCGCGCCGGCGGCGACCTGCCAGGTGATCCTGATCAACAGCTGGTTCGATCCCCAGGCCGCCTCGCAGGCCGCCTCGGCGCTGATCCAGAACGGCGTCGACATGATCTACACCAACCTCGACGACGCCTCGGTGCTGCAGGTGGCCGAACGGGCCGGCATCAAGTGCGCGACCTGGTCCACCGACATGCGGCGGTCGGGTTCCAATGCCTATGTCAGCTCGCTGCTGCTCGACTGGAGCCCGTTCGTCGTCGGGCAGGTCAGCCGCCGCCTGGCCGGCGGCTGGAGCGCCGGACCCGGGACGCTGCTGCCCGTCGGCCACGGCGTCGACCGCGACCGCTGGGGCCGCACGGTGCCGCCGGATGTGGGCGCCATGGCCGACGCGGTGCGGACCCGCATCATCGGCGGCTGGAACCCGTTCGCGGGCGAGATCCGCGACGCGTCCGGCCGCATCCGGGTGGCGCGGGGCCAGAGCATGGACGACGCCGCCTGCGACGCCTGGAGCTGGCCGGTCGCCGGCCTCACCGGCCTCCCCGCCTGAGCCTGGCCGCGCCCCTGTCCACCTCGCCCGACGGCACGCTGGTCCGGCTGTCCGGCATCACCCGCTCGTTCTACGGCGTGCTCGCCAACGATGGCGTCGACCTGGCGCTGATGCCGGGCGAGATCCACGCGCTGCTGGGCGAGAACGGTGCCGGCAAGTCCACGCTGATGAACGTGCTGACCGGGCTCTACCAGCCCGACGCCGGCAGCATCGCCATTGACGGCCAGGTCCGGCGCATCGACGGCCCGGCCGCGGCGGCCCGCGCCGGCATCGGCATGGTGCACCAGCATTTCCGCCTGGTGCCGGCCCAGACCGTCGCCGAGAACGTGCATCTCGGCTGGAGCGAGACGCCGTGGCGCGCCTCCGCCCGGGTGCTGGAGGCCCGCACCGCCTCGCTGGCCGCGCGGTTCGGGCTGGCGGTGGCGCCGGCGGCCCGCGTCGCCGACCTGTCCGCCGGTGAGCAGCAACGCGTCGAGATCCTGCGCGTGCTGGCCCGCGGCGCTCGCATCCTGATCCTGGACGAGCCCACCGCCGTGCTGGCGCCGGCCGAGGTCGCCACCCTGTTCGCCGCCCTGCGCGGGTTCCGCGGTCGGGGCAACGCGGTCGTGCTGATCAGCCACAAGCTGGGCGAGGTGCTGGAGATCGCCGACCGCATCACCGTCATGCGCGCCGGCCGCTCCGTCGCCACGTGTGCCGCCGCCGGCGCCAGCCGCAGCTCGCTGGCCCGCCTGATCGTGGGCGACACCGCCCCGCCGCCGCCGGCGAAGCCGGGCGCGGGCGCGCCCGACGATGCTCCGGTGCTGCTGGAGCTGCGCGATGTGGGCGCGCGCGACCGACGCGGGATCACGCTGCTGGATGGCGTCTCGCTGCGGGTGCGGGCGGGCGAGATCCTGGGCATCGCCGGCGTCGCCGGCAAT
The DNA here is from genome assembly GCA_937873205.1 of uncultured Acetobacteraceae bacterium. Lineage (GTDB taxonomy): Bacteria > Pseudomonadota > Alphaproteobacteria > Acetobacterales > Acetobacteraceae > Lichenicola. Next base: position 33,982 of record CALMVO010000066.1, read on the forward strand.
GGCCAGCGGGCACTCTCCGAGGTGCTGACCGGCTGCCTGCGGCCGGACCGCGGCCAGGTGCTGCTGGAGGGGACCGTCGTCGCCCGGCCCGACCCGCGGACGTTCGCCGAGGCTGGCATCGGCCACATCCCGGAGGACCGGCTGCGCACCGCGCTGGCCCCCGACCTGTCGGTGGCCGAGAACGCCGTGCTGCGCGAATACGCGCGGCCGCCGATCGCGCGCGGCTTCGGCCTCGACCCGCGCGCGGCCGGGGCGGTGGCGCGGCGGATCGTCGAGGCGGCCGGGCTTGACGTGCGCGATCCGCGGGTGCCGGTCCGCAACCTGTCGGGGGGCAACCAGCAGCGGCTGGTGGCCGCCCGCGAGCGGCGGATCGCCAGTCGGGTGCTGGTCGCCGCCTATCCGACCCGCGGACTCGACGTCGGCGCGGTGGCGACGCTGCACGCCGCGATGCACCGCCTGGCCGCCGAGGGCTGCGGCGTGGTGCTGATCTCGGAGGAGCTGGACGAGCTGCTGGAGCATGCCGACCGCATCGCCGTGCTGTTCGCCGGCCGCATCGCCGGCCTCCTGCCCGCCGCCGGGGCCGACCCGGAACGGCTGGGCCTGTTGATGAGCGGTCAATAGATGGTTTCCAAAGGCTCCGCCTTCGGCGGGTCCGGGCAGAGCCCGGCCTTGCTTCCTTTTCAGCGGACCCGGCGGACCCGGCGGACCCGGCCCCGATGACCTGGACCATCCAGCGCATCCCCGAGATCTCCGGTCCGTCCCGGATCGCCGCCTACCTGACCGCCGGCGGCGCTGCGGTCGCGGTGGCCGGGCTGATCCTGCGCCTGCTCGGCCTGCATCCGCTGGAGCTCGGCGGCGTCGTCCTGCGCGACAGCCTGGGCAGCCGCTACGGCATCGAGGACCTGCTGCTGCTGGCCGCCCCGCTGGTGACGTGCGGCCTGTCGGTGGCGGTGATGCTGCGGGTCGGGTTGTGGAACATCGGCGCCGATGGGCAGTTCTTTGTCGGTGCCGCCTGCGCCGCCGGGGTCGGGCTGTATGGGCCCGCCTGGCCGGTGCTGCCGATGCTGCTGCTGATGGCCGCGGCCGCCCTGGCCGGTGGTGCCGCCTGGATCGCGGTGCCGGCCCTGGCCCGCCTGACGCTGGGCACCAGTGAGATCATCACCACGCTGCTGCTGAACTTCGTGGCCCGCCTCGGCGTGGACTACCTCGCGACCGGCCCCTGGCGCGACCAGCGTAGCTCGGTGACCGCGCAGTCGCCGCGGGTGCCGGTGCCGATCCCGCGCCTGCCGCACGACTGGCATCTCGGCCGTGTGCATTGGGGGGTGTTCGCCGTGCTGGCGCTGGCGGTCCTGCTGGCGCTGGCGTTCCGGCTGACCCACTGGGGCTACGAGCTGCGGATCTGCGGCGCCAACCGGCATGCCGCCGCCTATGCCGGCATGAAGGTGCGCCGCCGCCTGGGCGAGGCGATGCTGCTGAGTGGCGCAATCGCCGGGCTGGGCGGTATGCTGGAGCTGGCCGGCACCGTGCACCGGCTCGAATCCGGGCTGTCGAACGGCTACGGCTATGTGGGCATCGTGATCGCGGTGCTGGCGGCGGCCTCGCCGATCGGCTGCGTCGTCACCGGGCTCTTGATGGCGCTGGTGCTGAGCGCCGGCACGGCGCTGCAGGCCGACGGGGTGCCGTCCAGCGCGGCGATGGCGCTGACCGGGCTGATCCTGCTGTTCGCCGCCGTGGGCGAGCGGCTGGCGCACTATCGGCTGGCGGTGCTGCGGCCGCGCGCGTCGGGAGCGGCGGGATGAGCATGCTGTCCAGCCTGCTTGGCAACGCCGTGCTGTCCGGGGCGGTGCTGGCTCTGGCAGGGCAGGGCGAGCTGCTGGCCGAACGGGTCGGCGTGCTCAACCTCGGCGTCGAGGGGCTGCTGGCGCTGGGCGGCGTCACCGCGATCGCCACCGTCGCCGCCGGCCACGACCCGTTGCTGGGCCTGCTGGCGGCCGTCGGCGTGGGCGCCGCCGTCGGCTGCCTGTTCGCGGCGGCCACGGTGCTGGCGCGCGCCAGCCAGGTGCTGTGCGGCATCGCGCTCACCACCGGCGGCCTCGGGCTCGCCGCCACGCTGGGCCGTCCCTATGCCGGCCAGCCGGCCGCCGCCACCTTCCAGCCAATCGACATCCCGCTGCTCGACCGCCTGCCGGTGCTGGGGCCGGCCCTGTTCCACCAGTCGGCGCCGGTCTACGTGGCCTTCCTGGTCCTGCCGCTGGCACTGCAGCTGCTGCTGTTCCACACCAGGCACGGGCTGGTGCTGCGCGCGATCGGCGAGAACCCCGCCGCCTGCGACGCCGCCGGCATTCCGGTCGTGGCGCTGCGCTTCGCCTACGTGGCGCTGGGGGCCGCCATCGCCGCCGCCGCCGGCGCCGACCTGACGCTGGCCTTCGTGCCGTCCTGGTCCGACGGCGTCACCGCCGGGCGCGGCTGGATCGCGGTGGCGCTGGTGATCTTCGCCGGCTACCGGCCATGGCGCATCGCCGTCGGCGCCTTCCTGTTCGGGCTGGTGAACGCGCTTGGCTACCTGGCCCAGGCGCGGGATTGGGGCGTGGCCCCGGCCTTCCTGTCGATGCTGCCGTATCTCGCGACCATCCTGTTCATGGTGCTGCCGGCGCTGTCCGCGCGCAGCCGGCCCGCCACGACCGCGCCGGCGGCACTCGGCCTTCCCTATTATCGCGACCAGCGCTGACGCGGTTCGGAAGGACGGCCAGGGCGCTGCCCCAGACACGCGGAAGAGGCCTCATCCGATGGATGTTCACCAAACATTGTAAAACAGCGGTCCCGGGACCTGGGCAGGGCGCAGAGTTTCGTTAACCTCGTGCAGGCCATGTTGGCCCATGCCTGTCACCTCGAGCGAGCCGCAGCTCATGCCGACGTCGCGATCCACCCTCCGCCACCTCCTCACCGAGGTGATGCTCACCCTGCTGCTGGTCTGTATCGCGCGGACCAGCCTCGCGGCGTCGTATTACGTTTCGTCCGGCTCGATGCAGCCCTCGCTGATGATCGGCGACCACATGCTGGCCGAGCCGTTCGCCTACGGCTACAGCACCGCGGTGCTGCCGTGGGGCGACCGGCTGCCGCATGACGGGCTGCTCGGCACCCGGCTGTTCGCCAGCCTGCCGGCGCGGGGCGACATCGTGGTGTTCCGCGGCCCTGCCGGACCCGGGTCCAGCTGGGTGAAGCGGGTGGTGGGACTGCCCGGCGACCGCGTGCAGATGCGCGACGGCCGGCTCTGGCTCAACGGCGTCCCCGCCTCCTGGCACGATGACGGCCCGGCCAGCGAGGAGGTCGCGGACGGCACCACGGTCGCGGCCGAGCGGTTCACCGAGACGCTGCCCGACGGCCGGGCGCACCCGATCCTGAAGCGCTGGCTCCGCGGCCCGCTGGACGACACCGCCGAGATCGTGGTGCCGGAGGGGCACCTGTTCGTCATGGGCGACAACCGCGACAACTCCGCCGACAGCCGCGTTCCGGTCGCCGAGGGCGGCGTCGGCCTGCTGCCGCTGTGGAACCTGCAGGGCCGGGTCCGGCTGGTGCTGGCGTCGCGCGACATCGATGCCCGCACCGACGACGCGGCATCCTGGCTGGCCTCGTTCCGGGCCGGGCGTTTCCTGCAGGCGACGCCCTGATCGTCGGCCGAGGAACCGGACCCGGGCGGCTGGCGCTGACTGCCGAGAAGGCGAGCCGAGCGGCCGCCTCGGGAGCACACCCATGACGACTGCGATGGTCTTTCTCGGCTGGACGCTGGTTCTGGCGCTTGTCCAGATCTTTGTCGCCGCCGCCGCCAAGCGCGGCCAGGACAGCACGCAGTGGGCGATGGGCAACCGTGACAGCCAGCCGACCTATACGGGCGTCGCCGCCCGCATGCAGCGGGCCCAGGCCAACCTGTTCGAGACGCTGCCGATCTTCATCGCCGCCGTATTGCTGGCGCATCTCACCCGATATCATCCGGTCCTGGCGGCCTGGGGCGCCGGCATCTACTTCTGGGCGCGGCTGATCTACATCCCAGCCTACGCGGCGGGCCTGTCGCCGTGGCGCTCGATCATCTGGGGTGTCTCCATGATCGGCCTGCTGCTGGTGCTGATCAGCCTGGTCTAGCGTACCGTGCCACCACCGCGGCCGCGATGCCGTTGCCGATCGCGTTGGTGCCGGACCGGCCCATGTCCAGCAGGTGGTCGACGCCCAGGATCAGCAGCAGTCCGCTGCTGGGCAGCCCGAACAGTGGCAGCACCGAGGCCAGCGCCACCGTCGCCGCGCGCGGCACGCCGGCGGTGCCCTTGCTCGCGACCATTAGCACCAGCAGCATCGCCACCTGCTGCCCGAGTCCGAGTAGCACGCCATAGGCCTGCGCCACGAACAGCGAGGCGAACGCCAGGAACAGCATCGCCCCGTCGAGGTTGAAGGCGTAGCCGAGCGGCAGCACGAAGCCCACCAGCCGCGACGGCACCCCTAACCTCTCCAGCCGCTCGACCAGCAGCGGGAACGCCGCCTCGCTGCTCGCGGTGGCGAAGGCCAGGAGGGCCGGCGATGCCAGCGACCGCAGCAGCCCAGGCAACGCGCGGCCAAGCAGGGCGAAGCCGACGCCGGCCAGCAGCACCCACAGCACCAGCATGGTCGCGTAGTAGCCGGCGATGAAGGCGGCGAGCGGACCCGCGACCGCCAGCCCGCCACGCGCGAAGGTCGCGAACAGCGCGGCCAGCACCGCGAGGGGGGCCGTCCGCATCACCAGCGTGGTCAGCCGCAGCATCACCGCCGCGAAGTCGCCCAGCGCCACCCGCATCCGGGCGGCCGGCTCGTCCGGCAACGCGAGCGCCGCCGCCCCGAACAGCGACGCGAACACCACGATCTGCACCAGGTCGTTGCGTGCCATGGCGTCGACGATGCTGGTCGGCACCAGGTGCAGCAACAGGTCATGCGGCGAGATCGCCACCGCTGCCCTGGCCGGAGGATGCGGCGGCGGGAGGTGAAGGCCGCTGCCAGGCCGCAGCAGGTCCGCCGCCAGCAGGCCGAGCACCAGCGAGACCAGCGAGGCCGCCGCGAACCAGGATGCCGCCAGCAGCGCCGGCCGTCCGACGCCGCCGCCGCGCAAGCCGGCGATGCCGCCGGCCAGGGTCGCGAACAGCAGCGGTGCGATGACCATGCGGATCAGCCGCAGGAACAGCTCCGCCACAACGCCGACGCCGTCCGCGATCCGCGCCGCATCGGGTGCCGCCATGATCAGATTGACAGCCAGGCCGCCCGCGCAGCCGAGCAGCATCGCCGCCAGGATCGCCGTCGGCACTGCCGTCACCAAAGAGGACGGAGCCGAAGCGTGCGCCATGCCGCGTTGTCGCCGATCGACAGCGCCGGCGGCAAGGCCGGCGGCTTGACGTGACCCTCGCCCCGCCCGTCCATTGCGCCGCAGGGACACGGAAGGCGGAACGGATGGACGTCAGGGCAGCGATCGCCTTCGAGGCAGGTCAGCCGTTGCGGATCGAGACGGTGCAGCTGGACGGCCCGCGCGCCGGCGAGGTCCTGGTCGAGATCAAGGCCACCGGCCTCTGCCACACCGACAAATACACGCTGTCCGGCGCCGACCCGGAAGGGCTGTTCCCGGCCATCCTGGGCCATGAGGGTGCCGGCATCGTGGTCGAGGTGGGAGCCGGCGTCACCGGCCTCGTACCGGGCGACCACGTGATCCCGCTCTACACGCCGGAATGCCGCCAGTGCAGGAGCTGCCTGTCGCGCAAGACCAACCTGTGCACGGCGATCCGCCCCACCCAGGGCAGGGGGGTGATGCCGGACGGCAGCTCCCGCTTCTCGTTCCAGGGCCGGCCGGTGCTGCACTACATGGGCTGCTCGACCTTCGCCAATTACACTGTGCTGCCCGAGATCGCACTGGCGAAGGTCCGCGAGGACGCGCCGTTCGACAAGATCTGCTACATCGGCTGCGGCGTCACCACCGGCATCGGCGCGGTGCTGTTCACCGCGCGGGTCGAGCCCGGCAGCACGGTCATCGTGTTCGGGCTGGGCGGCATCGGCCTCAACGTGATCCAGGGCGCGCGCATGGTCGGCGCCACCCGGATCGTCGGCGTCGACATCAATCCCGGGAGGGAGGCGATGGCGCGGCAGTTCGGCATGACCGACTTCGTCAACCCGAAGGATCTCAAGTCCAAGGACGGGGGCCCGGACGGCGACGTCGTCGGCCACCTGATCGAGCTTACCGGCGGCGGCGGCGACTACACGTTCGAGTGCGTCGGCAACCCGACCCTGATGCGCCAGGCGCTGGAGTGCGCGCATCGCGGCTGGGGGGTGTCGACCATCATCGGTGTCGCCGCCGCCGGTCAGGAGATCGCCACCCGCCCGTTCCAGCTCGTCACCGGCCGGCGCTGGATCGGCTCGGCGTTCGGCGGCGCTCGCGGCCGCACCGACGTGCCGAAGATCGTCGACTGGTACATGGACGGCCGCATCAGCATCGACCCGCTGATCACCCACCACCTGAAGCTGGACGAGATCAACGAGGGCTTCGAGCTGATGGAGCGTGGCGAGAGCATCCGCAGCGTGGTGATGTTCTGACGCGGACCCTGTCCCGGGGGCGCCGGCGGCCGAGGCTTAGATGCTGAGGCCGGCCAGGCTGTCGATGCCGTTGCTGGGCGCGCTGCCGTAGGCCTGCATTGCCTGCTGCACCGCGAGCTGCAGCGACTGCGCGCTGGCGACGCTGGTCGAGGGGGACGCCGTGCTCGATTGGCCGGTGCTGCTCGCCGTGCCGGAGGGCGCGGTGCTGGGGGACGTGATGCCGGTAGCGGACGATCCCAATGCGGCCAGCAGGTTGCTGCTCCCGCCGCCGGCGCCGCCGGCATGATGATGATGATGGTGACCATGGGCGCCGGAGGTGCTCGAACTCGCGCTCGAACCGGCACCAGAACCGGCACCCGTCCCGCTGGCTGTGGCAGCGCCCATTGCGGTGCCTGACGCGGTCGTGCCCGAGCTCGCGGTCGTCGCCGTGGTCCCGGCGACACCGGCGGTGTCGGGATCCAGGATCGCCTGCAGGTCGCTGGCGAAGCTCGACAGCGCGCTGCTGCCGCTGGCCGACGCGCTGGAGGCGGCGCTTCCGGCTGTGCTGGCGGCCGTGGATGCCGGCGACGAGGAGAAGGGATCGAGACTCGACAGGATGCTGCTGATCGACATGGCGGACGGGACGCTCTCGCTGGAAGCCGGTGGGTTACCTGCCAGTTTGCAACAGCCGTGCCAGCCGAATCATCGCCGGAAGCCCGGTTCTGGTCGCCTTCCGCCTTCCGGGCACCGGCAGGATCTGCCGGCGCTGGGCACGATCTGCCGGGTCATTCCCCGATAAGGTGCAGCGCCACGCTGCGGCGGTGCGGCCGCCGCCGGTGCTCGAACAGGTAGATCCCCTGCCAGGTGCCGAGCGTCGGCGCCGCGTCCCGCACCGGGATCGTGAGCTGCACGCCGGTCAGCATGGCGCGGAGGTGAGCTGGCATGTCGTCCGGGCCTTCGTCGTCGTGCGCGTAGCGGCCCGGCTGTTCCGGCGCGATCGCCTCGAAGTATCGCTCGATGTCGCCGAGGACCTCCGGCGAGGCGTTCTCCTGCACCGTGAGCGACGCCGAGGTGTGCCGGCACCACAGCGTCAGCAGCCCGGTCCCGATCCCCTGGCTGCCAACCCACCGCGTGACCGCACCTGTGAACGCCACGAGCCCCCGCCCGCGCGTCTCGATGGTCACCTCATGGATCGCCTGCCGCATGGATGCACCTTGTGAATGGTGTCCAGAGGCTGCGCCTCTGGCGGGGTCCAGGGGCAAAGCTCCTGGCCTACCTTGGTTTCACCTCTCGCCAAGCACGGTCGCGAACTGATCGACCGCCCAATCCACCGTACCCGCATCGATGACCAGCGGCGGCGCCACCCGGATCGTGTGGGTATGGGTCTCCTTGCACAGCACGCCGAGCTCGCGCAGCCGCTCGCAATAGCGCCGGGCACCCCCCGCCGCCGGATCGAGCTCGACCGCGATCATCAGGCCCCGCCCGCGCACCTCGCGCACCTGTCCGGTCTGGATCGCCGCCAGCCCGTCCTGCAGCCGGCGGCCCATCGCGGCCGAGTTCCCGATCATGCCCTCTTCGACCAGCACCCGCAGCGCCATGCGGGAGACCGCACAGGCGAGCGGGTTGCCGCCGAAGGTCGAGCCGTGCTCGCCCGGCTTCAGCACGCCCATCGCCGCCTCGTGGCTGAGCACCGCCGAGACCGGATAGAAGCCACCCGACAGCGCCTTGCCGATCAAGGTGAGGTCGGCCTCGATGCCGTCATGCTCCTCGGCCAGCAGCGTGCCGGTGCGGCCGAGTCCGGTCTGGATCTCGTCCAGGATCAGCAGCACATCGTGTTCGGTGCAGAGCGCACGGGCGCGCGCCAGGTAGCCTGGCGGCGGGATGATCACGCCGGCCTCGCCCTGGATCGGCTCGGCCAGGAAGGCCGCGGTGTTGGAGGTGATGGCGGCCGCCAGCGCGTCCGCGTCGCCATAGGGCACGATCCGGAAGCCGGGCGTGAACGGCCCGAATTCGTGGCGCGAGGCCTCGTCGGTGCTGAAGCTGATCACCGAGAGGGTGCGGCCGTGGAAGTTGCCGTCGCAGACGATGATCTCGGCCTGGCCGGGGGGTATGCCCTTTACCTGGTAGGCCCACTTGCGGGCGACCTTCAGCGCGCTCTCGACGGCCTCGGCGCCGGAGTTCATCGGCAGCACGCGGGTGGAGCGGGTCAGCGTGCACAGCTCCTCGTAGAACGGGCCAAGCTGGTCGTTGTGGAAGGCGCGCGAGGTCAGCGTCAGCCGTGCCGCCTGCTCCGTCAGCGCCGCCAGGATGCGCGGGTGGCAGTGGCCCTGGTTTACCGCGGAATAGGCCGCCAGGCAGTCGAGATAGCGCCGGCCGTCCAGGTCCCAGACCCAGACGCCCTCGCCGCGCGACAGCATGACGTCGAGCGGCTTGTAGTTGCTGGCGCCGTAGCGCGCCTCCTTGGCGAGGAGGTCGTGGTGCAGGGACATGGCGGCTCCTCTCAAGAGAAGGCCTGGGGCGCTGCCCCTGGACTCCGTTTCATGAGGCTAGCAGGCTTCGGCTATGATCTTTATCCGGGCGGGGGAGCGGTCGTTCGAGGGGATCACCGACAGCACCAGGTCGTCCACGAAGGCGCTGTTGCCGGCGCGCGGGCCGGCGGCGTTGGTGACGATGCGGGTGCCGCCGGGCCGCGTGAAGGCGTGGGTGCGATGGGTGTGGCCGTGCACCCAGAGGTCGACCAGGCCCGTGTCCGTTAGATGCGACAGGTCGGAGGCCGAGTTGCCGGCAGCCCAGCTGCCCCAGAGATGCTCGGGCATGCAGAGGGGATGCGGCGCGTGGTGCGTCACCACCACCACCGGCCGGCCGTCGCGGGCGCCGCCCAGCTGCGCCTCGAGCCGCGTCCGCAGCTGGCCGTGCAGGCGTGCGGCATCGGCATTGGTCAGCTGGCGATGGCCCTCCACGCCGGCCGCGACCTCGATCGGCTCCCCGGTCAGCGCCGAGGGCTGGATCGCGCGGCCGCCGAGCCATCCGTCGGCCCACAGCGTGCCGCCGAGGAAGCGCAGGCCGCCGATCTCCGCCTCGTCGCCCTCCAGCAGGGTGACGCCGAGCCGGACCGCCTGCTCGCGGGCGGGCTCCAGGTCGGCCGGCACGGCGCCGTTCCAGTACTCGTGGTTGCCCATCACGAACACGGCCGGCCGGTCGTCGGCGAGCTGCGCCACGATCCGCAGCGACTGGGCGGCGTCGCCCTGGAACACGTCGCCGGCCACCACCAGCACGTCAAAATCCGGCCGGCGCGGCCAGCAGTCCCGCGGATACCGCACCGCCTCGTAATGCAGGTCGGACAGCACCCAGAGCCGCGTCATTCGACGAACGCCGTGGCCGGATAGCCCTGCGCGAACAGCGCCGCGCGCAGGTCGGCGTGCTCGATCCGGTTGGCGACCCCGTCCGCCACCACCGGCCGGGCGCGGTAGGCGATGCCGAGCCCGGCCTCGCGCAGCATGTCGAGATCGTTGGCGCCGTCGCCGATCGCCAGCGTGGCGCCCAGGCGCAGCGTGCGCGAGGCGGCCAGGCTGCGCAGCGAGTCCCGCTTCGCCTCCCGCCCCAGCACCGGCTCGGCGACGCTGCCGGTCAGCCGGCCGGCGGCCAAGCCCAGCAGGTTGGCGTGATGCACGTCGAAGCCGCACAGTGCCGCCACCCGCCCGCTGAACCAGGTGAAGCCGCCGGAGACCAGCGCGGTCAGCGCGTTGTGGGCGCGCATGGTGGCGACCAGCGTGCGGGCCCCCGGATTGAGACGCGTTTCGGCCCAGGTCGCCTCGAGGGCCGCTTCGTCGAGGCCGCGCAGCAGCGCCACACGTGCGCGGAGCGCGCCTGCGAAATCGATCTCGCCGTCCATGCCCCGCCGCGTGATCGCCGCCACCTGCTCGCCGACGCCGGCGCGATGGGCCAGTTCGTCGAGGGTCTCGGAGGCCACGATGGTGCTGTCCATGTCGGCGACCAGCAGCCCCTTGCGGCGGCCGCGCGACCGGGTCAGCAGCACGTCGACCGCATGCGGGGCGAGGTGGGCGCGGATCGCGGCGAGGTCGGGCCCGCCCGGAGAGAGCGCCGGGCAGGCGATGTCGGCCGCCTCGCCGGGTGACAGCGCGACCACCGCCTGGCCCGCCACCAGCTCGCGCGCCGCCTCGATCATCGGCGCGGTGAGGGTGACGGCGTCCCGCCTTGCCACCAGCGTCAGGGTATAGGGCAATGTCATGACGGAGGGTTCTTGGGCCCTTCTGGTGTTCGGCGTGTGGCAGGGATGATCCGATGAGGCAAGGCGGGTCGGCCATGCGAACCCTACAGGGCAAACCTTGCCTGATCGTTGCCGGCCCTACCTGCAGCGGCAAGTCGGCGCTGGCGCTGGCGCTGGCTCGACGGCTGGACGGGGTGGTGATCAACGCCGACGCGATGCAGGTCTATCGCGAGCTGCGCGTCCTCACCGCGCGGCCGACGCCGGCGGACGAGGCGCTGGCGCCGCACCGCCTCTACGGTGTGCGACCGGCCGCACAGCCCGGCAGCGTCGCCTGGTGGCGCATGGCGGCGCTGGCCGAGCTGGAGGCTGCCTGGGCAGGCGGACGGCTGCCGATCCTCTGCGGCGGCACCGGGCTCTACCTGCGCGCGCTGACCGACGGGCTGGCCGAGATCCCGGAGCCGCCGGAGGCGGTGCGGCGGGAGGCGCGGGCGCTGCTGGCCGAGGTCGGCGCGCCGGCGCTGCACGCGCGGCTGGCGGCGGTCGATCCGGCCAGCGCCGCCCGGTTGCGGTCCGCCGACGGGCAGCGGCTGGCGCGAGCCTGGGAGGTGTGGCGCGCCACCGGACGCGGCATCGCCGCCTGGACCGCGGCCCCCGGCCTGCCGCCAGCCCCCTGCCGGTTCGCGGCGATCCGGCTGGCGCCGCCGCGGCCGGCGCTGCGGGACGCCATCCAGGCGCGGTTCGCTGCCATGCTGGCGGCCGGCGCGCTGGAGGAGGTGGCGGCGCTGCTGACGCAATCGCTGCCGCCCGAGCTGCCGGCGATGCGGGCGCACGGCGTACCGGAGCTGGTGGCGGTCCTGCGCGGCGATCTGGCGCTGCCGCAGGCGACCGCCCGGGCGGTGCAGGCGCAGGCGCGCTACACCAAGCGACAGGCGACCTGGTTCGCGCACCATCCGCTGACACCACAGACCTTCATTATTGAGACGCGCATGGCTGGTATGACGCAACAAATGGAAAGCTTGACCGATCGATCGGTAGCATTTGTTGTGCAGGCGGTTGACGGTCCGGATCGGACGGCCTAGAGCAGGCGCCGTCGCGATTCGGCATGCCGGACGCCCTGCGGCAGGAGCCCGAGATGAACGCCAGCACCGACCTGAAGGACAGTCTGACCGCGCCGCCGTCCGCCGCCCTCAGCATGCCTGTGCAGAATGGCGCCGAGATCGTGCTGCGGGTGCTGCAGGAGCAGCAGGTCGAGGTCATCTTCGGCTATCCCGGGGGTGCGGTTCTGCCGATCTACGACGCGCTGTTCAAGCAGAACGCGATCCGTCACGTGCTCGTGCGCCACGAGCAGGCGGCGGTGCATGCCGCGGAGGGCTATGCGCGCTCCACCGGCCGGGTTGGCGTGGTGCTGGTGACGTCCGGCCCCGGCGCCACCAACGCGGTGACCGGGCTGCTCGACGCCCTGATGGATAGCGTCCCCCTGGTGTGCCTGACCGGCCAAGTGCCGACCCACATGATCGGCAACGACGCCTTCCAGGAGGCCGACACCACCGGCATCACCCGGCCGGTGACCAAGCACAACTACCTGGTGAAGCGCCCCGGCGATCTGGCCCGCACCCTGCACGAGGCGTTCTACGTCGCCCGCAGCGGCCGGCCCGGGCCGGTTGTGGTGGACCTGCCCAAGGACATCATGGTCGGTCCGTCCTCCTACACTCCGGCCTCGGAGGCGCCGCACCGCTCCTACCGGCCGGTGCGCGAGCCGGCGCGCGAGGCCGTGCAGGCTGCGGTGGCGGCGATGCGCCGCGCCCGGCGCCCGCTGTTCTACACCGGCGGCGGCGTGATCAATTCAGGCTCGGCCGCCTCCGAGGCGCTCGGCCGGCTGGTACGGCTGACCGGCTTCCCCTGCACCTCGACGCTGATGGGGCTCGGCGCCTACCCCACCACCGACCCGCAGTTCCTCGGCATGCTCGGCATGCACGGCACCTACGAGGCGAACCTCGCCACGCATGGCTGCGACGTGCTGATCAACCTGGGCGCCCGCTTCGACGACCGCGTCACCGGCCGGCTGGACTCGTTCTCGCCGCACTCGACCAAGATCCACGTCGACATCGACGCCTCCTCGATCAACAAGATCGTGCGGGTGGACATCCCCGTGGTGGGCGATGCCGGCCGCGCGATCGCCATGATGATCGAGGCCTGGGAGTGGTCCGACGTGCCCGTGGACCGGGACACGCTGGCCGCTTGGTGGCGCCAGATCGACGGTTGGCGGGCCATCGACAGCTTGGCCTACAAGCAGGACCCGTCGCCGTCGGCGGTGATCAAGCCGCAGCACGCGATCCGCCGGCTGCACGCGCTGGCGCGTGAGACCGGGCGCGACACCTTCGTCACCACCGAGGTCGGCCAGCACCAGATGTGGGCGGCGACGCACTTCCAGTACGACCGCCCGAACCGCTGGATGACCTCGGGCGGGCTGGGAACCATGGGCTATGGTCTGCCGGCCGCGGTCGGCGTGCAGGTGGCGCATCCGGACGCGCTGGTGATCGACATCGCCGGCGAGGCGTCCACGCTGATGAACATCCAGGAGCTGGGCACGATCGCGCAGTACCGGCTGCCGGTGAAGTTGTTCATCCTGAACAACCGCTACATGGGCATGGTCCGGCAGTGGCAGGAGCTGCTGCACGGCTCGCGCTACTCGGAGAGCTACAGCGCGTCGCTGCCGGACTTCGTCAAGCTGGCCGATGCGTTCCAGGCGACGGGTATGCGCGCCACCAGCCTGGGCGAGCTGGACGACGTGATCCGTCGCATGCTGGCGCATGACGGGCCGGTCGTGGCCGACATCTGCGTTGACGAGACCGAGAACTGCTACCCGATGATCCCGTCCGGCGCCGCCCACAACGAGATGATCTTGGGGCCAGAGCAGAGCGACCGCGCGGCGAGGATCACAGACGAAGGCCTGATGCTGATCTGACCGCGCATCTGAGAATGCGCTGTGCCGGCGATCCGACGCGCCCCCTCTGCGCATGCCGGTGCTCACGGCCAGGCGGCCGCTTCGCTTCGGTTCTCGATGGCCACGCCGGCCGTGCCGCGCAGCGCGGCACTCTCACTCGGCACACCCCATTCTCAAACGCGCGCGGCGACGGACTTCTTGTAAACCGGTTTCCAGAGGGCGACTGCCCTTTGGCGGGTCCAGGGCAGAGCCCTGGCCTTTATTGAAGGCAGACGATGCAGGAAGACCCGCAGATCTCGGCCGTGATCGCCGTTCTGGTGGAGAACGAGAGCGGCGTACTGGCGCGCGTGATCGGGCTGTTTTCCGGCCGCGGCTACAACATCGAGAGCCTGACCGTGGCGCCGGTCGAGGATGGCGGCAACAAGTCGCGCATCAACATCGTGACGTCCGGCACGCCGATGGTGATCGAGCAGATCAAGGCGCTGCTGTATCGGCTGGTGCCGGTGCACCGGGTCTCGGACCTGACCCAGATCGGGCCGCACGTCGCGCGCGAGATGGCATTGATCAAGGTGGTCGGCACGGGCGAGCCGCGCACCGAGGCGCTGCGGCTGGCGGAGGCGTTCCGGGCGCGGGCGGTGGACAGCACCACCGGCAGCTTCGTGTTCGAGCTGACCGGCGCCAGCGAGAAGATCGAGACCTTCATCGACCTGATGCGGCCGCTGGGCCTGGTCGAGGTGTCCCGCACCGGGATCGCCGCGATCGCGCGCGGTCCGAAGACCATCTGACCCCTACGAGGAGCCATTCCATGCGCGTCTATTACGACCGCGACGCCGACCTGAACCTGATCCTGGGCCGGAAGGTCGCGATCATCGGCTACGGCAGCCAGGGCCACGCCCACGCCAACAACCTGAAGGATAGCGGCCTCGCCGAGCTGGTGGTGGGCCTGCGCCCCGGTTCGGCCGGCATCGCGAAGGCCGAAGCCGCCGGCATCCGGGTTATGGGCCCGTCGGAGGCGGCGGCCTGGGCGGACGTGGTCATGGTGCTGACCCCGGACGAGTTGCAGGGCGACCTCTACGGCGAGCACCTGCACCGCAACCTCCGCCCGGGCGCCGCACTCGCCTTCGCGCACGGGCTCGCGGTACATTTCCGGGTGATCGAGCCGCGGCCCGACCTCGACGTGTTCATGATCGCGCCCAAGGGCCCCGGCCACACCGTGCGTTCGGAATATCAGCGCGGCGGCGGCGTGCCCTGCCTGGTGGCGGTGGCGCAGGACCCGTCCGGCAACGCGCTCGAGATCGCGCTGTCCTACGCCAGCGCCATCGGCGGCGGCCGGGCCGGCATCATCGAGACCAACTTCCGCGAGGAGTGCGAGACCGACCTGTTCGGCGAGCAGGCGGTGCTGTGCGGTGGCCTGGTCGAGCTGATCCGGGCTGGCTTCGAGACGCTGGTGGAAGCCGGCTACGCACCGGAGATGGCCTATTTCGAGTGCCTGCACGAGGTGAAGCTGATCGTCGACCTGATCTACGAGGGCGGCATCTCGACCATGAACTACTCGATCAGCAACACCGCCGAATACGGCGAGTACGTCACCGGCCCGCGCATCATCACCGCCGAGACCAAGGCCGAGATGAAGCGCGTGTTGGCCGACATCCAGAGCGGCACCTTCACCCGCAACTGGCTTCTCGAGAACAAGGTGGGCCAGGTCGGCTTCAAGGCGGTGCGCGCCCGCAACGCCGAGCACCAGATCGAGCAGGTCGGCGCCAAACTGCGCGCGATGATGCCGTGGATCGGCCAGAACCGGCTGGTCGACAAGAGCCGGAACTGACGGTTCGCGGTGGACAGGGCTGCCGCGGGCCGGGCACCCTGGCGGCGATGGAAATACGCCCCGAGACGGCTGAGGATCATGGGCTGGTCGGCCTGCTATATCGTCAGGCCTTCGTCGGCAACTACGAGGCCGAGCTGGTCGATGCGCTGCGGGATGCCGGGGAGGCCCGCATCGTCCTGGTCGCCACGGAAGGCGACGAGCTGATCGGCCACATCCTGTTCGCCGCGGTGGGCATCCGGATCGGCGATCGCCCGGTCGCGACACTGGCGCTGGCCGAGATGGCCGTGCACGCGGACCAGCAGGGGCGGGGAATCGGTGGCCGTCTGGTGGCGGCCGGCCTCGCCGCGGCGCGGGCGCAGGCGGTGGAGGCGGTCGTGGTGCTCGGCCACCCGACCTACTACCCGAGGTTCGGCTTCAGCGCCGAGCTGGCACGACGCCTGCGCACGCCATTCCGCGGTGGCGAAGCGTTCATGGCGCTGCCGCTCGCCCCCGGCGCGCTGGAGGGGGACATGGGCGTGGTGACCTATCCGTCGGCGTTCCAGATCGGCCGGCGACCCCGTTAGTCGGCGTCAGTCGGCCAGCACGCGCGCCTCGTCGGGCAGCATGATCGGGATGCCGTCGCGGACCGGAAACGCGAGCCCGGCCTGCCGGCTGATCAGCTCGCCGGCGTCACGGTCATAGACGAGCTCGCCCTTGGTCACCGGGCAGACCAGGATCGCCAGCAGCCGCGGATCGACGGCTGCGGGACGGGCGGGCGATGCCGGCGGAGGCGCTTCGGTCATCGTCATGCCTTCCACATCAAACCGCGTGCGACCGGCCGCCGCCGGGCTCCATCTCGTGCTCGGCCATCTGCAGCAGCGTCTGCAGCGTGCGGGCGCGATCGGCCAGGGTGCGAGCCTCCAGCAGAGCCTGCTTCTCGGCCGGCGGGAACGGGCAGATCATGCCGAGCGTGGTCAGCAGCGTCTCGTCGTCCATCTGCTCGATCGCCTCCCAGCGCGCCTCGAAGCCGCGATGAGCGAAGTACCGGCGCAGCGTGTCGATCAGCGCCTCGCGATCGAAGTCGATCGCCTCGACCTCGTCCAGATCGTGCGCGTAGCCGAAATACGAGACCGACAGCCTGCGGTAGCCGCGCAGGCCGCCCAGCTCGCGGCCGACCCGGTAGCGCGCGATGCCGGCCAGCGCGATGCTGCAGGTGCCGTCCTCGCGTTCGTTGAACGACATGATCCGGCCGATGCAGCCGACCGCGAACAGGCCGGGCGCCACCTCGTCCCCGGGCACATCGTGGTCCGACGCCACTCCGCCGGTTTCCTCGGCCGGCCCCTCGCTCGGCTGGATCATGCCGAACAGGCGGTCGCCCGCCAGCGCGTCCTCGACCAGCGCCAGGTAGCGCGGCTCGAAGATGTTGAGCGGCAGCCGGCCCCGCGGCATCAGCAGGGCGCCGGGCAGCGGGAACACCGGCAGCTCGGTCGGCAGCGAACCGATCCGCAGGTCGCGCAGGCGGGGCACCCGACGGGGATCGCGTTGGCCGGCCATCACCTGTCTCCCGAACCGTCCCGGATCTCATACCCTAATCTCACGGCGCGGCTCAGCTGAACAGCAGCGCCGACATCTTACGGCGCGCGATCAGCGTCGCCGGTTCCTCGAAGCCCCACGCCTCGAAAAAGCGGATCAGCTGCAGCCGGGCGGCGCCCTCGTTCCAGCTGCGATCGCGGCGCAGGATCTCCAGCAGCGCGTCCGCCGCTTCGGCGCGCTGGCCCAGCCCGTTCAGACCGGTCGCCAGCTCGTAGCGCGCCGCGTGGTCGTCGGCGTCCGCCGCCAGCCGTGCGCGGATGCCGTCCAGCCCGTCGGCGACGCGGCGGCCCTCCTCGGCGAGCGCCAGCGCCGAGCCGGCACCCGTGATCTCGGCATGGCCGGCGATCTTGGCCGGCACCTGCTCCAGCGCCGACTTGGCGCCGTCTTCGTCGCCCAGAGCCAGCAGCGCCCGGATCAGGCCGCCCCAGCCCTCCGGGCTCTCCGGCTCCTGCTCCAGCAGCGCCGAGAACAGCGCCGCCGCTTCCTCGACCTGTCCCTCGTCCAGCGCCAGCCGCGCTTCCGCCAGCAGGTCGGCCGACGGCATGGCGCCGCCCGCGGCCTTCAGCAGGGACTCGACGAAGCGCTTGATCTCGCTCTCGGACTGGGCACCCTGGAACATGTCCAGGATCTGGCCCTGCCAGAACGCGGCCACGGTCGGCACCGACTGCAGCGGCAGGCCGAGCTGGGAAAGCTGGCCGACCAGGGCGCGGTTGGCGTCCACGTCGATCTTGACCAGCTTGATGCGGCCGCCGGCGGCGCGGGTGACTTTCTCCAGCGCCGGCGTCAGCGTCTTGCAGGGTCCGCACCAGGTCGCCCAGAAATCAACCAGCACCGGCACGCGCCGGCTGTCCTCGATGACGTCGGCCATGAAGGTGCGCTGGTCGCCGTCGACGATGATGTCGGCATCGGCACCGGCACTGGCACCAGCACTGGGGGCGATCCCGCCCTGGTCCTGGACCCGGCCGGCCGCTGGGCCGGGAGCCGCACCCGCCTTCGCCGACTGGCCGATGATGTAGTCCATGTGGTTCGATCCCGTGCCGTGGATGACGTGGCGTCGCCGCAACCTGCTTTGGCGGGTAACATTGTCGCACGCCGTGTCCGGCGCAAGCCGCGGCCGGCGGCGACCCCCTATGCCGCTGCGAGGCCTCTTGTCTCGGCGTGCAAACGCCTCTAAGACCCGCGACCGAACGGAGCGCGGGCGTAGCTCAGGGGTAGAGCACAACCTTGCCAAGGTTGGGGTCGAGGGTTCGAATCCCTTCGCCCGCTCCAGATCGTGCCCGATCCCCAATGAGGCGCATGCGCCTCATACCTGGATGGTTCCGAAATATCCGGCAGAGGTCGGTGACCGCGCCCGCCGGTCGGCCTGTCCGAGCCGAGGCGCACCCCGGAGCCCGGCCGATTACGATCGAGCCCGCCGCACGGCAGCGCGGGGTTTCCACGCATGGATCGTCCCGTCCAAGCACTGCCTGCATCAGCCAGGACGCAATCCTGCTTCACGGGAACGTGACCCAGGACCGTCCATGCGGCGACCGCCTTGTTCATTGTGCACTGCACCCGACGCGCCGGTCTCGCCGGCATGCCGCGCTCCGGACGCGTGACAGTGATGGTCGAGAACTCGCTTTCCGTGCTGCTGGCCCGCCTCGACACCCTCTACCTCCGCGTGGCCGCGCTGCTGAGCACGTCGCTGCTGGTGGGCTTCCTGGCCCTGTTCAGCGGCGCTGCGGCGCTGGTGCTGGCGGCCGGCCTCGTGGGCGCAGGCGTGGCGCTGCCGCTGGCGGGCCGGGGCGGCGGGTGGTGGCGATCCGTGCCGAGCTGCGCAGCGCTGTGCGGCAAGACGGTGCGCGGATCGTGCAGCGTAGTGGGGCAGCAGACGCACCTGTTCAACACCAGCATCCGCGAGAACCTGAGGCTGGCGCGGCCGGATGCGGCCGACGACGAGCTGCTGCGGGCGCTGCGCCGCGCTGCCGGACGGACTCTCGACCGTGGTCGGCGAGAACGGCGCGCGCTTCTCGGGCGGCTAGGCGCGCCGGCTGGCGATCGCGCGCGCCTTCCTCCGGGACGCGCCGATCCTGCTGCTCGACGAGCCGACCGAGGGGCTGGATCCGGCCTCCGAACTGGCGGTGCTGGACGGGCTGGCGACGCTAATGCGCGGCCGCACCACGATCCTGATCACCAACCGCCCGCAGGCGCTGGCCGGGCTGTTCCATTAGGAAGAAGGGGGGGGGGGGGGGGGGGGGGGGGGGGGGGGGGGGGGGGGGGGGGG
>CALMVO010000067.1 GCA_937873205.1 uncultured Acetobacteraceae bacterium
CTACCACGCCACGCTAACCGGCCAGCCGCTCCGCGTGCTGCTGGAATCCCCCACCGCCGGCCATTCCGAGCAGTTCGCCCCGGTCCGCTTCGCCCACCCGGCGGGCGAGCGCGGCCAGATCGTCGACGCCGTGGCGGATGGGGGCGACGTCATGCTGGGCCTGTCCTGACGTGGTGCTCCGGACCCGCCTTGGGACGGGCTAGGATCGGCCTCATCCTGTCACGAGGCGCCGCGGTATGAACGACGTCCTGATCCCATTCACCATGCAGGCCACCGTGACCTACGGCGAGCCGCCGCCGCCCGATCCGCTGGACGACGGGCCGCTGCCCCTGGGCTGGGTCCGCATCCCGGTCTCGTTCCAGATCACGCTGCCGCCCGAGGTGCTGGAGGGCGCCAGCCACGGCGGCGCGGCGCACCCCGGCCCCGACGGGCCGATCCCGATCGTGCCGCACAGCCTGCGCCTCGGCACCGATTTGCACGCCGAGGGCGGCCAGACCTGGAAGGATTTCGGCGCCCTGCTGGAGGCGCTTGATGACGACCCATCGCCACCCGCCTCCGCACCCGTGGCCCCGGGCGAGGCGGCCGCCGCTGTGCCCCACGCTCCGTCTCCCGCGGCCCTGCTGCCGCCATGGCGGACGGCCGGCAAGCCACCCGCCTTCGAGAGCCACGACGCTTTCCTCGACTTCATGGACGATCCCGGACGGCCTCCGCCCGCGGCAGCGACCGCGTCCCGCACGCGAGGTTCGGTCGGATCGGACGTGCCATAACCACGACCGGGCATCGACGGCATACGGTCAGGAGGCGGCGGCCGTCGCCGACCGGTCCGCCGATCGCCAAAGGCTTCGCCTGAAGCGGGTCCAGGGCAGGGCCCTGGCCTTCCATAGGTCAGTCTCGCGACCGAAGCATGACCCCGGTCTGCCGGCGAATTGCCGGCGCCAGGACCCATCGGCCAGGCCCGGGACTACAGGAATACTCGAGCGCCTCACCAGCACGGCAGTGTTCGAAGGCGGTGGACGCAGGCTCGTGCACGGCCGCGGCGAACGCGCTCGGCATGTCGTCGCAGAGGTCGGCCGAGTATGTCGTCGCCCTCGAGGACCAGCGCGGCGGATGGCTCCCGGAGCGTCCCACTTGCCGCCAAAGCCTGACCGAGTTCGGCCAGGCCTGTCACCTGCCCAAGGCGGCCGCGACGTTTGCGCTTGCCCGCGATGACGCTCGCGGCGCACGGTCGGCGTGATCGGAGCACGACCATGCGCCTGGCCGCGGCCTGCCTCATCCTCCCGCTGCTCGGTGCCTGTTCCACCGAAGCGCCTCCCGCAGACAGGCTGGCCGGCCGCGACGTTCCTTGCCTGCGCCATCAGGTCTACGAGCTCGGCGCCTCGTTCACGAACGCGGTGGCCACTTGCGGCGTCCCGAAGCCTGACCTGACCGGGAGCGGCGGACTGCAACAGGTCGCGTTGAACGCCAAGGTCCCGTTCACGATCAGACCCCACGCCGACGCCTATCTGAAGCAGCGGCAGGCGGAGCTGATCACCGGCCATCTGATCCCCTACGCAAACGCGGGAGCCACCTACAACCCACGCAACGGGGTCTTCCCGACGATCATCACGCCCAGCGGTTTCTGACGCGTATTGGCGTCGCCGCAGCGACACGGCAGCCGGGACGGGGACGCCGACGACACTCGGGATCATCATCGGCTGCCGGCCTGACCCAAGAAGAGCTCCCGTTGCCAGCCGGGCACGGGAGCGGGGATGCGGATGCGGCCGGGAAGATCCAGCTTTCCGCCACCGCGAAGAACCCAGTTCCTGAGCAGACCAACGGTGGCCGCCCCAAGGTTCAGCGTTCGCTACGGCTGGCCCATGCTCTGCGGTTGCGCAGGGCCCAGATTGTCACGACGCCCCGATGCTGGCACCCCACATCCGGACACGGCGCCGTCCATTCGGGTCGGCGTCCCCGCTTGCGAGGCACCATGGCGCTCGGCTTCTTCAACCGCCTCAAGGAAGGCCTCTCCCGCAGCACGCAGAAGCTGGGCGGCAACCTCGCCACCGCGTTCGCGCACCGCCGCCTCGACGATGCGGCGCTCGAGGAGCTGGAGGACCTTCTCATTGCCGCCGATCTCGGCCCCGCCGTGGCCGGCCGCATCATCGGCGAGTTTCGCCGCAGCCGCTTCGGCCGCGAGGTCACCGACGAGGAGGTGCGCGTCGCCCTCTCGGCCGAAATCGCCCGCGTGCTGGAGCCGGTCGCAATCCCCTTCGTGCCCGACCCCGCGCTGCGGCCGCACGTGGTGCTGGTGGTCGGCGTCAACGGTACCGGCAAGACCACCACCATTGGCAAGATGGCGCTGCATCATGCGCGCGCCGGCCTGCGCCCGATCCTGGTTGCCGGCGACACCTTCCGCGCGGCCGCCGTCGAGCAGCTTCAGATTTGGGGCGAGCGCGTCGGCGTGCCGGTGATCGCCGGCCCGCCCAACGCCGATGCCGCCGGCCTCGCCTTCAACGCGCTCCGCCGCGCCCGCGCCGAGGATGCCGACCTACTGCTGATCGACACCGCCGGCCGCCTGCACAACAAGGGCGCGCTGATGGAGGAGCTGGCCAAGATCATCCGCGTGCTGCGCAAGTTCGACGACACGGCGCCGCATTCGGTGCTCCTCGTGCTGGACGCCACCACCGGCCAGAACGCGATCGAGCAGGTGAGGGTGTTCCGCGACCTGGTGGCCGTCACCGGCCTCATCGTGACCAAGCTCGACGGCAGCGCCCGCGGCGGCATCGTGGTCGCCCTGGCGGAGAGCTTCGGTCTGCCGTTGCACGCGGTCGGCGTCGGCGAGACGGCGGAAGACCTGCGGCCGTTCTCGGCGGCGGAGTTCGCCCGTGGGCTTGTCGGCGACAGCGTCAGGCTGACGGAGCTCCCGCCGATCTGAGCTCCGGTCTGTGATTGAAGGTTTCCAAAGGCAAGGCTTTGGCGGAGTCCGGGGGCAGAGCCCCTTGCCTTCTCGTACGGCTCAGCCGGGATGCCTCAGAGCAGACGCCAGGTTACCACGACGCGGCGATTGGAGGCGGCGTTGGGATCGGCTGGATCGGCCGGCTCCGACGTCCCGAAGGCCTGCAGCAGCAGCCGGTCGGCCGGGATGCCGCGCGCCACCAACCCTTCCTTGACCGCCTGCGCCCGCCGCGCCGACAGCAGCAGGTTGCCGTATTCATCTCCGGTATTGTCGGCATAGCCGCTAGTGAACATCAGGACTGGGTTTGCATCCCTGAATAGTCTCGCCGCCAGATCGAGCTGCTTGGCGGCCGCCGGTGTAATCTTTGCACCACCGTCGGGGAACGTGATCTGGATCTTGTCGTTGACCACCGCACCGACTTCCTGGCCCGTGGTCGGTTTGGTCGCGAGCGGCACGTTCGGCGGCGCCTGCACTACGGCGGCGGCATGATTTTCCCCAGGCGAGACCTGGGCACAGGCCGAAGCCCCTGCTGCCATGGACGCCGCGACGGCGATGCGAAGGTACCTCGAGACTGATTGCCGCATGATGTGCCCTTACAAAAGCGTGACGAGGCGTGACGACGCGTGACTCGGTGGAACTTGCCCGACATGATCCCTGGCAGAACGGTCGGCCGGTCGCCAAATTTCAGGAACTCAATTGACACTAAACGTCGCAGAGGATCACGCCGTTGCGAAGACACGTCGTTGTGTATTCGATAAGAGTTATTTCTTCGTGAAAGTACGGATCCTCGTCGCCGTCCTGCTGGCGGCAGGCTCCGCCGTGCCCGCCCGTGCCGACGTCCGGAGCGGCCTCGCCGACTTCCGCCAGGGCCGCTTCGCGGAGGCCTACGTGGCGCTGACTGTGGCCGGGATCGCCGGCGATCCGCGCGCCGCCCGCTATGTCGGCGTGATGTATGACACCGGCGAGGGCGTCCGGCAGGATCGAGCGGAAGCGGTCGAATGGTATCGCCGCGCCGCCGGGCTTGGCGATCCGATTGCCATGTTCAACGTCGCCATCTCCTACGATTCCGGGATCGGCATCGCCCGCAATCACCGACAGGCTGCGCGCTGGTATCGGCGCGCCGCGGCGCTGCACGACAGCCGCGCCGAATACAACCTCGCCCTGATGTATCGCTCCGGCGACGGCGTGCCGCGCTCGCCCGCCGAGGCGGAGCAGCTGTTCCAGGCCGCCGCTCGCGACGGCGCCAGCGCCGCTGTCGATTACCTGCCGAGACCGCCTGCCGACGCCACCCGCCGGGTCGTCACGCACAGCGCCCCCGCCCCCGACGACAGTACCGCCTTCCTGCAGGCGCAGCGGGCGCTGCTGTCGCGCCAGCCGCAGGAGACCGCCAACGCCGTCGTGCTGTTCCGGCAGGCCGCCGCCGCTGGCGGTCCAGCCTCAGCCCTCGCGCTCTACGACCTCGGCTGGTGCTACGAGAACGGCATGGGCGTGACCGCAAACGCCACCCGGGCCTACGCGCTCTACGTCCGGGCGGCGGCGGTCACCGACGACCGCACGATCCGCGACCTCGCCGAGACCGGCGCCGTCGCCCTGCATGCCCGGCCGGACCCGGCAGAGGCCAATGACACCTCCGTCACCGACACGCCTGTTCCCGACACCCCCGGCCGCTGATCCGCGCTCACCCCGGCCGGCTCAGCGCGCAGGCGACCATCCAGCGGCCGGGGCAGGGAACACCAGACGCGTCCCCACCCCGATCACGGCCGGGTTGAGCGCCGCCACCTGCGCGAACGGCGGCGGCGCGGTGCCCCGATAGACCTGGGCATAGAGCGAGGCCAGCGTGTCGCCCGGCCTCGCGATCAGCAGCAGGCTGGCTGCCGCAGGCTGCGACGGCATTGGCGCCGGTGCCGGCATCACGGGCGCCTGCGGCATGGGTGCGGGTGCAACGGGTACGGCCGGCACCGGCACGGCGACCGCTGGCTGCGGCGGAGCCGGCTGGGTTGGGGCCGGCTGGGTCGGGGCCGGCAGGATCGGCGGTGGCGCACGGTTCAACGGCGGCGGCACCGAGAGCGGCGTCACCCGCGGTGCCGACAGGTGCGAGATGCCGACCGCCAGCACCACCGCCAGCAGCGCCAGGATGGCGCCCGCCACCAGCACCCTCGGCAGCCGCGCCGGCGGGGGCGCCGCCTCCGACGCGGCTGGCGCATCCGGTCGCCGATACGGCCGCTCGCCGGCATCCGGCGCCACAGCCGCCCGGTCGCAGCGCAGTCCGGTTTCCATACACCGCGCCAGCGCCGGCAACGCCTGCCGCCGCATCCCGTCCGCGAGATCCTGCCCGCGCTCGTTCGGGACGACGAACAGGAACCTCAGCCCGCCCAGTTCGGCCGCCGCCGCAGCCGCCTGCTCCAGCTCGCGCAGCAGCGCCGCGCCGAGCCGGTCGGCATCGTCCACCACCAGCAGCAGCGGCGTCGACGCGTCAGGCCGCGCCGCATGCACCCGCTCCACCTCGGCCCGCAGCCCCTCGATCGTCCCGTCCGCGACATCGAACCGCACCGGCGCCAGCGGCAGCGCCCGCACCCGGTCCAGGATTCGTGGCACCGGCGCCCGCGCCAGGCCGCCGAACAGCAGCACGCCAGCGGCCCCGCCGCGGAGCAGCCCGATGGCCTCGTCGGCCACCCGCGCGGCGGCGCTGGCCGTGTCCGCACCGGACGGCGATGGAGGTGCGGCCATTTCCGCGTCGCGACGATCCACGCTCTGCACACGCGCAGGGTATCATCCCCCGCGCGCCGCCGCCAACGGATCGGTTAAAAGGGGCTACTGCACCGGGATCGACAGGCTCACGCCGCCGCCGGGCTTGCGGCGGTTGGCGTGGTCGTCGTCCAGCGTCGAGCCGTTAGCGAAGCCGTCGCCGGAGAAGCCGCGCCGCGCCGCCGAATAGAAGCTCGGCTGCAGGCTGGCCTGGTCCTGCTCCGCCAGCGCCTGCCGCGACAGGGCGGGCGCGTCGAGATCCTGGTCCGGTACCGGCGCCGGCCGCAGCACCGCCGCATGCGCCTGCACCACCAGGTCACGCGCCACAGGCATGGCCCCCGCGGTCGCGCCGATGCCCGTCCCCTGAACCGCCAGCATCGTCGTCTGGCTGCCCGCCAGGCTCGTGGTGTCGATCGTCTGCAGGCCGCCGGCCGCACCCGACGGCTCCGCCGCGTGCCCGCCGGCGGTGCCGAGCCCAAACGCCAGCGCCGCGACCGCGGCGTGCCTGAACGTCATGTGCCGCATCACATCGGCCTCCAGGAGGTTGGGCGAGGGGCGTCGTCCGACAGTCCGCGCTCGCCACGCGGATCCTGCCCGGGGTTGCCATAGGGCGCCGACGGCGGCGCGTCGCCATGCGCGCGCCAGGCCTCGAGCGCCCAACCGACCGTCGGGAAGGCGATGTCGGACCACGGGATCTCGTCCCAGCCGAACAGGCCGACCGCCTCGCTCTCCTGTCCGGCGGCGATGTCCGGGGGGCCCGGCTCGGCGAATCGCGCCCGGTAGAGGATATGCACCTGCCCGATCCGGCTCACGTTGTAGATGGCGAGGATGCCGTCCAGCACGATGCGCGCCGTCGCCTCCTCGAGGCACTCGCGTACGGCGCCCTCGGCCGTGGTCTCGCCCAGCTCCAGGTAGCCCGCCGGCAGCGTCCAGTAGCCGCGGCGCGGCTCGATCGCCCGGCGGCAGAGCAGCACACGGCCTTCCGACACCACCACCGAGCCCACAATGATTTTTGGGTTCTCGTACTCGACATGGCCGCAATCGAGGCAGGACAGCCTCTCGCGCTCGTCCCCCTCCGGCCTGATCCGTACGAACCGTGACATGCCGCGACCGTGATCGACGCGCCCGGATTTATCAACCGCGAATCAACGATCCGTAACCCTGCGATGCGGAAAGTGATCCAAATCCCCGGCACCGGCGCTGCCGGCTTCTCCTGCGGCCGGAAACCTCCAGCCTGCTACGCCAGGATATCCAACCGGTTGCCGCGGCGCAGCTGCCGATCCGCCGCGCTGCCCGCCTGTGCGCTGCCCGCCTGTGCGCTGTCCGCCGTCCCATTGCCCGCCGCACCCTGCTGGGTCCGCGTCGCCGCCGCCGCCCGACCCGGCGGCAGCGACACGGTGATCGGCGTCGCGGCAGCACGCGCGCCCGTGGCGCTGCCGCCGGCGGTCGAGAATGCGGCCAGGGAGGTGCTCGGGATCATCGCCGCCGATCATCCGCCGCCACCCCTAACGTCCGGTTAACGGCCGCCGCCGGATCAGCTCGGCCAGGCCACGCCCCGCAGCGACTGCAGCGCCTGAATGCCCGGCAGCGTCTTACCCTCGAGCCACTCCAGGAACGCGCCGCCGGCCGTGGACACGTAGCTGAACTCGTCCGCCACCCCGGCATGGCGCAGCGCCGACACCGTGTCGCCGCCGCCCGCCACCGAGCGTAGCGTGCCCGCCCTGGTGAGGTCGGCGACGGCGCGCGCCAACGTGTTGGTGCCGACGTCGAACGGCTCGATCTCGAACGCGCCCAGCGGCCCGTTCCAGACCAGCGTGCGCAGCTTCGCGACCTCCGCCGCCAGGTGCGCCACCGTCAGCGGCCCGGCATCGAGGATCATCGCGTCCGCCGGCACCGCGCCGATCGCCACCGTCTCGTTAGCCGCACCCGCCTTGAACTCGCGCGCCACCACCGCGTCGGTCGGCAGCAGGATGCGGGCGCCGCGGGCCTCCGCCTGCGCCAGGATGGCGCGCGCGGTGTCGTGCATGTCGGCCTCCTGCAGCGAGCGGCCGACCTCGACCCCCTGCGCTGCCAGGAAGGTGTTGGCCATGGCGCCCCCGATGATTAGCACGTCCACCCGGGCCAGGATGTTGCCGATCAGGTCGAGCTTGGTGGAGATCTTGGCACCGCCGACCACCGCGCCCACCGGCCGCTCCGGGTTCTCCAGCGCCAGGGTGAGCGCATCGAGCTCGGCCTGCATCAGCCGCCCGGCATGCGCCGGCAGGTGCCGCGCCACCCCCTCGGTCGAGGCGTGTGCGCGGTGGGCAGCCGAGAACGCGTCGTTGACGTAGATGTCGGCGAGCCGGGACAGCGCCAGCGACAGCTCCGGGTCGTTGGCCTCCTCGCCGGCGTGGTAGCGGGTGTTCTCCAACACCAGCACCTCGCCGTCCTTCAGGGTGGAGACCGCCGCCTCGGCGTCGGGTCCGACGCAGTCCGGCGCGAACACCACCGGATGGCCGAGCACGCGGGCCAGCGCGTCCCGCACCGGTGCGAGCGACATCTCCGGCACCCGCTTGCCTTTAGGACGGTCGAAATGGCTGATCACCACCACCCGCGCGCCCTTGTCGGCGAGCTCGCGGATGGTGGGCGTCAGCCGCTCCAGCCGGGTGAGGTCGGTGATGCGGCCGTCCCGCACCGGCACGTTGAGGTCGGCGCGCAGCAGCACGCGCTTCCCCTTGCAGTCGAGGTCGTCGATGGTCCGGAAGGTCGCCGCCGTCACCACCTCAGAGCGCTCCGAACACCGCGGCGGTGTCGGCCATGCGGTTCGAGAACCCCCACTCGTTGTCGTACCAGCCGCACACCCGCACCAGCTTGCCGCCATCGATCAGCGCCGTCTGCGTGGCGTCGAACGAGCAGGACGCCAGCGCGTGGTTGAAGTCAGTGCTAACGCAGGGATCGGTCGAATAGACCAGGATGCCCCGCAGCGCCCCCGCGGCGGCGTCCTTGAACAACCCGTTCACCTCGGCGACCGAGCCCGGCACCTTCGCCGGCACGAAGTCGAGCGAGACCAGCGAGACGTTGGGCGTCGGCACCCGGATCGCGGTGCCGTCGAGGCGCCCCTTCAGCTGCGGCAGCACCAGGCCGACCGCCCGCGCCGCCCCGGTCGAGGTCGGGATCATGTTCAGCGCCGCCGCCCGCGCCCGGTGCGGGTCCTTGTGCAGCGTGTCCACCGTGCGCTGGTCGCCGGTGTAGGAGTGGATGGTGACCATGTAGCCGCGCTCGATGCCGTAGGCGGCGTCCAGCACCTTGGCCATCGGCGCCAGGCAGTTGGTGGTGCACGAGGCATTCGAGATGACGGTCATCTCGGCGGTGATGACGTCGTGGTTGACGCCGAAGACCACCGTCGCGTCGACCCCGTCCGCCGGCGCCGACACCAGCACCTTGCGGGCGCCGGCCGCGATCAGCTGCGCCGCCGCCTCCTTCTTGGTAAACAGCCCGGTGCATTCCATCGCCACGTCGACGCCCTGGTAGGGCACCTTCGACGGGTCACGCTCGGCCGAGACCTTGATCGGCCCGTAGGTGCGGCCGTTCGCCTCCAGCGTGATGGTGTCGTCCCCGGCGGTGACGGTGCCGGGAAAGCGGCCGTGCACGCTGTCGTAGCGCAGCAGGTGCGCGTTGTCGGCGACCGAGCCCAGGTCGTTGATGGCGATCACCTCGACGTCGGTGCGGCCGCTCTCGACGATGCCCCGCAGCACCAGCCGGCCGATGCGGCCGAAGCCGTTGATCGCGAGTTTGACAGCCATCGATCGTGTCCCTTCCAAAGCGCTTGCAGCGCGTTTATGGCGCCCCGCCCGTCAGGGCGCCGGTTGGCCTAGCCCAGGCCCCAAGCCCAGGCCCCGAGCCAGGCCCTGAGCCCAGGCCAAGGTGACGCCGCACCCGCCCCGCCACCAGTTCCGGCGTGATGCCGGACCGGGGGTGGGGCGTGTCCGCCGGCGCGGCCGGCCCGAATCCGTCCATGCCGATGAAGACGCCGTCGGCCCCGAGCCAGCGCTCCCAGCCGAAACCGGACGCCGCCTCGATGCCGATCCGGGGCGCCGTCCCCAGAATGTCCTCACGATAGGATGCCGGCTGGTCGGCGAACAACTCCCAGCACGGCAGCGACACCACCGCGACCGGGATTCCCGCCGATCCCAGCGCCGCTCGCGCCCGCAGCGCCACCGCCACCTCTGGCCCCGTGGCGATCAGCGTCCCCCCCGGCGCCGCACCCGCCGCGGCCAGCATGTAGCCGCCCCGGGCGCAGCCGGCCCGGGCCGCCGCCCGCCGCTCCGCCTCTGCCGGAACAAGGACGGGGCAGGCGGCCTCGCAATGCGGGCTGAGCGCGATCAGGCTGGGCGCCCGGTCGTGCGCGAGGGCCAGCGTCCAGCAGGCCTCGACCTCGGCCGCATCGGCCGGCCGGAACACCCGCACCTCCGGCATCGCCCGCAGGCTGGCCAGCTGCTCCACCGGCTGCAGGCCGGCACCATCCCCTATGCCGGGCCCATCGCCAGCGAGCAGGTAGATGACCGGCTGGCCCATCAGCGCGCCCAGCCGCAGCGCCGGCCGCATGCGGTCGATCGAGACGAACGCCGCCGCCAGCACCGGCCGCAGGCCGCCGTGCAGCGACAGCCCGTTCGCCAGCGCCGCCATGCCGTGCTCCTGCACCCCGCACGGCCAGTCCCGGGGCCCCGGCGGCTCGGCCAGCAGTGCCGCCCCCGCGGTCGAGTGCAGGGTGGCCAGCTCCGGCAGCAGCCCGCGCAGCAGCGCCAGCCCGTGCCGCCCCGCGCCCTGCGTCGAGGGATCTCGCGGCGCCTCCCGGCGCCACTCGAGCTCCCAGCCCTGCTGCCAGCCGGGAGACGGGTCGCCGCCGCAGCCGCGCTCGAACTCGGCCCGCTGGCGATGCCGCGCCAGCCGCCGCAGCCAGCCGCGTCGCGTGCCAGCGCCGCGCCGCCCGCAGGCCAGCCAGGATGCCAGCCACGCGGCCAACGCCGCCGGATCGCCCGCGCAGTCGTCCTCGGCGGGTCCGCCATGGCAAGCGACGAGCGTCGGGCGGCGCACCCGCATCGCCCCGGCCAGCGCTGCCGCGATCGCCTCCGGGTCGCCGGCATCGACTCGCCGCACCGCCCAGCCCGAGGCCACGAACCGCGTGATGGCGTCGGATCCCGGCCCGGCGCCCGACCCAGTTCGGCCCCCGTCGCATCCCGGCACGGCCCCGGACAGCACCACCAGCTTACCCAGCTCCGACCGCCCGGCCAGCGCCGCCGCCTCCAGCGCCACGCCGGCGGCGAGGTCGCTCTCGCAGGCCAGCACCCAGGTCCGGTGATCGACCAGCGTGCGGCCGAACCGCCCCGCCAGCGCCCGTTCCGCCAGCGCCATGCCGACCGCGGTGGCAAATCCCTGTCCCGGCGGCCCGGCCGCCGTTTCCACCGCCGGATGCCAGCCGAACGCGCAGCCCGGCGGCACCTGGCCATGCCCGGTCAGCCGCAGCAGCGCCCGCAGCAGTGGCTGGAACCGCCCCGACGACAGCACGAACCGGTCCCGGTCGGCCCAGCGTGGATCGGCGACGTCGAACCGCAGGAAGCGGCTCCACAGCACCGCCGCCGCCAGCTCCATGCCGGTCGGCACGGCGCCGCCGGCCCGGTTTTCCGACAGGACGCCCCGCAGCGCCCGCGTCAGCGCCGCCGGTCCCGTCTCCGCCGGCTCGCCCTGAAGCGCCGCATCCGGCGTGCCCCAGGGCCGTCCGTCCATCGGCCAAGCAGGCGCCTCGCAGCGTCGCATCCATCCTCCCGCGCCGCCCCGCCGCCGCCGCGCACGGTCTTACGGGCCGGCCGCCCCACGCCGCAAGCACCGGCCCGCGCCCTTCTCCCGCGCCCGCTGCCAACTGTATGACGTCACCGGCGCTGTGCCTCATCGCCGGGCCGGTCGCCCGGCGCTCGCCCGAAGGGGGATCCCATGTCCGTTCTTGATCGTCTGGCGCTCTCGCTGCCGATCGTGCAGGCGCCGATGGCCGGCGTATCGACCCCGACGCTGGCCGCCGCGGTCTCGAACGCCGGCGGGCTTGGCTCTCTCGGGCTGGGTGCGACCGACGCGGCTGGCGCCCGGGCGATGATCGGCGCGTTGCGCGCCCGCACCGACCGCGCCTTCAACGTCAACCTGTTCGTCCACGCGCGGGCGCAGAGCGACCAGGAGCGCGAGGCCGCCTGGCTGCAGGCGCTGGCACCGCTGTTCAGGAGCTTCGGGGCCGAACCGCCGGCGATGCTCCGCACGATCTACCGGGGCTTCAGCGACGATGGCGAGATGGTCGCGACACTCCTCGAGCTGGCCCCGCCGGTGGTGGGATTCCATTTCGGACTGCCGGACGACGACCGTATCCGCGACTTGAAGGCGGCCGGCTGCCTCCTGCTGTCGAGCGCTACGAACCTCGCCGAGGCCGAGGTGGCGAGGCGGGCCGGCATCGACGTGGTGGTGGCGCAGGGCTACGAGGCGGGCGGGCACCGGGGCATCTTCGATACCGAGGCGGCCGACGACTGCCTGGGCACGATGGCGCTGACGCGGCTGCTGGTGGTCAGGTCCGGCCTTCCGGTGATCGCCGCCGGCGGCATCATGGACGGACGCGGCATCCGGGCGGCGCTCGACCTCGGTGCGGTCGCGGCCCAGCTCGGCACCGCCTTCGTCGCGTGTCCGGAGAGCGGCGCGGACCGCGCCTACCGCGCGGCGCTGTCCGGGCCGGGCGCGGAACACACCGTGATGACCCGGTCCATCTCGGGCCGGCCCGCCCGCTGCATCCGGAACCGCTTCACCGAGTGGGGTGCCGCGACCGGTCTCGCGAGCCCGGACTATCCGATCGCCTACGACGCCGGCAAGGCGCTCAACGCGGCCGCGCAGGCCGCCGGGGAAGACGGATACGGCGCGCAGTGGGCCGGCCAAGGTGCGGCCCTGGCGCGGCCGATGCCCGCCGCCGAGCTGATGGCGATCCTCGCCGCCGAGATGCGCATGGGCGTGCGCCAACAGCTCGATGCCGAGCCCTCTCGTGCAGAGCGATCGGGACCGGCGGCATCGGGAAGCATTCGATGATCGGACTTCGCGTGCTTGCCCGACGAACAACCGCTGGCCCATGATCAATCCCGTTTGGATACCGTAATGATAGCAGGTTCCTTAAGATTCGGTATTCCGAGCCAGTACGTCAGGAAGGATCTGTCAGCTTCCCACGGCAGCTCTGCCGGAACGAAGATAGGTCGGAGCGACGGCATAAGGGAAGCCTCTCATGCTTGTCTTAAGAGACTGTCTCATAAGGAGTTAAATTGTGCCGAAGTGCCGTCGATATAAAACGATCTTTGGCAGCATCTCGAGCTAAATTCAAGGATATTTGTGACCTATCTATGGCCACTTTTCAGTGGTGTTTTATCCTAAGTAATTTATGGAGGGCTTTCTGTTGAATCTTGCGTCAGTGCTTTTTGTCTTTCTACTGCATCATTAACTTCTTCTGAAGTACAGGCGGAAATAGGTTCTACTGGATGTAAGTCTTTGTGTAACATAGCTTCCATTTTCTTATACATCCAAAAGTTATTAGGTTTTTGTCCTATGACAATAACAGCAGAATCTTTCGGAATGTATGAAGGCCAAAGTTCTTCAGGCACGGGGGAGTTGCTGGCAAATTCTTGTACTCTTACAAGATATCCTTGTGCTCTTATAGCTTCACATAAGCCAACTGCCACTTTCTCAGAATTGCTTTCAGCGGAAGCATTAGAAGGTTTTGAATACTCAAAAGTAAAGCCGTCGAGAGAAAGTAAGAACTGCGCAGCATGGGCTTTCACGGACCAAGGAGCAGTGTTTTTACCTACACCCAAACCTACTAGGGCAGAATAGATTTCAATAGCGACTTGCTTTGGCTCTTCTTTATCCAAAGCATCAATGAAAATTGGAACGCGAGGTAGATCAGCTACCGCTCCGACCAAAGCGTCTTGTATAATGTTGCGTGGTGCAAGAGCACGTTCTAATTGCATGTTTTCTCTCAGAAGCGCGGCAGCACTTTCTTTCGCAATCCTCACTGCTGCATCACTTTGTATTTCTACAACAGCCTGGGCTAACAATTCAACCGTCAGTCCTGACACTAGCAATGCAAAACCTAGTTCTTTGAGCGATTTGCGTAATCCTCTAGACTTAACTTTAGCTGGAAGGGCAAAAAACCCCTCAACTTTTAAAAATTCAAATGCCTCTCTGATAAGCTCTTCTTCTTCGAGGGCTATGCCAACAATCACAAGAATACTGGCAGACCAAAGCAATATTAACCAAGGCATTAGGGTTCAGAACCTTCATAAAATAGCCACAGCGCAGTTTTGGAGCGCAATTACAATAATTACCGTTATAATATTATATCCGTCAACATGCTTCTTTATATCGACGCCGTCGTGGCTTGCCGTTCAGAAGTGTAGACAGCGCCGTCGCCATGGCCATTCTCTGCTCGGCCGACGGGCCCTTGAAGCGACTAGGGCAGCAGGTCATCGAGGCGGCTCACCGGATGACTGTCGACCACCACCGGAAGCCCCTCTCGCAACTACTCAAGATGGCTCGATGCCGGCTCTTCTGACGGTCCTTGGCATCGCCGCGCGACCGGCGGAGGGAGCGGCTCGAAAGCCGGCACCGCAGGCCGCCGCTGCACGATGATCCTTCCGCCGCGTCGCTGGCTGCCCGACCGCGTCACCCTCGGCCGTTGTCCGGCCCCGGACCACTTCCTCGCTCCCGGCTTGCCGGCCCGGACGCTTCCTGCAACGCTCTGCCGCCATGCCGCACGCCGCTCCCCTTCGCCCGCGCCGGCCGCATCCGGTTCTCGCCCCCCGCCTGATCGTTCTATCCCTGATCGGCTGCATGGCGGCGTCTGGCTGCAAGCTGGTCGACCAGCGCACCTTCGATGCCGGCGCCGACCGCAAGCCGGTCCCCCGCCCGTCGGGCC
>CALMVO010000068.1 GCA_937873205.1 uncultured Acetobacteraceae bacterium
CCCCCCCCCCCGACCCCGCGCCCGCCCACCACGGGGGGGTGGGGGGGGGGCGCGGGCGGGCCCCCCCACACCACCCCCCGCCGGGCGCCCGGCTGCAGCGCCGGCAGCAGCGCCTCGATCGGCCGGCCGCAGACCGAGAGCAGCGCCGTCTCCTGCGCCGTCCAGCCGAGCCGGGCGCAGGCCAGCGCCGCCGCCGACGGCGCCGGCAGGCACAGCATCTCGCCCACGTCGACATGGCGCGCGAGCAGGCTGCCGACGCCGTGGCAGAACGGGTCGCCGGAGGCCAGCACCACCACCGGTGCCGGGCGCCGGGCCAGGATCGCCGGCAGCCCGTCGGCGAGCGGGCTCGGCCACGCCATCGTCTCGCCGCGCACGGCACCGGCGGCCAGCGCCAGGTGGCGGGCGCCGCCGACCACCAGCGCGGCGCCGGCGATCAGCGTCCGCGCCGCGGGGCTGAGCGCCTCGACACCGTCCTCTCCAATCCCGATGATGGCGAGCCACGGCGCGCTCATGCCGGCCGCCCGCGGAGGACACGGCGATGCGGGTGCTGATCCTGGGCGGCACCGCCGAGGCGAGCCGGCTCGCCGACGCGCTGGTCGGCGACGGACGCTACGCCGCCACCCTGTCGCTGGCCGGCGCGACCCGGAACCCGCTGCTGCCGGCGATCCCGGTGCGGATCGGCGGCTATGGCGGCGCGGCCGGGCTGGCGGCCTGGCTGCGGCACCACGCGACGGAGGCCCTGGTCGACGCGACGCACCCGTTCGCGCAGGCGATCAGCCGCAACGCCGTGCTGGCCGCCGCCGAGGCGCGCGTGCCGCTGCTGCGCGTGGCGCGCCCGGAGTGGCGGCCGGTCCCGGGCGATCGCTGGACCGTGGTGCCCGCCATGCAGGCCGCCGCCGCGGCACTGGGCCCGGTCCGGCGTCGCGTGCTGCTGACGGTCGGCACCCGCGAGGTCGGCGCCTTCCGGGAGGCCGCGCACCACCACTACCTGCTGCGGAGCGTCGACCCGCCGCCGCCCGAGCTGCTGCCGCCGGACTGCCGCGTGCTCGCCCTGCGTGGGCCATTCACGGTGGAGGGCGAGCTCGCCCTGCTGCGCGAGCAGGCGATCCAGGTGATCGTCTCCAAGAACTCGGGCGGCACCGCGACTGCCGCCAAGCTCGAGGCGGCGCGCCAACTCGGCCTGCCGGTGCTCCTGGTGGCCCGGCCGCCGGGGACGGGCGACGCGGGGTCGGTGCCGGACTGGCAGGGCGCGCTGGCGTGGCTCGAGGCGCGTCATCGGGTCCGGGCGTCCCGCCTGGTATAGACCCAGGGTGCCGCATCCTCCCGCGCGATCGCCCGCGTCTCCCGGCTGCCGACCAGCACCAGCGTGCGCATGTCGGCCAGCGCGGGGTCGGCCTCGGCCAGCGTCGTCACGGTGATCCGCTCCTCCGGCCGGGTCGCCGCGGTCGCGAACACCACCGGGACGTCGCCCGGCAGCAGCGTCCGCAGCTCCGACAGCACCTGGCCCAGCTGCCATGGCCGCGCCCGCGACAGCGGGTTGTAGAACGCCATCACGAAGCCGGCCCCGGCGGCGGCGCGCACGCGCTGCAGCACCAGCGGCCAGGGCTTCAGGTTGTCCGACAGCGAGATCGCGCAGTGATCCCCGCCCAGCGGCGCGCCCACCCGGGCCGCCACCGCCAGCATGGCCGAGATGCCGGGACACACCGCGATGTCGAGGCGGCGCCAGGCCGGGTCGCCTGCCTCCACCGCCTCGAACACGGCGCTCGCCATCGCGAACACTCCGGCGTCCCCCGACGACACCACCGCGACGACGCGGCCGGCCTCCGCCAGCGACAGCGCGTGCCGGGCGCGCGACAGCTCCTCGCGATTGTCCGAGGGGTGCCGCACGACATGAGGCGCCGCCGCGACGCGGTCGAGATAGGGCCCGTAGCCGACCAGGTCGGTGGCCTCGGCCAGCGCCGCCGTCGATTGCGGCGTGCGCAGCGCCGCGTCGCCCGGACCCAGTCCCAGGATGAGGACACGGCCCGCGCTCATCGCGGCCGCTGCCGCCCCGGCACCAGCACCATCGAGAAGTACGGCGCGGCATCGTCCGCCACCCCCGCCACCGGCAGCAGCCGCTGCCCGGACTGGGTGCCGCGCTCGACGTACATCGCCCGCTCCTCGCAGCCCGCCCGCCGCAGCGCCCGCCGGATCTTGGGCAGGTTGCGGCCGACCTTCATGATCACCGCCGCGTCGCAGGCCTGCAGCCGCGCGCACAGCCGGTCCTCGTCCAGCGTGCCCGGCAGCACGCAGAGGACGTCGTCGCCGTGCGTGATCGGCATCGACGCCGCCGTCCAGCAGCCGCTCATGCCGGTGACGCCCGGCACCGTCTCGTGCGGGTAGTCGTGGCGCAGCCGGTCGAACAGGTACATCGAGGAGCCGTAGAAGAACGGATCGCCCTCGCACAGCAGCGCCACGTCGCGGCCGGCATCCAGATGGTCCGCGATCCGCGCCGCGCACGCCTCGTAGAACGCGCCCATCTCCGCGAGGTAGCGCGGATCGTCCACCGCGAGCTCGGTGGTGAACGGATACTCGAACCGCAGCTCGATCGCCTCCGCGCGCGGCCACTCGCCGGCCACCGTGCGGGCGTGGCCGGCGCGGCCGCGCTTGGCGAAGTAGGCCACCACGTCGGCGGCGCGCAACAGCCGCAGCGCCTTCAGCGTCAGCAGCTCCGGGTCGCCCGGCCCCATGCCGACCGTATGCAGGGTCCCCGGCATCATTCGACGTCGCTGGCGACGGCGTTGACGGCGGCGGCCGCCATGGCGCTGCCGCCCTGCCGCCCCTCGACGATCGCGAACGGCAGCCGGCCGTAGGCCGCCAGCGCCTCCTTCGACTCCGCCGCGCCGATGAAGCCGACCGGCATGCCGATCACCGCCGCCGGCGGCGGCGCCCCGGCATCGATCAGGTCGAGCAGGTGGAACAGCGCGGTCGGCGCGTTGCCGATCGCCACCAGCGCGCCGCCGAGCCGCTCGCCCCACAGCTCCAGCGCCGCCGCCGAGCGCGTGTTGCCGATCGCCCGCGCCCGCGCCGGCGTCTCGGCGTCGCGCAGCGTGCAGACCACCGCGTTGCCGGCCGGCAGCCGCGCGCGGGTGACGCCGTGCGCCACCATCTCGGAGTCGCACAGCACCGGCCGCCCCGCCAGCAGCGCCGCCCGCGCCGCCATCGCGAAGCCGTGGCCGAAGCGGATGCGCCGCGCGATCTCCACCATGCCGCTGGCATGGATGATCCGCACCGCGATCCGGGCCTCGTCCGGGCCGAGGCCGGACAGGTCGGCCTCGGCCCGGATGGTGGCGAACGACGCGGCGTAGATCGCGGCCCCGTCCCGCACGTAGTCCGCCCGGCCGCTCATGCCCGAGCCTCCGGGCGCGCGGCCGCCTGCAGTAGCGCCGCCGCCGCCTCGACCATCAGCCCCCGCCGCACCGGTGTGTCGCCGGCCCGGCCGTGCTCGACCAGGTCGTAGAGCCCGTCCCGTCCCACCAGCGTCACCGCCGCCGGCTCCGGATGCGCGCAGCCCTTGGCGCAGCCCGACACGTGCAGCGCCAGCCCGCCTGGCGGCATCGCTGGCAGCACCGCCGCCAGCAGCCGCGCGTCCGCCGCTGCCGGCACGCTGCCGCTGGCGCAGCCGGGACCGCCGATGCAGGACGCCACCCGCAGCCTGGGATCGTCCGGGTCCGTCAGCTGCCCGGTCAGCGCCCGCCGCAGCGCCGGCTCGGCCTGGTCCGACAGCCCGGCGAGCAACAGCGCCCGCCACGGCGTGAGCCGCAGCGTGCCGTCGCCCAGCCCCTCGGCCAGCTCCGCCAGCCGGGTCAGCAGCGCGGCGTCCAACTGCCCCGGCGGCAGCCCGATCCCGAACGCCCGCGCCGGCAGTCGCCCGACCGCCACCGGAGGCGGGGCCGGCATCGGCTCGAACGCCCGCGCCGGCCACCCGGCCGCCTGGAACAGCGCCTCGCCGCAGCCGGGCGCCCCCTGCGGCCTGATCCCCAGCGCCAGCGCCGCCCGCGCCAGCCGCCGCACCATCTCGGACGCGGCATCGGCGCCGCACAGCGTCGCGGCACCCCCCGCCTCGATACGCCAGTCCTGCCCCGCCGCGCGCAGGGCGATGTCAGCCGCCACCGAGGCCATCGGCATTTGCCCATCGCCATCGACCAGGACCGCGAATTTCGGTGCCAGCCCGTCCAGCGCCGGATCGTCCGCCAGCGCCGCCTCCACCGCCACCGCCAGCCCGAGCGTTTCCGGCGCACAGGCCGGATCGCCGTCCGCCAGCGGCGACACCATCGGCGCATGCCGCCGCCAGCTGAGCCCGGCCGCCTCCATCTCGTCCGCGAACGCGGCCGCCGACACATCCGAGAAGCCGCGGACCTGCAGGTTGCCCCGTGTCGTCAGCTCGATCACGCCGTTGCCATGCCGCGCCGCCGCCGCCGCCAGCCGGCGCGCCACCGTCGCGTCGAGCCGCGACAGCGCCGGCCTGATCCGCAGCAGCAGCCCGTCGCCCGACGACATCGGCGTCGACAGGGTGGGGCACCAGCCGCGCGACACCGTCATGAGGGAAGGCCAGGGCTCTGCCCTTGGACGCCGGCAAGGGGACGGTCGTCCCCTTCACCCCTCACGTTGTTCTTCAAAGGATGCCACAGGCCCCGCCTCACGGCCTCATCGAAACGGGTCCGCATGGCCGCTCGGGCGTCCGGGTTCACATCCTGCAGGAACCGGTCGACCACCTCGTCGCCCAGCGTCGCCGCGAACAGCAGCTCGAACTGCGCGTCGAACCGCCCCGGCACCGTCGCGGCATAGGCGTGCAGCGCATCGACTCCGCGCGCGATCTCCGCAGCCCCCCGGTAGCCATGCCGCATCATGCCGGCCAGCCAGGCCGGGTTCGCCGCCCGGCCGCGCACCACCCGCGCCACCTCGTCCGCCACCCGCCGCAGCCGCGGCGCCTCCGCGCGGCTGGTGTCGGCATGATACAGCGCCGGCGCCCCACCCAGCGACGCCGCCGCGGCCGCGAACCCGCCCTCGTGCGCCGCGGTGTCCGGCGCATCGAGCAGGTCGGCCTCCGCATGGTCCTGGATGTGCACGAACGCCTCCGCCGCCGCGACCCGCCGCGCGAACCCTGCCGCGTCGGCGCACCCGTCGCGCCCGCCGCCATAGGCGAACCCCGAGCCTGCGAGGTAGGCGGCACCCAGCTCCTCCCGCGTCTCCCACGCCCCCCGCGCCAGCCGGTCCTCGAGCCCGGTGCCGTAGCCGCCCGGGGCCGCGCCGAAGATCCGCGCCGTCGCCGCCAGCCGCGCGGCCTCGTCCAGCCCCCGTGCCGCGGCGGCGAGGGGGTTCCAGCCCGGGTGCTCGTCCCGCGCCGCCACCGTCGCCACCGCCTGCTCGAACAGCGCGATCTGGCCGGGGAAGCCGTCGCGGAAGAAGCCGGAGATGCGCAGCGTCACGTCCACGCGCGGCCGGTCCAGCACGGCGAGCGGCACCACCTCCAGCCCAGACACCCGGCCAGAGCCCTCGTCCCACAGCGGCCGCACCCCCATCAGCAGCAGCGCCAGCGCCAGGTCCTCGCCGCCGGTGCGCAGGCTGGTCGAGCCCCAGAGGTCGATCACGGCGCTGCGCAGCCAGTCGCCCTGCTCCTGCCGGTGCCGGTCCAGCAGCAGCGCGGCCGCCCGCTCCGCCAGCACCAGCGCCGCCCGGGTCGGGATCGCCCGCGGATCGATGCCGAACA
The DNA here is from genome assembly GCA_937873205.1 of uncultured Acetobacteraceae bacterium. GTDB lineage: Bacteria > Pseudomonadota > Alphaproteobacteria > Acetobacterales > Acetobacteraceae > Lichenicola. The sequence continues at coordinate 5,750 of CALMVO010000068.1, forward strand.
GGTTGCGCCCGGTCGGCAGCACGGCGGCGCGGCCCCGGGTGGCGCCGGGCCCGTCCGGGGCGCCGACCCGGGGC
>CALMVO010000069.1 GCA_937873205.1 uncultured Acetobacteraceae bacterium
CTGCACTTTTGCGATATCGATCCCGAGATCATGCGCCCGCGCCGGCACCGCCGGAAGCGCCGCCGCCGGCGCCTACGGCACTCCCCCCGGCACCGCCGCCGGCCTGGGCCAGTGCCGGACCGGACAGCACCGCCGCCGCCAGCGCCACGGTCACGGCACCCGCCAGCCGAAGCCTTTTCGTCGAAGTCTGCATGATCTCTCTCCCCACGCCTTCGACCCCCATGCCTTCGACGAGGTGAAGGCGCCGTCGCGGTGCGGGTTCGACGATGCTGTCGTCACCTTTCATGGAGCCGGCACGATCGCGGCCTCGGGTTCCGCCCCCCGGGGTTTGCAGGCATCCTGGCAGTTGGCGCGACCGCAGGAGGAGACCGCATGGCAGGGGCGAGCGTGTTCATCGACGGCGAGGCGGGCACCACCGGGCTCGGCATCCGGCGCCGGCTCGAGGCCCTCGACTTATCGGTGCGCTCGATCGATGCCGAACAACGGCGGGACGTCGGCGCCCGGCGGGCGATGATGGCGGAGGCCGACCTGGTCGTGCTGTGCCTGCCCGACGTCGCCTCGCGCGAGGCGGCCGAGCTCGCCGCCGGCCTGTCCAGCCCGCCCCGGCTGCTCGACGCCAGCACGGCCTTCCGCACCGATCGCGACTGGGTCTATGGCTTCGCCGAGATGACGCGGGCGCAGCCCGATGCCATCGCCGGCGCCGCCCGGGTGTCGAACCCGGGCTGCTACCCGACCGGCGCCATCGCGCTGCTGCGGCCGCTGATCGAGGCCGGGCTGCTGCCGGGCGACCACCCGGTCAGCATCAACGCTGTCAGCGGCTATTCGGGCGGCGGCCGCGCCATGATCGAGGCGCACGAGCGGGATGGCGGGCCCGCCTTCGAGCTCTACGGCCTCGGCCTCGAGCATAAGCACGTGCCGGAGATCCAGGTGCAGGCCGGGCTGGCGCTGCGGCCGATCTTCGTCCCCTCGGTCGGGCACTTCCGCCAGGGCATGCTGGTGTCGATCCCGCTGCACCTCGACCGACTGCCTGGACGGGTCACTGGCGCGCACCTGCGGGATGCGCTGGCGGCCTGGTATCGGGGCGCCGCGCGCATCCGGGTCGACGACGATACCGACCCTGTCGGCCTCACGGGCGAGGCGCTGGCCGGGAGCGACGGCATGGAGCTGCGCGTGCACACCAGCGAGCGCTATCGCCATGCCCTGCTGACCGCGCGGCTCGACAATCTGGGCAAGGGTGCGTCCGGCGCGGCGGTCCAGAACGTCGCGCTGATGCTGGGACTGGGCGCCCTGCCGCCGCCTGCGGCCGCCGCCGCGTGAGCCGCCGGCTGCTGCAGGTGCTGGTCGCGGTGCTGGGGCTGGTGCCGGTGCTGGCCGGGCTGGCCGGGATCGTGCTGGGCCCCTCGATGGCGGTCCCCATCGACGCGCCGCTCGCCCTCGACAGCCACTTTCGCTACCTGTCCGGTCTGCTGCTGGCGATCGGCCTGGGGTTCTGGAGCACGATCCCGCGCATCGAGCGCGAGGCCGCGCGCTTCCGCCTGCTGACGGCGCTGGTCCTGATGGGCGGGCTGTCGCGCCTGCTCGGGCTGGCGCTGCGCGGTGTGCCGCCGGCGCCGATGCTGTTCGGGCTGTGCATGGAGCTAGGTGTCACGCCGCTGCTGTGCTGGTGGCAGTACCGGATCGCGTCGCGGCTGTAAGGGCGTTACCGCGTCGGCGCCAGCGCGCAGATCCGGAGCCCGTCCTGCTCCAGGTTGGTGCGCACGGCGGCACAGGGAACCAGGCGCCGCAGCCCGTAGAACCGCAGCGCCGCGTCGGCCGGCCCGCCGGCGTCCGGGACCTCGAGGCCGTAGAGCGGCCCGCGGTGGCCGCGCACGGCTCGCTCGATCCGCCGCTCCAGCAGGCTGCCGTCCCCCGGATGGATCAGGTTGTTCTCGATGCCCACGAATCGCACCGACGGGGCCGCATAGGCGGCGACATAGGCCATCGGTTCGCCGGTCAGCAGCAGCACCATGGCGTCGGCCGGCAGCGGCGGCAGCAGCACCGAGGCCGCGGTGTCGGCCGGGCTGGCGCGGCCCCAGTCGGGGTAGATCGTGACGGCGGCACACGCGAGCAGCACGGCCGCCAGCAGCGCCGGGACCCGGGCCGGACGCGCCAGGCGGCGCAGCGCCAGCAGCACCGGCAGCCCGGACAGCAGCTCGATCGGCGCCAGGTAACGCAGGATCGAGAATTGCGCCTCCCACAGCACGAAGCCGGTGCCGCAGAACACCAGCAGGCAGGCACCACGCCGGCCGAGGCCGATCCCGCGCTTGCGCCACGGCGGCAGCGCGCAGACCAGCCCGGCCAGCAGCGCCAGCGCCAGCCGCGGATCGCGCAGCGTGAGCTCGGCCACGACGTGGTGCCGGGTGAAGCCCCAGATGAACGGGTAGGCGAGGGCCTGTCCCAGCGAATGCGGCAGGAACCGGGTATCGGCGATCGCGGCCGGCGGCAGCAGCGGCGACCGGAACAGCTGGTTGAAGTAGGGGAACAGCGGGTTACCGGTCAGCGCCGTCAGGTGCCACCACCAGGGGCCGGCGACGGCGACGAGGCCCGCCGCCATGCCGGCGCCCAGCAGCGCCACCCGCGTCGACCGGCGGCGCAGACTGCCAACCCCGCACAGCGCCAGCGCCGCCAGCGCCGCCAGACCGAGCGTCGCCAGCGTCAGCTTGAGCGCTGCGGCGACGCCGAACAGGCCGCCGGCACCCAGCAGCCGGCCTGGCGCCGGCTCGCCGTCGAGCGCGTCGAGCAGCAGTAGCAGGCCGGCCAGCGCCAGGCAGCCGGCCGGCATCTCGCTCATGCTGGTGCCGGTGGTCGGCAGCCCGGCCGCTCCGGTGGCGCCGAACAGCACCGCCAGCAGCAGGGCCAGCCGATCGGCGCCGCGGCGCGCCGGCACCAGCCGCAGCCCGATGGCCCAAGCCAGCATCACCGCGACGGCGCTCGGCAGCGCCAGCAGCGCGTCCAGCAGGTTCGGCCAGCGGTTGAGCCGGAACCGAAGCCAGAGCGACGGCAGGTCCAGCAGCGGCAGGTTGAAGCTCTGCTGCTGCGCCGGCACCAGGTCGTGGAACGGCGGCTTCCGGAGCGCCGCGAAGGCGTCGTACAGGTGATAGTTGCGGAGGTCCCAGCTGGCGTCCGGTCCCAGCCGGACCGACAGCAGCAGCATCCCCGCACCCAGCAGCAGCGGGATGCCGCCGGCCGCCGCCGCCGCGCACGCCCGTGCACCCCGCCCCGACGCGATCATGGCTCCAGCATCAGCCGGCGCACCTGATAGGCGAGGTCACGGGTGTCGGCGTCGAGCTGATGCGCGTGCGGCATCGCGGCGTCGATCGAGAGCGTCACGGTCATCGGCAGCACGGTGGGAGACGGCGGGCACCGCAGGGGGAAGACGAGGCGGCGCGATCCGGACGACGGCACCGTCACGGTCTGGTCGAGGCAGCCGGCCGCCTCGACGTGCAGGTGGGGCGGCCCGTGCAGGAACAGCTCGTCCCAGAACGCCGCGTCCAGCACCAGCCGCGTCTGTCCGCCGCGACCGAGCCGGATGCGGCTGCGCGGCGAGACCCAGGCCCAATCGCCGTCCGGCAGCCACCAGCCGCTGGTCTGCGCCACCGCCCGGCCATCGAACCCGGTAACCAGCGGCGCCGGATCCTGCAGCCCTCGATCCGGATCGAGGGCGACGATGCGATACAGCGCCATGTCGGAGTCGTGCAGCAACGGCACCAGCGTCGCCGTTCGCCAGACCTGCGCCAGTCGGCCGCCGGCGAGCTTGACGGCCGCCGGATCGACCACGAAGTATCCGTGCGGCAGCGTTCCGACCCGGGCCGCGTCCCAAAGGTCGAGGTTCATGATCGTGCGGCCGGAGAGCAGCGCGAACAGCGGCGCCTGCCACCAGCCGACGCCGAAGATCACGGCATCGGCCGGCAGCGCCCGCAGGCTGTCGACCAGCCGGTCGGTCCGGTCTCGCTCGCCGGATGCGGGCGGCCGCGGCGACACCTGCAGGCCGTGGCGCAGCATGAACGCCTCGCCCGGCAGCACCAGCAGCACCAGCAGCAGGAGCGCCGCCCGCGAGCGCCGCGGCCCCGCCGTCGCAGGCGCCTGCACCAGGGCCGCGACGAGGCAGGTCTGCAGCAGCAGCCCGGGCAGGATCCGGCGCAGCCAGGCCATGTCGGTCGGCGTCACCAGCAGCCACCAGACCGCATAGAGCAGCGGGCAGACCAGCAGCAGGCAGAGCAGCAGCGCCGACTCGCGCGACGGCCGGCGGCGGCCGAGCCGGTGCAGCGCCAGCAGCCACGGCACCGCGAGCCAGCACGACAGCAGGACCGTCGGCACCGCGACCTGGCCGGACAGCAGTGCCAGATGCAGCCGCAGCTTCGCCAGTGCCGCGGCGAGACCGGCGAGCTCGCCGGCGCCGGACTGCTGGCCGACCTGGCCGAGCTGCAGCGCCCACCAGTGCTGCCAGCCGGCAACGCTTCCGAGTGCCGCCAGCCGGAACAGCTCCCAGCCCAGCAGCGGTGCCAGCAGCCCGCCCGCCAGCGCAGCCAGCGCGCGCAGCCGATGGGGCCCCGGTCCGCACGCGATGAAGACGGCGCAGATCAGCAGGGCGGGCGCCACGCAGAGCACGGCCACCGTCTTGGTCAGCATCGCCAGGCCCAGCAGCAGCCCGGCCGCCCCGTATCGCTGCCGTCCGGCGGCCAGGTACCCGGCCAGCAGCCAGGTCAGCATCGGGATCTCGCCGTAGCCGCCGACGGCGAAGTCGCCCATCCCCGGCGTCAGCAGGCAGGCGAGCGATGCTGCGCCGGCGAGCCAGGGCGCCGCGCCCATGCGCCGCAGCAGCGCCATCACGACCAGGGCGAAGCCGATCAGGTAGGCGAGGCTGACCAGCTGCGTCGTGACGAGCCCGATGCCGAACAGCCGGAACAGCAGCGCCGCCGGCAGCACGAACGGCCCGTCGGTCTGCGCCGGGAAGGCGAAGAAGCTGTCGTAGCGGAACCCGTAGCCGTGGCCGGCGGCGACGCTCGCCGCGACGTTCAGGTTCAGCGCGCCGTCGAAGGAGGGGTAGGAGTGCAGCGCCGAGCGCACGTAGAGGCCCAGCACGAACAGCGCCGGCAGCGAGGCCAGCGCATCCGCCGCGGCGATCCGGCGCCACCCCTGCCCGGGCGCCGGACCCTCGGCGGCCAAGGGCCGGAGCGTCGTCCCGCCTACAGCTCGGTGATGGAGCTGACTACCTTGGTCACCAGGCCGTAGGCGATCGCCTCCTCCGCGCTCATCCAGTAGTTGCGGTCGGTGTCCTTGGCGACCTTCTCGTAGGTCTGGCCGGTCTCCTCGGCGAACAGCCGGTTCAGCCGCTCGCGCATCTTGATGATCTCGCGCGCCTCGATGTCGATGTCGGTGGCGGGTCCCCGCACGCCGCCCATCGGCTGATGCAGCAGGAACCGCGTCTTGGGCAGGCAGAACCGGCGGTCCTTGGCACCGGCGGCGAAGATCAGCGCGCCGGCGCTTGCGACCCAGCCGGTGCCGATCATGCGCACCGGCGCCACCGCGTCGACGAAGCGGATCATGTCGTGGATGGTGTCGCCGCTCTCGACGTGGCCGCCGGGTGAATTGACGTAGACGTCGATCGGCTTGTCCGAGGCGCCGGCCAGCGCCAGCAGCCGGCCGGTGATGTCGCGCGCCACCTTGTCGTTGATGGCGCCGAAGATCAGCACCTTGCGCTGGTCGAACAGCCGCTTCTCGAGCTCGTTGACCGGGGACGACATGGTCTTGTTGTCGCCGGGCTCGCTCTTCTCCGGACCGTTCGGCTCCGGCACCTCGGGCTGGTCGGGATCGGGCTCGTCGTCCTCGTCCATGCGGATACGGTCGTGCGGCTGCATGCCGGTCATCAAGCTCTCCCTCGTCCGCAACCGGGGTCGGAACCCGGGGTCAGCGCATCATCCTGCAACCTGGCCGGCATGAAGCCAAGCCGCCGGGCTCGGCGATGATGTAGGGCGCGCGCGACCGGGGAGAAGACCGGCCTGCACCCGTCGTGACGGGGGACGACCCGGCGGCGCCCCGCCGGGTGGGCACCGGCGGCACGGGGCGGCTTTCGCGAACGCCGGCATCGTGACACCGTTCGGCCACCGCCCTCCGGCGGACCACCGAAGGCCGCCGCCGCCGCCATGACCGAGCTCCGCTACGTCGCCGCCTTCCGCGCCTGGCAGTGGAACGACGACATCGCCGTGCTGGCGCGCCGGTTCTTCGAGGCTTGTCCCGGCGGCCGGCATGTCGTGCTGATGAACGAGGCGCGCGGCCCGGTCGACGCCGGCGGCCACGAAAAGGTCGCGCACGACGACGACTTTTCCGCCCTGGGCCTGCCCGAGCAGCCGGCCGGGCGGTCGCTGTGGTTCAACGGCGACTACGCCTACGTCTTCCTGCGCCTCGCCCTGCCGGGGTACGACCACTACGTCATCTCGGAGTCCGACGTGGCGGTGAACCTGTCGCTCGAACCGATGATGCGCCATCTCGCCCGGAATGCGGTCGATGCCGTGCTGCATCGGCTGGCGCCGGCCGACCCCGCGTGGGCCTGGTATCCGCAGGCGCTGGCGCAGCCCGATCCCTGGGTGGCCGGCCTGTTCTTCACCGTGTTCTCGGGCCGGGCGCTGGATGGCCTGCTGGCGGCGCGGCAGGCGCTGGCGCGGCGATACGAGGCCGGGGAGATCGATCGCTGGCCGATCGTGGAATCCTTCGCGCCCACCGCGCTGCGGGCCGACGGCATGCGGTTCGCCGAGATCGGCGGCTTCGCCGACGCGGGCGACCTGAACAACCGTCCCTACATCTCGCTGCGCGACCAGCGGGCGACCCGGCCGGGCAGCATCGTGCATCCGGTGCTAGGCACGCGCCAGTTCGCCCGCGCCGTGCTGGCCCAGCACCCGCCGCAGGATTATCACCGGCCGTCGAGCGCCCTGCACGCCGCCCTGGCGGCCGAGCCGCTGCCCGAGATCGCCGAGCCGCTGCTCGACGCCTTCGCCCGGGCGTCCGACCATGTCGGCCATGCCGGGATCCTGGACGCAATGCGGCGGGAGGGCCTGCCGGTGCCGCGACAGGACGACCTCGCCTACTGCAAGCCGGCGCGGATCAGCTCGATCGGCCCGTACTCCCGCGTGCAGGACGAGTGGCTGGAGGCCGCCGGCGCCAACGGCATCGCCGTGCATGCGGAGTGCGCCTTCCACACGGGTGCCGAGGCGGGGGCCTGGTGGATGGTCGACCTGCTGGAGGAGTGCGTCGTGGAGGAGGTCCGCGTCACGAACCGCGGCAACTTCGCGGACCGGTTCCGGCACTTTGCGATCGAGAGCTCGCGCGACGGTGTGGCGTGGCGGCCGCGGTTCTCGAAGCGCGACGACGAGCCGGTCTCGAGCGCGTTCGAGCAGCCCTGGCGGCTGGCGTTCGAGGACCCGTTCCTGGCCCGTCACGTCCGCATCCGCCGGCTGGGCGAGCCCGGCTTCCTGCATCTCCGCCGCGTGCAGCTGTTCGGTCGCCTGCTGCAGCCGGCGCACGTCGACTAGGTGTTTAGTCCCGGTGTGTGGTGATACGGGTCATCATGCGGCACGGGATGGGTTATGGGACAGGTTCTTCACGGCTGCGCCCGCACGACGCAGGCGGTGCGTATCGCGGTCCAGGGTAGTCAAGAGAGTGTAAGGGCGCTGGCCACGCGCCATGGCGTCAGCCCGACGACGATCCAGAAATGGCGCAAGCGCGACCACGTCCACGATGCGGCGATGGGGCCAAAGCAGGTCCGATCGTCGACGCTGACGCTGGAACAGGAGGCCGCGGTGGTGGCGTTCCGCCGGCATACGCTGCTGCCGCTCGACGACTGCCTGTACGCCCTGCAGCCGTCCCTGCCGCATCTGACGCGGTCCAGCCTGCATCGCTGCCTGCAGCGCCACGCTTCAGCGGTCTCTTGCCGCTGAACCCGCCTGCCCGAGATCGAAGGCGACAAGCCGGGTAAGCAGAAGTTCAAGACCTACCCGATTGGGTTCTTCCACCTCGACATTGCCGAGGTCCGCACCCGCGAGGGCAAGCTCTATCTGTTCGTCGCCATCGACCGGACCTCGAAGTTCGCCGTCGCGCGGCTGGCGGAGGCGGCCGACCGGCAGAGCGCCGTGGCGTTCCTGGACGCCGTGATCGAGGTGGTGCCGTATCGCATCCACACGGTGCTGACCGACAACGGCATCCAGTTCTGCCACCCGCCGCGCTATCGCGCCGGGCCCACGGCACGGTTCAGCATGCACCTGTTCGATAGGCTCTGCCGCCAGCACGGCACCCGGCACAGGCTGACCAAACCGAACCATCCCTGGACCAACGGCCAGGTCAAGCGGATGAACCGCACCATCAAGGACGCCACCGTCAAGCGATACCACTACGCCGACCATCAGCAGCTGACGGACCACCTCGACCTGTTCGTGGCCGCCTACAACCAGGCGCGTAGGCTCAAGATCCTGAAGGCCTTACGCCCCACGACTACGTCTGCCGGATCTGAACCGAGGAGCCGGAACGGTTCAAGCTCAGCCCGTGTCACCACACACACCGGGAGTAAACACCTAGGCCAGCGGGCAGGTCATGCAGGCGTGCCAGCTGCTAGGACGGGGCATGCATGCGGACCGGGACGTCCAAACGCTGATGGCTGGTTTCCGGTAGCCAATCGAAAAACCAATCCGCAACGGAGGGGTCCTGCGGACACTGCACCGTTTCGCACCATGAAGAGGCTGACAGGTGCGGACGTTGTGGCTATGTTCGGGCTTTCCTCCTAGGAGAGTCCTCATGCGCGATGCTTTCACCATGCGGTTCCAATCCGAGGTTGCCGAGTTCGTGCAGGCGCAGGCGAGTGCCGCCAATCGCAGCGTGACCAATTTCGTCGAAACCCTGCTGTTGCGGGAGAAGCGCCGCTTAGAGGAGAGCCAGCGCGAGCTCACCGTGCAGGCGGCCGCCGACCTGCTGCGGCACGAGCGGCACGACCTGGTGCGTGACGCGGATGAAGGCGACGCCGAGTATGCCGCGCGCAGCGAGCTGTTCCGAGCGCTGCTCGACCATGCCCGGCAGGGGTGACGTCCCGGCGCTTCAGCAGGGAGATTTCGTCTGGTGCGCCTTTCCCGAGCGGGAAGCTCCGCTGCGTCCAGGCCCCCTCCATGTCGCCTATACGCTCGCGGTGGCGGCCGTGGGGGAAGGCCATGGCGTCATGGCTGTCTACACCACCAGCCAGCCTTGGGCCGGAGCGTTACCTCAGGGCGTGATCGCCTTTGATGGCGCGGAGGCGGCCAGTCTCGGCCAGGCACGAGCCTTCGTGCTCGATCTGCGCCGGATGGCTTACCTACCTCTCACGACAGCCTGGTTTCCGCGCGCCGGGGAAGTGGGTGCCGGGGTGCTTGGCCGGGCGCCGCGGGTGTTGCGGGATCGGGTGAATGCGGTCGCGACCGAGCTGGTGAAGCGGCGACCTGAGAGCTTGAGCCGGAGCGGGCCACTTTGGAGGCCAACCTAGACGGCGCTGCGGCCTTCGCCATTGCTGGTAACCCTGAGACGCTGACGGACTCATACCGTCGCCCCGTTCATAAATCGGCTCAACTCGTCCTGTGCGACCTGGTACGCCCAAAACAGCGCGTGGTTTCCATTGCGGTTTGTTAGCGGGAGTACTGCGTTCATCGTTGGTTGTGTCGATCACCAGCACCCAATCGGAGGCTTCATGTTCGGGGGGCGAGGTGGTACGGTAGCCTGCTTTCTGTAGCTCCTGCTGACACTGACGCACACGCGCCCATAAGCGTACTTCGTCTGCTTGGTAAGCATCTGCGACCTGATTGAGCCAGGCCCAAAGTTCGGCGTCATCCTGCATCACCGGATGTCCTCCATTGCCGTCTGACCTTCCTGTCTCATATCAGTTGCGACGGCTTCCGCTGCTTCTTTGTCGGCACCGAACACCCGCAAACCCCGTCGTCGCCAGCGTGTCTTGAGGCTGCCCGGATCCTCCTCCGCCTGCCCATGATCCTGGAGCTGATCGGTCAGGCTCAGCAGGGCGCCGAGCATGGTGGCGCGATCATCCTCGAGCAGTTCGACCAGGCCTGCCTTCTGCACCAGGCCGCCAAGCTCGATCAGCTGGCGGGTGCGGGCGCGCCGATCCTGCACCCACTGGCGGCTGTCATCGCGGGTGCGCGCCCGCTCCAGCCGGACCCGCATCATCGCCAGGCGCCTAAGCTGGACTGCCGTTGCCTGGGCTTCCCGGAGCAGCATCGCCGGGCTTCGCTGCCTTCCCCCGCTTGCCCCCTGCCTGAAACAGGGTCGCACCGCGTTCGGTCCACCTCGCGATGGCTTCCGGCTGCTTCCTGCTCTGTTCCAGGGCGGCCATCAGCGCACCGGCGAAGGCCTCGAGCGGGAGGGAGTCGGCACCGACCAGCTGGGCGATCTCGCCGAGCTGGGCGGTACTGTGATGGGACGCCAGTGCCATCGGCGCGGCCCAGGAGCAGAAGGCAGAGCTCGAGGCGCAGGTCGCCGAGCTCAAGGCGAACGAGGACGCGTTCGAAAAGGCCGGCATGCTGGGGAAGATCGAGCACTGCGGGCAACGAAGCCGGCCCTGCATCCGGGTGAACGAGGGTGCTGGCCAGTTCGAGTCCGACGGGCACGACGACTACCGGGTGATCCAGGGTTACTGACCGCGGAACATCAAGCCATGGTTCCGTATGCAGGGTTGCAGCATGCCGATGTAGTGCTCTACGGTAGTCAAATCTGATCACGCGGGGCGGTGCTATGGGTGTTCCGATCTCCATTCGCCTGGATGACGATGTCCGCCATGAACTCGAAGCCCAGGCGCAGAGCCGAGGTATCGGGCTTGGGACGCTGCTGAGGGACCTTGCGACGCGGGCTGCTCGCGATGCGCGGCGAGCTCGTATCCGGGATGCAAGCCAAGCCGTAGCCGATCACGTCGCTAAGTCGCCGGCGGCGCGGGCTTTCTACGAAGGCTGGGGTACGCCGAATGCCGACGCCGGGTGAGAGCAAGAGCCTAGTTCTCCGAGCCGGCCAGATCGTGCTGGCCGACTGGCGTGGTGATGTGCTGCCCAAGGAGCCAAACAAGCGACGACCGGCTGTCGTGGTGGAGGATGACGGGTTGTTCTCGCCAGCCTATCCGAACGCGATCCTGGTGCCGTTGACAGAGGACGCGGCCCTTGCGATCCCGGATCTGGCCGTCGCGATCGAGCCCACGCTTGAGAACGGCTGCAGCAAGCCGTGCTGGGCGGTTTCCCACCTGGTCGCCACCACATCGAAGCAGCGATTACAGGCCACGGCTTCCCGGGTGAGCAGACAACAGCTCGATGCAATCCGCCGGCAAATTGCTATGGCAATCGGCGTCGAGGGGTAGTTGCTGCTACAAACTAACGCCGCTGTACAGGTGTTATCGCACAGTATCGGCCTTTTACCGCGTCAATGCAAACAAGCTGAATAGTATTCACGAACGCAATCTTGCTGCTCGATCTCAGGTGGCCATGCCTGCATTCTATGCCCACAGCGTTTCCAATAGGCCTGAAGCGGAATGGGAAGCACTTCCTGTTCATCTGCGTGAAGTCGCAGCAGAGGCTGCATGCTTGGCGGCGCGATTTGGAGCTGGTGCGGCCGGAGAGATGGCCGGGCTGCTGCACGATCTCGGCAAGTACTCGGATGCATTCCAACGGCGCCTGCACGGCGGGGAGCGGGTGGATCACTCGACGGCGGGGGCGGCCTGGGCGCTGACGCAGTTGCCGGCGAAATGGGGCGGACTCATCGCACATGCCGTGGCGGGGCATCACGCGGGGCTGAAGGACGGGTTGCTCGGGATCGGCGGGCGCCTGCATGCGAAGGCGGAGGTGGGGG
>CALMVO010000070.1 GCA_937873205.1 uncultured Acetobacteraceae bacterium
TCCGATCCCCTATGAATCACATCACGTCGAGCCGCGTAAAGGGTCCTGAGCCTAGCCCTGCCGGAGCAGCACGGCCGGACTGGCGGCGAGCCCGCGACGGGTGGCCAGGTAGCCGGCGGCCAGCATCAGCAGGATCGCCGCCGCGGCGACCTCGGCGATGGTGCCCGCCAGGAACGTCCATGTCGCCTGCAGCACCCAGCGCATCAGCAGCCAGCTCAGCAACGCGCCGACGAATGCCGCGATCGCACCGGCGACGGCACCCAGCACGGCGAACTCGACCAGCCATGCCCCCCGCAGCTGTGCGGCGGTGGCACCCAGCACGCGCAGCACCGCCGCCTCGGCCACCCGCTGCCGTTGCGTGGAGGCGAGCGTCGCCGCCAGCACCAGCGCCCCCGACAGCAGCGCCACCCCGCCGATCGCCGCCAGCGCCCAGGCCAGCCGGCCGACCAGGCTGCCGATCTGCGTCAGGATGTCGGCGACGCGGATGCCGGTGACGTTGGGCAGTGCGTCGGTCACCGCCGCCAGCACGGCGGCGTCGCCGCGGGTGCCGCCGCTCGTCGCGACCGTGGCGACCATGGTGTGCGGCGCCGCCGACAGCAGCCCGGGCGAGGCGATGAAGGCGAAGTTGAGCTGCAGCGAGCGCCAGGCGATGTCGCGCAGGCTGGCCACGCGCAGGTCGATGTCGCGCCCAAGCACGTTCAGCGTCACCACCGAGCCCACGTGCACGCCCCAGCCGGCGGCGAGCCCGGCATCGAACGACAGCAGCGGCGGCCCGTCATAGGCGTCCGGCCACCAGTGCCCGGCCACCACGTGCGTATCCGGCGGCGGCGGCCCGGCGATGGTGAGGCCGTGGTCGCCGCGCAGCGCCCAACGCGTGGTCGCCGTGGCCGCGACCCGCTCCGCCGGCACGCCGTCCACCGCCACGACGCGGGTGCGCAGGCTGGGCAGCGCCCGGATCTGGCCCACGGTCTTCTGCCCGGCCAGCACGCTGTCGAAGCGGGCCATCTCGTCGGGCTGCAGGTCGATGAAGTAGAAGGACGGCGCATGCCGCGGCAGCTGGTCGAGCAGGGCGGCGCGCAGGTCACCGTCGGCCAGCGCCACCGTCGCCAGCACGGTGAGCCCGACCCCCAGCGCCAGCAGCAGCCGCGCCGCCGGCGCGGCGGGCCGGCTCAACGCCGCAAGCCCGAGCCGCACCGCGATCCGCCCGGTGCCCGCCCCGGGTGACGGCCGCGGCAGCAGCCGGGCGGCGCGCACGAGCACCCAGCCGGCCAGGCGGAACCCCGCCAGCACGATCGCGGTGACAGCGCAGAAGCCCAGCGCCAGACGCCGGTTCGGCGCGGTCAGCACCGCCAGCAGCACCAGCAGCAGCGACAGCGCGCCGATTGCCGCCAGCGCCGCGACCTGCCGGCGCCGGTCCGGCGCGGCGATCCCGGCCGGGCCGCGGAAGAGCACCGCCGGCGCCACCGTCGTCGCCCGCAGCATCGGCGAGAGCGTGAACAGCAGCGAGACCACGATCCCGAACGCCGAGGCCAGCCCGACCGGCGCCCATTGCAGCCCCTGATGCGGCGCCACCGGCAGCTCCGAGCCCAGCAGCCCGACCAGAACCGGCGGCAGCGCCAGCCCGGCCAACATGCCAGCGGCGATCCCGACCGCGCACAGCCCAGCCACCTGCAGCCCGAACACCGAGGCCGCCAGCGCCGGCGGCGCCCCCAGCGCACGCAGCACCGCGATCGTGTGGGCGCGCGACTCCAGCCAGCTCGACACCCCGGCGGCAACCCCCATGCCGCCGAGCAGCAGGGCGGCGAGCGCGATCAGGGTCATGAACAGCGCCACTTGGCCGACCGCCCGACTGAGGCCCGGCGCCGCGTCGTTGATGTCGCGGATGTGCCAACCTTGGCCCGGAAAGGCGTCGTCGATCCTGGCCGCCAGTGCCCGCGAGCGTATCAGCCGGGCTGCGGCACCCCCGTGGCGGCCGCCGTCCGGCAGCGCCACGCGCAGCGAGTTGGTGAGAAGCGCGCCCGGCTGCGTCAGCCCGGCGGCGTCGAGCGCCGATCGCGCGATCAGCACGGACGGCGCCAGCGACGCCTGCCCGGCCGCGTCCGGCACCCGATCGAACGGCTTTGCCAGGCTGAACCGCTCGTCGCCGAGCCGCACCACGTCGCCCGGCCGGAGCCCGAGCCGGTCCATCACCAGCGGGTCCGGCACCAGCGCCGGAAGCCCGCCGCCAGCCGCGAGCCCCGCCAACGCCTGGGGGATGCTGCCGCCGCCTGCCAGCGTCGCCTGCCCGACCAGCGGATAGGCCGTATCCACCGCCGACAGCTCGACCAGCATGCGCCGGCCGTTTCCGCCATAGACCATCGAGCGCATGCGCACGACCGACGAGGTGCGGTCGCCACGCCCGTGCAGGAAGGCCGGCAGTCCGGCCGGCAGCGGATCGCTGCTCTCGATGGCGAGGTCGCCGCCCAGGATGGCGCGGCGCTGCTCGGCCACCCCCTGCTGGATCGCGTCGCGCAGCCCGCCGATGGCGCCGATCGCGGCCACGCCGAGCGCCAGGCACAGCAGCACGATGCCCATGCCGCGCAGCGCGCCGTCGCCGCCGCGCCAGTCGCGCAGCGCCAGCCGGACGGCCAAACGGACCGTCATGCGGCGCTGGGCTCCAGGGCGTGCAGACGGCCCTCCGCCACCGCCAGCCGGCGGTCGCAGCGCGCCGCCAGCGCGCTGTCATGGGTGATGAGCAGCAGCCCGGTGCCGTGCAGCCGCTGCAGCTCGAACAGCAGCGCCTGCACGTCACCTCCGGTGCGGGCGTCGAGGTTGCCGGTCGGCTCGTCGGCCAGCAGCAGCGCCGGCCGCGGCGCGAAGGCGCGCGCCAGCGCCACGCGCTGCTGCTCGCCGCCCGACAGCTGCCCGGGCAGGTGGCCGAGCCGGGTGCCCAGGCCCACTTGGCGCAGCGCCGTCTCGGCGGCATCGAACGCGTCGGCGCGACCGGCAAGCTCCAGCGGCACTGCGACGTTCTCGAGCGCCGTCATGGTCGGGATCAGGTGGAACGACTGGAACACGATGCCGATCCGCCGGCCGCGATAGCGGGCACGCGCATCCTCGTCCAGGGCAGCCAGGTCGACGCCGTCCAGGAGCACCTGGCCGCGCGTCGGCCGCTCCAACCCGGCCAGCAGCATCAGCAGGCTGGTCTTGCCCGAGCCGGACGGCCCCACCACGCCGACCGACTCACCCTCCATCACCCGCAGGGACATGCCGCGCACGATGTCGAGGCTGGTGTCCGGCCGGCCAGGGCCCAACTCCGGTGCCGGACCTCGGCGAAACGGCCACCGCCAGCCGGCGTTGGGCGTATCCGGCCGGGTCGCGACGGTCAGCCACAGGTCACGCGCCTCGACCAGGACCGGCCGCTCGCTCGAAGGCAGATTGACATCCATGACGGTTCCATATGGCCGCGACGCCGGTGACACCAAGGGACGCCGCCAAGCCGTCCTGCGGATCGCGCTGCTGGGCCGGGTGACGGCGCTCGCCCGCGCGCTCGCGCTGCTGTCGCCGCTGCTGGGCGCATCGGCGGCGGCGGCGGCGAGCCCTGACGCGTCCCCGCGCACCATCCGCATCATGGCGCTCGGCGACAGCCTCACCGCCGGCTATGGGCTGCCGCATGCCGATGGTTTCGTGGCGCAGATGCAGGCCGCGCTCGACCGGGCGCACGGGCGTGCGCTGGTGCTCGATGCCGGCGTGTCCGGCGACACCAGCGCCGGCGGCCTGGCCCGGCTGGACTGGGCGCTCGGCGACCATCCGGACGCGGCGATCGTCGAGCTCGGCGCCAATGACGGACTGCGCGGCCTCGACCCCGGGCAGATGCAGCGAAACCTCGTCGCGATCCTCGACCAGCTGCAGGCCCGGCATATCCCGGTGCTGCTGAGCGGCATGTATGCGCCACCCAACCTGAGCGCCGATTACGGTCGCGCGTTTCGCAGCGTGTTCGATCGCCTGTCCGAGCGGCCGGGCCTGCTCTACGACCCCTTCTTCCTCACGGGCGTCGCCGGCGACCACGCCCTCAATCAGGCGGACGGCATGCATCCGCTGCCGGCCGGCGTCGCCATCATCGTGCGCCGCCTGCTGCCGCTGGTGCTGCGGCTGGTCGCGGAAGCCCGTGCCGGCTCGCGCTGATCAGCTGCCGGGCACTTCGCCGCACGACCCACGGGCACGCTCGGCCTGCCGGCGGCCGCGACCGCCCGGCATCCAAGGCATGGCCGTCAGCAGCTCTTAACCTGGACTTCAGGATCCTGCGGTCATGATCCGGCCGCAACCGGGACAGGCAGTGGGAGAATTGGCCTTGAGCAGACCGAGCGAGGGAGGACTGACTCCATCCGAGCATCCAGAAGCCGACGGACGGCCGGGAGCGAACGCGCACGACAGGCGCACGCGGACCGGCGGTCATGTCACGAAGGTTTCGGTCGGGCCCACGCGCGCCCTGCCCGCGATAGCCGACCGGACCGGCTGCGGTGCCTGTCGGGACGGACGGCCGATCTTTCCGTTCACCATGGCCTTCCAGCCGATCGTCGATCTGCAGGACGGCCGCATCGACGCGCACGAGGCTCTGGTGCGGGGCCCAGGGGGCGAGGGCGCCGGCCACGTGCTGGACCAGGTGCGGCCCGAGAACACCTACGCCTTCGACCAGGCCTGCCGGGTCAAGGCGATCGAGCTGGCCGCCCGGCTGGGCTTGGACAGGCAGTTGAGCATCAACTTCCTGCCCAACGCCGTCTACGAGCCGCGCGCCTGCATCCAGACCACCCTGGAAGCCGCCGCGAGAACCGGCTTCCCGCTCGATCGGCTGACGTTCGAGATCCTCGAGTCGGAAACCATTGCCGACATCGGTCACCTCGTGAACATCGTCGCCGAATATCGCAAGCATGGCTTCAAGATCGCCCTGGACGACTTCGCGACCGGATACTCCGGCCTGGCCCGCATGGCCGAGTTGAGGCCCGACATCGTCAAGATCGACCGTCTGTTGGTGAAGGACTGCGATGCGGATCGTCATCGTCTGGCGATCATCGCCGGCATGGTGCAGATCGGTGCCGAGCTCGGCATCAAGGTCGTGGTCGAGGGGGTGGAGCGGCTGGAAGAGGTGCAGGCCCTCAGGTCGGTGGGCACGCGCTTCATTCAGGGCTTCTATTTCGCCAAGCCATCGTTCGAGAGGATCACCCTCGACGCCGACATCCCCTGGCCGGTCCGGCCCAACGATGGCGCGCACCCCGCCTGACGGGCCCATCGACGCCGCCGGAACCGCGGCCGCGACGGGGCGATAGACGCTGCGAGCAGGGCGAGGACGACATGGGCCAGGACGACCACGGCGAGATCATCGCCTCCTTCAAAGAGGCGGTGAACATGACGCCGTCGGCGCTGGAGAAATGGCTGGAGACCGAGGAATCACAGTCCGTCGGCTGGGCCGATGGCGCCAACAAGACCAAGGCCGGCGGCACCGAGGCGGTCGGCCACAAATCGGGCCACCGGATCGTCGAGATCCGGCACAAGAAGCAGGCCGACCTCACCGAGGACGATTATGCCCACATGAAGAAGGTGGTGAGCTACGTGCGCCGTCACCTGGCACAGCGGCCAGCGCACGACGCGGAACACAGCCGCTGGCGCGCTTCGCTCATGAACTGGGGCCACGACCCGATGCGGGACTGACGCCGGACCCACCGCGATAGGCAGATCCGGCGGCGCGATCAGGCGAGGCCGGTGCCTCCGGTGGCGCCATAGGTCTCACCGGTGACGTAGCTCGCCTCCTGCGAGGCCAGGAAGACATAGATGGGCGCGATCTCGACCGGCTGTCCGGGCCGCCCGAGCGGCACCGAGCTGCCGAACGTCTCGACCGCATCCGGCGGCTGGCCCCCGGACGGCTGCAGCGGAGTCCAGAATGGCCCCGGCGCCACCGCGTTCACCCGGATCCCCTTCTCGATCAGCTGCTTGGCCAGCACCTTGGTGAAGGTGATGATCCCGGCCTTGGTCGTCGAGTAGTCCAGCAGGATCTCCGGCGCCTTGTAGGCGACCACGGAGGCCGTGTTGATGATCGAGGCACCCGGCGGCATCAGCGGGGCGGCGGCCTTGCTGATCCAGAACATCGCATAGAGGTTCGTCTTCAGCGTGCGGTCGAACTGCTCGGTGGTGATGTCCGAGATCTCGGATTGGTTGGTCTGCTTGCCGGCATTGTTCACCAGGATGTCGAGGCCGCCCAGCTGGTCGAAGGTTTGATCGACCAGGCGCTCGCAGAACGCCTGGTCGGTGATGTCACCCGGGAGCAGCACCGCCTTGCGGCCCTCGGCCTCGATCAGCTCCGCCACCGACCGCGCTTCCGCGTCCTCCTCGGCGAGGTAGCTCAGCGCGACGTCGGCGCCCTCGCGGGCGAAGGCGATGGCCGCGGCCCGGCCGATGCCGGAATCGGCGCCCGTCACCAGTGCGTAGCGGCCGGCGAGCCGGCCATGCCCGACATAGCTGGTCTCGCCATGATCCGGCTTGGGGTCCATCGCGGCCGCGAGTCCCGGCGCCTCCTGGGGCTGACGCGGGAAGGGCGGCTGCGGATACTGGGTGCGCGGATCCTGCATTCGCAGGCGTTCACGATCCGAAATGCTCACGGCGATCTCCTGTCCTGATCGCCGGAAGAACCGTGCATCCCGGGCTTGGTTGCAACGCGGTCATCGAACAGCGTCACCTCCGGCGGCGGCTGCATCACGGCGAAGGGCACTGCCGCCAGACAAGCCCACGGTGCCGGCCAAGTCGGACGGGTCTGCTCGTGAACGGCAAAGAGCGCGCATCCTCTTGGGGATAGGCCGTTCGTATCAGGCGTCCGGCCGGAAATGTCCCTCCATGACCAGCTTGGCGAGCGGAAGCCGGCCATTCGGGGCCTCCCGCGCCTGCATGGCTTCCGGGAGGCGCGACTTGTCGCCGCGACGGCCGATCGCGATGGCAGCCTCGACCCGGTAGCCGTCCGGGACCTGCAGCTTGGCGAACGCGCTGTCCATGTCGAAGCCGACCATCGCATGCGCGGTCCAGCCCAGCATCGAGGCCTGCAACGCCAGGTAGGCCCCGCCGGCGCCGGCATCGTAGGAGTGGCTGTAGGACGGGATCTCGCGATCCTTGCCCGGCGGCAACAGGGTCGACTTGGACAGGGCAACGATCAGGGCCCCGGCATCCTTGGCCCAGGACGCGTTCATCTCGTTCAGCAGGCCGAACAGCATGTCCCAGCTCGGCGTGTCCCGCAGCGCGTAGACATACCGCCAAGGCTGCGAGTTGTAGGACGAGGGCGCCCAGCGTGCCGCCTCGAACATGGTCATCAGCTCGGCCTCGGGGACCGCCTCGCCAGTGAAGGCACGTGCCGACCAGCGCTCCAGGAAATCCGGATCGATCGGGTGGTCGGCCACACGGCTGTTGGCTTCGCTCATGTACATCCTCCTGATGATACGTCCCGAAACCCTATTTGGCGGGTCGACGGGACGGGACAGTGGCGGAGCATGCCCGAAGTCGCAACTGACGGGCTCCGGGCCCGAGCATTTCTCGGTCGACCGCCGGCCATCCGCCGACCGGCAGGATCGCCACGCTGTCTCGGTCCGAGCGCCTGCCGCAGTGCAATGACGCTCTGTCGAATGGATCCCCCGCGGCGACGAAGAGGGCCGCCTACAGACCGTCCCAGAAGTCGCAGTGATGGCGGTCTCCGAACGCCTCGAGCACGATCGGCCTCGGTGTTCGCAGCGACAGGTAGTTGTCCTTCGCCGCCTCGTATGCGGGCCAGACCGGTGCCTCCGGGCCGGCATCGGGCGAACCGGTCCGCGCGAAGGCCGTAAAATAGCGGATCATCTGATGGGCCAGGCGCCTCTGGCTCTCGTCCAGCTCGTGGCGGCTTCCGCTGGCACCCCGGAAGCCCGGGAAGATGTATTGCAGCTCGACGGTGTGGGCGGATTGATAGGGAAAGGACGCCGATGGCCAAGCGATCGGCGAGTCCTCGACATCGAACTCGTAAGCGTAGACATCGTCCACATAGCGCTTGATCGTCCGAGACGCCGTGCGTCCGCCGTTGCAGACCAGGCCGCAATCGCCGATCGCGGCCGCGAGCGCGTTGCTTGGTGTCGGATAGCGATCGACGGGATAACGGGCCAGGATTTCTGGCAGGGCAGCCGGCTCGACATGGACGCCCAGCAACTGAGGAAGTGCGGATGCCAAGCTTGCCGCGAGCGCTTCGGGATAACCCGCCTCCGTCACGACCTGGCCCGTGGCGAGTTCCCGCATGGCGAGGAACCACGTGAACTCGTCTCGTGTCGTGCCATTGATCAAGGGCACGCGCGCGAACCGGCCTGTCGTGAAAAGCTGGCCCATCGGCTCCGGGATCGTCTCGCCATCTGCCATGAGGCCAATGTTGAACCGGCCGCTGGCCGCGAAACCGCCCGGCGCCACGGCGTTCACCCGCAACAGGTCCGCTGCACTGAGCGACCTCAGTCCGGCCGCGCCCAGCTCCGAACAACCGGCGTCCGCGGCTAGCGCCATCCCTACCGATTCTCGACTTTTCAGCGTAGGCGTCTTTGCGAGCGGCGTGCCGGTTCCGCTCATGACGATTGCCTTGTGGAACAGTCCCCTGGATGCGGGCGACGCGAGGTGCGCCCACACGCAGATCCCCCCGGCAGACTCGCCGAAGATCGTCACGTTGTCGGGATCGCCGCCGAAGCTCTCGATGTTCCGCTTCACCCATCCGAGAGCGGCTTGCTGGTCCATGATGCCGTAATTGCCTGCCGTGTGACCTTCGCCATTGATCTCGGGATGGGAAAAGAAGCCGAACACGTTGAGGCGGTAGTTCAGAGTGACACAGACGACGTCACCATCTCTCGCCAGCGCCGCCGGGTCGTAGCCGTTGGCGCCCCCTATGAACAGGCCGCCTCCCGGAAACCAGACCATGACGGGGCGCTTCCGACCGCCATCCGGATCGGTGGATGCAAACACGTTGAGGAACAGGCAATCTTCGGTGTCGCTGTCGTAGGCGAAGCCCGGCCGGCCAGCGCTCCGCTGCGCGCACACCTGACCGAACGCGACGGCGTCCATGGGGGCCGTCCAGCCCGGATGCGGTTGCGGCGGACGCCAGCGAAGCTCGCCGCAGGGTGCTGCGGCGTACGGGATGCCGAGGAACCGGCGTATCCCACCGCCCTCCAGACCCCTGATGGCCCCCTGGGCGGTCCGGACAAGCGCCGTTGGCCGTTCCTCGGTGCGGTCCATGCCGTTCTCCGGTTCGCCAACGCCCAACGCCGACCTGAGGTCGGGGTTGCGGGGCGGGACGATCCGGCGGCGATTGCCCAGGATCGTGTTGGCGCCGGCGCCGAGTGCGACGGCCGAAGACATCCTTGGACCATCGGCCGTTTTTGTTAGAGGCTATCTCTGAACGGAGGTGGCTGGCTGCGACGGGATATGATTTCAACAGGTTGTCGAGACCGAGTTGGATCAACAGCCGATGTGGACCGCAACCAGCCGTGTGCAGCATAGCCGCGCCGGGCTTCGCTTTTCCAGCGATCTGACCGATGCCGAATGGGCAGTCCTCCAGCCGCTGCTGCCGCCCAGATCACGCGTTGGGCGCCGACCAAGCTGGCCGGTCCGGGAAATCGTCAACGCCATCTCCTACGTGCTGCGTGGCGGGGTGACGTGGCGCATGCTGCCACCGTGCTTCCCGCCTCGGCAGACCGTCTACGGCTGGTTCGCTGTCTGGCGCGATGCGGGCGTCTGGCAGACGATCAACCATCACCTGGTCATGTTGGATCGTGAGCGCAGCGGGCGCGAGGCAAGCCCGAGTGCTGCGGTGATCGACAGCCAGAGCGTGAAGACGATCAAAGCCGGTGGCCCGCGAGGCTATGATGCAGGCAAGAAGATCAAAGGCCGCAAGCGTCATGCGATGGTCGACACCGATGGCCGAGCCCCGACATTGCAGGTGCACTCCGCCGACGTGCAGGATCGTGACGGCGCCATCCCCCTGCTCAAGGCATCAAGGCGGCGCTTCCCGTTCGTCGCCCTTGCTTTCGCCGATACTGCCTACGCCGCCGCACGCGTCACGAACGCCACCAGCATCGCAATCCAGATCGTCCGCAAGATTCCGGGGCAAGTCGGCTTCGAGGTCCACCCGCGGCGTTGGGTCGTCGAGCGCTGCTTCGCATGGCTCAATCGTAACCGCAGGCTGGCAAAGGACTTCGAGGCGAGCATCGCCTCCGCAACCGCGTTCCTCTACGCCGCGTCAGTCATGATGTTGATTAAACGGCTGGCTCGTTCCGGATGAGTTCAGAGCCAGACTCTCAGACGATCAGGGCGAACCCGACCCGGTTCGGCGGGTTCTGTGCCTTGCCGTGGCAGCATCCACGGCAAGCGGCCGACGAGTTGGGGCGGGCCGTCAACGAGCTGGGCTTGGTCGGCACGCTGCTGGTCGGCAGTCCTGGCGACGCGTTTCTCGACGATCCCGTCTACGCGCCGGTATTGGCCAAGCTCGATGCGCTGTGGGTGCCCATCTACGTGCATCCTGGCACCCGGCGCCGCAGGTCCAGTCAATCTACTACGCGAACCTGGAAACACCGTGAGCGCACGCCTCTCGGCGTTCGGATGGGGCTGGCACAACAAGGCCGGCATCCAGGTCATCCGCATGATGCTGTCCGGCTTGTTCGAGAGGTTCCCGAACCTGCAGGTCATCAGCGTCCATTGGGGCGAGATGGTCCCGTTCTACCTCCAGCGAATGGACGACATGATGCTGCCCGACGTGACGGGCCTGTCCGGGACGATCACCGAAACCTATCGGGCCCACGTCTTGGCGACGCCGAGCGGCATGCTGAACCTGCCGCATTTCGAGTTCACCCGGACGGTGCTCGGCGCGGACCGTATCATCTACTCGGTGGACTATCCCTATCTCAGCAACACTGGCGCCCGCGATTTCCTGGAGGCCCTGTCCATCGACGAGGGCGAACGGGAGAAGATCGCTCACGGCAACGCGGAGGCATTGTTGTTCCACGGGCGGGATGGCCTGGGCGGCTGATCCCGCGATCCGGCCTCGGCCTCCGCATCCCGCATTGATCGATGGCGGCAGAGCTGCGTTCATGCGGCCAAAGATGCGATCCAGGCATCGGACCAGGCATCGGGTGCGAAGCGGCGTGAAACTCAACCAGCTTCGGGAAGTGGTCGCCATCGCGGAACAGGGCAGCATCCGCGCCGCCGCGCGCCAGCTTGCGATCGACCAGCCGGCGCTGACGCGCAGCCTGGCCGAGCTCGAGCGCGAACTCGGCGCGTCGCTGTTCGAGCGACGTCCACGCGGGGTGCTGGCGACGCCGATCGGCGAGCTGTTCTTGCGACGGGCCGCCTCGATCGTGCACGAGATGCGCCGGGCGCGGGAAGAGGTGGAGCAGTTCGGCGGCTCGACCGCCGGGGCCGTCACCGCGGGGCTGTCCATCGCCACGCATCTGGTCCTGCTGCCGGCCGCCCTGCGGCCGTTCACCCGTCGGTATCCCGATGCCAAGCTGCACATCATCGAGGGGTTCTACCCGACCCTGGAGCCTGGCCTGCGGAGGGGCACCGTGGATTTCTACCTCGGTGTCGACCCGGGCAAGACGGTGGCGCCCGAGCTGACGCGCGAGGTGATCAGCCAGAACAATCGCACCGTGCTCTGCCGTTCCGGACATCCTCTGCAAGGGGCGACGGAGCTGGCGGCGTTGAGCGGGGTGAGGTGGGCGACGAACTCCATCACGCTGGCGGACGAGGATGAACTCGGCATCCTGTTCGAGCAGCATCGCCTGCCGCCGCCGCGGATCGCGTTGCGCAGCCAGTCGGCGCTGACACTGATGACATGCCTGTTGAACAGCGACTTCATGGCGATGGTGCCGGTGCAGTGGACGGAGTCCACCCTGATCAAGGGCCGGCTGGCGAACGTGCCGGTTCGCGAGGAGCTCGCGGCGCCGCCGATCGTGCTGATCAAGCGGGCCGACCTGGTGCTGACGCCGGCGGCCCGATGCTTCCTCGACCTGCTGCAGCGCACCCCATTGCGTCCGCGCGCGATCCCGGCTGCGGAGACGGCGCCGGACCGCCCGCACCGGATCGCAGGAAGCGGCCCGCACGCACGGCGAGCATCCCGAAGTGCCGGACCACAGCCGTAGGGATGTCGGAACGGCATCGCAGCATGAGATGCGTCATCTTCACGGTGGCTGGCCACCGATGCTTGTTCGGCGTGTCAGCATGTGCTGAGCCGGTCCGCAAGCTGCGACAAGCCAGCAGGATCGAGACGGGAACGGTCCAGGGGGTACAGCGGCGATGAGCGGAGCCGGTCCGACGGCCTCGTGGACGGTCGACCCGGCAGGCGGGCTGGCCGTCCCACTCGGCATGGTGCTGCTCGCCACGCGGGAAAGCGGCGGCGTCGCGCATGGTGCCGCTTCTATTCGCTGCCTTGGTGCCGCCCGCTCTCGCCACGTCGAAGCCACCCGGTTCCCGGCGCTACGGATGATCCGCTCATGATGGAACACATGCCTGAAATCCTCATCATCGGCGCCGGCCCGGTCGGGCTGTCGCTTGCCATCGAGCTGGGCCACCGCGGCATCGCCTGCCTGGTGGCGGAGCGAAACGACCGCGTCGGCTACAGCCCGCGCGCCAAGACCACCAACGTGCGCACCCGTGAGCACCTGCGGCGCTGGGGCATCGCCGACGCGCTCAGGCAGGCCTCGCCAATCCCGCCCGACTATGGCGCCAACGTGGTGTTCGCCACCCGGATGAACGGTCCCCTGCTGGCGCGCTTCGAGAACGCGATGCACGCGCGGCGCGAGCGCAACGAGCTGTTCTCCGAGGAAGGCCAATGGGTGCCGCAATATACGCTCGAGGAGGTGCTGCGCAGCCATGCCGCCTCCCTGCCGGGCGTACGGATCGAGTTCGGCTGCGAGCTGGCCGGGTTCGAGGAGGATGGTGACGGCGTTGCCGTGCAGCTGCGCGAGCTCGGGACCGGACAGGTCCGGACCGTGCGCAGCCGCTACCTGATCGGCGCCGACGGCGCGCGCAGCGCGGTGCGCGACGCGATCGGCGCGCGGATGCTGGGTCAGGCGCCGGGCCTGAAGAACTACAGCATCATCTTCCGAGCGCCCGACCTGGCGTCCCTCCACGGGCACGGCGAGGCCTTCATGTACTGGCTGGTCAACCCGGACGTCCCGGCGCTGCTGGGGCCAATGGACCAGCATGGGCTGTGGTTCTTCATGGCGACCAAGCTCGCCGACGACGTGGATCCGGCGAGCGTGGACCCCGCTTCACTGATCCGTCGCGGCACCGGCCTGGACGACCTCGCCATCGAGATCGTGCGTGGCGATCCCTGGGTGGCGCACAGCCGGATCGCCGATACCTACGGAATGGGGCGCGTCTTCCTCGCCGGCGATGCCTGTCACCTGCACCCGCCGTTCGGGGGCTTCGGCATGAACATGGGGATCGGCGACGCCGTCGACCTCGGCTGGAAACTCGCGGCCACCCTGCAGGGCTGGGGCGGGCCCGACCTGCTCGCCTCCTATCAGGCGGAGCGCCGCCCGGTCCATGAGCGGGTAATCGCCGAGGCGATGACCAACTACGCCACCGTTGGCAACCAGCTGGTGCGTCCGGCGCTCGAGGACACCGGACCGGACGGCGACGCCGTTCGCGAGCAGGTCGGTGCACAGATCCACGCGACGAAGCGCCGCGAGTTCGACACCCTTGGCGTGGTGCTCGGTTACCGGTACGCGGACTCGCCGATCACCGTGTCGGACGGCACGACGGCTCCGCCCGAGGACGTCGTGCGCTACGTGCCGTCCGCGGTGCCGGGCTGCCTGGCGCCGCATCGATGGCTGCGGGACGGCAGCTCGCTCTATGATCATTTTGGGATCGGCTACACGCTGCTGATCACGGAAGGCGACGGCGCTGAGGCGGACGCGTTCGCTGCCGCCGCGGCCGCGCGCGGGGTGCCGCTCACCGTGATCGCTCCGGACGACCCGCGACTGCCAGCGCTCTACGAGGCGCGCCTGGCGCTGATCCGCCCCGACCAGCACGTCGCCTGGCGCGGCCAGCGCCTGCCGGAGGATGCACGGTCGCTGCTGGACCGGATCACGGGGCACTCGAGCGGCGGCGAGCGCCCGAGCGAGGCGTACCGGTCTGACCCGCGCCGCATCGGTGGCGATGCGGAACCGATGCTGCGTGACGGGCTCGCTGCATCCAGCGACGCCTGATGAAAATGTCGGTCGCATGTACTGGCATGCAGCAAGTAAAATAGTACTTCATCAAGACGATAAGAATTCGCATCGACTGCGCATCGTTGCAATCATGACCTCGCGATGTCGGCAGCATAAGCCGACCCGGCACAGCCCAGAAATTCGGGCGAAGCAATGCGGCCAAGAACGGAATAACTGCGGCGTTCGTGGTGCTCGCAGCCAGTCTGCCGGTCGCCAACTTGGCGCAGTCGGTCTCGGGCACTGCCGCCAGCTCGGCCGCAGGGTCTAGTTCGCCGATCAACCTATCGCCGGTTTCGAACCAGAACACGCCGGGCGAAGAGCTGCGTCCCGTCGCCAATATTCCCTCGGTGCCCATCGTGACGACAGCCTGTTTCCCGGTGTCGGCAAACCAGCTGATCGATGATGGCATCGACATCCATGGCGCAGTACTCGACCGTTCCCTCACCAATGCGGGTGTCGGCAACACGCTCGGCAACACACCGAACCTGGCCATCCTCCGTCCCACCATCGACGTCGACCTGGGCAAAATCGCCGGCTTCACGGGCGCCATCCTGCACGGCTCCCTGACCTACTGGTTCAGCAAGAGCGACCAGCCGGGCTCCATCGCACAGCTAGGCGGCGCCCTGGACGGCTACTAGGTCACGCCGATCCAGGAGCCAAGCACGCTGACCCGCCTGACCTACGAGCAGCTGCTCCTGAAGGGCAAGCTCGACGTGGAGATCGGCAAGTCGAACGTCCACCAGTACTTCTTCATCTCCAACAGTCTCGATCTCTTCACGTACGACCCGACGGTGCTCTACGCGGACACCGACTTCAACTCGATCCCCCATGCCGAGTGGATGGAAGGCGACCTACAAGCTCACGCCGGCCTGGTATCTGCAGGGCGGCGCCTTCGAGGATGACTACGATCGGGCCGTCAGGAATGGCTGGAACTTCGGGGACAAGGATGCGACCGGCGCGCAGATCCTCGGCGAGGCCGGCTACCGAACCGGTATCATGTAGCACCCGCCACCACACCGCTGCGGCGTTGTGAGTCGGCCAGCGCTATCCTCCCCCCATGGAAAACGACAACGTGGTGCTGGGCCTGATCCGCAAACGGGCCGAGATCGCCGGCCGGCTGGAGGTGGCGCAGATGCAAGTGCGCCAGCTCATCATCGACGTGGACAACCTCGACGCGGTGCTGCGCCAGTTCCGGCTGGACATCGACCTGGAGGAGATCAAGACCAAGCCGGTGCCGCCCCGTCACACGGCGTTCCACGGCCAGAATGCCCGGATCGGGCTGAACACGCTGCGCGAGACCGGGATGCCGCTCACGACCAACGACGTGACGATCCGCGTCATGCAGGCCCGTGAGCTCAACGTGGCCGATCCCCGGCTCAAATGGACGGTGGCGAAGCGGATCGGGGCGTGCCTGCGGAACCTGCGGACGCGGGGCCAGGTGGCATCCTGCGGGGGTTCAGGGCAGAACCTCCTATGGAAGGTGACTTAACCCGGCGTTGACCGCCCGGCGGCACACTGGCGGGATGTTCCGAGCCCGCCGTGACCGGCCCTATTGCTTGATCCCGAGCATGAGAAGGCCGAGCGCGAGGCGCGGCTGGAGGCGGAATTCGACGCTTTCCTGGTGCGGTTGTGGGGCTGGACGTGCCGCCGGCGCGGGTGGTGCTGGTGAGGCAGGAGCGGCCGTTGGTGCCTAAACCGCGCAGGAGGTCGTACGAAGGCTATAGGGTCAGGTAGAAGCCTAGCACCTACGAGGTACCGAGGGTTGAACGTGGCGGACGCGGTGCTGCGGGACGTGATGCGGAACCGGATGGGGGCGTCGCTGCCGGAGATGGGGAAACGGGGGACGCTGCGGCAGGAAATGGGGGAGGATAGGACGGTTGTTTGGACCGCGCCAGAGGATGCCCCAAGCTATCATGCTGCAAACATTAAGAATTTATAAACCACTGGCTGCTACAGACACGCAGCGCAACGTTGCTTCCGGGGGGTTGTTCGAACACAATGCGACGCAAGGGGGCAGGCTTCTGGGAGCCCGGCTTCGCGTTCGTTGAAGGCTAGTATCTCCCGTGATACCATGACGAGGAACAAGCTGAGCGGGCTACGTGCAAAAGCCACGGCATTGAGGAAGGGCTCAGTGAAGGAGAGGGACTTGGCTGGTCTTGCTAAGAGGCTGGGGCGAAAGCTCGTCAATCGGGGTAAGGAGCCGACGTACGAGAGCGCCGTCTTCCGGGATCTTCGTCCACTCACAATTCCGAAGCACGGTGGCAGAGATCTAGCCTCGGGGACTAGGGACAGCATTTTGAACGCTTTGGATGACGACTTGTTCCGCTGGGAGGCACATCTTGATGAAAACGAATCTGACTAAGATGGTGCCTGTTAATACAGCAGATGATGCTATCTATACTCGTTTAAAAGAACCTTATGCGCGGCTCGTTGTGCCGGAAGCCGATGGCTCTTATCGGGCGGAGATTCTGGAGTTTCCAGGCTGCATTGCGACTGGAACCACTGCCACGGAAGCTCTGGAGAACCTGGAAAAGACTGCTCAAGGATGGCTGCTTTCAGCGATGGAACTGGGACAGACCATACCGCGTCCGGTTGAAGTTGGCGGATTTAGCGGCAAGCTGATGCTACGCCTCCCGAAAGGCCTTCATAAAAAAGCATCACTGGTAGCCGAACGTGAGGGGGTTAGTCTTAATAACTTCATTATGTGTGCTGTTGCTGAACAAGTCGGTGAGCGCGCTCGAACACAAATTCTATATTCTCCAAGTATGGCTACCGTGACAATTTGCAGACGATTGATTTTTCAACCTGTTGGAGAAAGTAACTATCCAGTGTTAGCAAACAAGTTTGTTGATTTTCAAATAGACTCCAAACTTTTTGGCAATTTTTTGAATGTTCCAAATTCGTTGATCGAGAAAGTCGGAGCATAAGATGGCTATAGCAAATCAATATATGCTCACAAGCAAGGAGCTTCTAGAACTAGCTATCAAGCACCTAGACCTTCATGAGGGGCATTGGTTTTTCGGAATACAGTTTGGTATTGCAATGACTAACTTCGGACCGGACACGAATTCCATGAACCCAGGGGTTGCTGTCGCTGCGAATGCTTTTACTCTTATGAGAGTTGACCCGGCGCAATTGTCTGGTGATCCTAATATGCGACCGCCCGCGTCACTAATACTTGATGCCGCTGTTGTAAACCCGAGCAAACCTCCTACTTTTGCCAGAGGCGCTCAAAAAAAGAGTGGTGGTGGATAAATTGTTGTTGTGATCGACCGGTGGTAGTTAGATTTCGCATTCCACCCGCTGCCAATACCCTCAGACGTTCACGCTCGGCGTCGCCAGCAGAACCGGCCACGCCCCATACCTGCGACCCATTATCGTCCCGGCGGTGATCCTTGCGCCACGCGCTCTCTTGGGCGTAGCGGGCGAGGTAGGTGCCGGCGATGTGGTGGTGATGGCCCTGCTCGGCCCGGCGCATCCGGGAGAAGAAGCTCTCCGCCCCGTTCGTGCAGGCGCCGTCCGCCGAGTAGACGAGCTGGTGGTTGATCCGCTTGACCATGTAGCGGCCCTGGAGGGCGTTTCACGAGCTGGCCTCATCGGCCATGATCTCGGTCCCCGTGGCGACGTGGTTGCGGATGAACGAGGCGGCCGACGCCTCGGTCGGGAAGGCTGACGGCATGGTCCGGCCCTCGCGCTGGCGCACCACGACCACGCACTGGCGCTTGCCGTTCTGGTTGCGGGCCAGCCGGCGATCGACCCGGTTCTCCCGGCGATTGGCGGGCTTCACGTAGCCGCCGAAGTAGCCGCCATCGACCTCCACGACCTTGCCCTCGCCACCCAGGCGGAAGCCCTTCATCTCGGTCGCCATGGCCTCCCGCAGCTTGTGTGACAGCACCAAGCCGTCTTGTACTGCACGTCGAGATCGCGGCCTCGAGCCTCAACACCGCGGCCAACTATCCGGGCGGCGGCGTGGCCTACTTCCAGGGTGCCAAGGTCATCTCGCGCGGCCCGGCCCGGCCTGGCGGGCCACCGGCGAACCTCCAGCTCTACAGCCAGCTCGACGTCGCGGTCGACAAGCCGCAGCCGTTCGATCTGGACGCCAGCGTCGGCGCCAACCTGACCGGCCTGCTCGCGATCCGCCCGTCCGACATCCTGGGTCTCCAGATCAAGTACGTGCGCCTCAGCGCCGTCGAGGCGGCGTTCGAAACGAGGGAGCACACCCTGCTCAACCGCGGCAAATTCGTCGGCCTCCAGGCGCGCGACGAGTTCGAGTTCGAGGCGTCCTATCAGATTCAGGTCACCCGGTACGCCACCATCTCGCCGTATGGCGAGTATTTCGACGACCCGGACGACTACGAGGTGCCCTTCGTCAACCACCTGCCCTCGAACGGTCTGGCGGCGGCACCTATTGCGAATCCCGCTCGGCCCGGCGTTGGGGACGAGTTCCAAGCCGTTCTGAGGGCCTTGCGGCTGCCTCCCTCGATGGCAAGGCCGATGTGACGTGCGGGGCGGCGGGTCTCGATCGAGACCCGTTCCCAAGCCAGGCGCTCGTCCCCGGACCGGCAGACGCGGCTTACGGAGTTCGAGTTCGGGGTGGGACGATCGCACGGCCTGCCGGAGGATGGCGAGTTTGCATCGGCGATGCCATCAGGTCATCTCTGCTCCGCGGCCGCCTGCGCAGTAGGGTTGAGCCGACGACGTGCGGCACGAGGGCGCCCTGACATGCTGGATTTGGATACGGAGCGGCAGGTCGACGTCCTGGCCTCGCTCGAGGCCCTCGAGACGCGGCTTCGCTGGCTGTCCGCCTGGACCATCCACAATGCCAACCATCTCCGCGACAGCCGCGACGGCCTGAAGGTCGGCGGCCACCAGGCGTCCTGCGCCTCGATGACGGCCATCATGGCAGCACTCTACTTCCATGTGCTGCGGCCGCAGGATCGCGTCGCGGTGAAACCGCACGCAGGCCCGGTGCTTCATGCGATCCATTACCTGCTGGGGCAGCAGAGCCGCGAGCGGCTGCAGCGCTTCCGGGCGCTGGATGGCGCGCAAAGCTACCCGTCGCGGACGAAGGACAGGATCCCGGTCGACTTCTCGACTGGCTCGGTCGGGCTCGGCGTCGCGGTCACCGCCTTCGCCAGCCTGGTGCAGGACTACCTGGTCGCGCACGGCCAGCTGGCCGAGGCCGAGGCCGGCCGCATGGTCGCCCTGCTCGGCGATGCCGAACTCGACGAGGGCAACATCTACGAGGCCCTGATCGAGTGCTACAAGCACGACGTCCGCAACTGCTGGTGGATCGTCGACTACAACCGGCAGTCGCTCGACGCGACGTCGGCCGACCGGATGTTCAGCCGGTTCGACGACATCTTCCGCACCTGCGGCTGGCGCGTGCTCACGCTCAAATACGGCCGCCTGCAGCTGGAGGCGTTCGCGAGGCCCGGTGGGCGGGCGTTGCAGGGCTGGATCGACAACTGCCCGAACGCCGATTTTGCCGCCCTCACCTATTCCGGCGGCGCCGCCTGGCGGTTGCGGCTCCTCGCCGATATTGGCGAGGAGCGGGACGTCGCCGCCCTGCTCGGGTCCTATGACGACGAGGCGCTGGCGAGCCTGATGACCGGCCTCGCCGGCCACTGCATGCAGACGCTGCTCGAGGCGTTCGAGGGCGCCGGGGACCCGACGCCGACGCTGTTCATCGTCTACACGATCAAGGGCTACGGGCTGCCCTTCGCTGGGCACAAGGACAACCATGCCGGACTGATGAACCCGGCACAGGTCGAGACGCTGCGGACGGCGCTCAACATCCCGACCGGGCGCGAGTGGGACCAGTATGCCGGGCTCGGCGACAACGCGGCGGCCCGGCTGCGCGCCTTCGTCGAGGCGTCGCCCCTGGCGGCGGGGCGGACCGCCGGGCCCGTCGCCACCGTGCCGGTCCCGGCAAGGCTCGCCGTGCCTGAGGGACGCGAGCAGTCCACGCAGGCGGCGTTCGGCCGCATCCTGCTCGACGTCTCGAAGGCCGGTGGACCGCTCGCCGACCACATCATCACGACCTCGCCAGATGTGACGGTCTCGACCAACCTCGGCGCCTGGGTGAACCAGCGCGGGCTGTTCCGACGGCAGGAGCTCCGCGACGTGTTCCATGCCGCCAAGATCCCATCCGCGCAGCGCTGGTCGGCGCATCGGGCGGGGCAGCACATCGAGCTCGGCATCGCGGAGCACAACCTGTTCCTGCTGCTGGCGGCACTCGGGCTGTCCGGACCCACCTTCGGGACCCGATTGCTGCCGATCGGGACGGTCTACGACCCGTTCATCGCGCGTGGCCTCGATGCGCTGAACTATGGCTGCTACCAGGACAGCCGCTTCCTCCTGGTCGCGACGCCGTCCGGCCTGACCCTCGGTCCGGAGGGCGGCGCGCACCAGTCGATCAGCTCGCCGCTGATCGGCATCGGGCAGCCGGGCCTGACCGCCTTCGAGCCGGCCTATGTCGACGAGCTCGCCCTGATCATGCGCTGGGCGTTCGAGCACATGCAGGCCGCCGACGGCGGCTCGGTCTATCTCCGGTTGACCACGCGCGTGCTCACCCAGCCGGAGCGTGCCGACGACGGCTGGGAGGCGGACGCGCTCCGGGGCGGCTACTGGTTGAGGCCGCCCGGCGCCGAGGCCGAGGCCGCCATCGTCTATGCCGGTGCGATCGCGCCCGAGGCGTTCGCCGCCTGGGAGGAGCTGAGCCACGACCTTCCCGGCCTCGGCCTGCTCGCGGTGACGTCGCCCGACCTCCTGCATCGCAGCTGGAGCGCACGGCGCGCGCGGCGCTGGTCGCCAGGGTCCGACGCGCGTTCCGATCCGGAGCGCAGCCATGTCGAGACGCTGCTGGGCAGGCTGGCCCCCGGCGCCGGGCTCGTCACCGTCGTCGACGGGTCACCGCTGACGCTCTCCTGGCTGGGCGCGGTGCGCGGCGACCGGGTCAGTCCGCTCGGCGTCGACCGTTTCGGCCAGACCGGCGACCTGCCGGACCTGTATCGGACCTATCGGCTCGACGCCGACGCGATCATCGATGCCTGCGCCGACCTGTTCCTGGAGAACTGAGGATCGACCGAGCCCCTCGTTTTACTCGGAGGCACCGTGCCATGCCCCTATGCATCCCGCCGGACGACCTCGTGCGTCTGCGATCCGAGCTGATCGACCGCGGCCGTGATCCGATCGCCGATGGCGAGGTATTCCGGCGGCTTCATGCCGAAGGCCACGCCGGACGGCGTCCCGGTGATGACGAGGTCGCCGGGCAGCAGCGTCTGGAATTGGCTGACATGGGCGATGAGCTCGGCCACCGTGAAGATCATGTCGGCCGTGCGTCCATCCTGGCGGACAGTCCCGTTCACTTCCAGACGCAGGGCGAGCGATTGGGGATGGCCGACCTCGTCAGGCGTCACGAGCCAGGGTCCGATCGGGGTGAAGCTGTCGAGGCTCTTGCCCTTCCCCATCTGTCCGCCGCGCTCGAGCTGCCAGGTGCGCTCCGACACGTCGATCGCGGTACAGTAGCCGGCGACGTGATCGAGTGCCGCCTCGACCGCGACGTCGCGGGCCGCCGTTCCGATCAGCACGCCGAGCTCGATCTCCCAGTCGAGCTTCGTCGCCGATGCCGGCACCACGATCGGGTCGTCGGGGCCCGACAGGGAGCCGATCGATTTGTGGAACAGCAACGGATGGTCCGGGATTTCGAAGCCGGCCTCGATGGCATGGGCCCGATAGTTGAGGCCGATCGCCAGGATCTGGCGGATGCCGGTCACCGGCACGCCAAGACGGGGCGATCCGTGCACGAGCGGCAGCTTTTCGGGATCGATGGCCGCCAGCAGCGCCAGGTGATCCGGGGTCAGCATGTCGACCGCGATGTCGCGCAACAACGGCCAGAGCGAGCGGACGCGGCCGCCGGCATCGAGCAGGCCCGGTCTCTCCTCGCCAGGTGGTCCATACCTGAGAAGTCTCATGCGTCACTCCGGCACCAGAACGTGCCGAAGGTAGAGCCGGCAACGCGACCGGGTAAAGCCACCACATGTCGGGTCGGCATCCGGTGACGCCAACGGATTATCCCCAGGCGACGGAATGGATCTTTACCAGATCGCCGCAGTTTTGTAATGTCTTGAGAAATAAAGACGCTCGTCCCCGAACAGGCGCACCCGAGGATACGACGATGGCCATCATCAAGCCGAAGCTCCATCACGTCACGCTGAAGACGACGCGTCTTCAGGAGATGATCGATTGGTACGGGATCGTGATCGGCGGCGAGGTCACCTACGTGGACCCGCGCAACGCCTGGATGACCAACGACGACGCGAACCACAGGATCGCGTTTCTCGTCGCACCGGGGCTGCGCGACGACGAGGCGAAGACGTGCCATAACGGAATGCATCACAGCGCGTTCGAATATGACAGCTTCGACGATCTCATGACGTCCTACAAGCGGCTCAAGGACGAGGGGATCGAGCCCGCCTTCAGCCTCGAGCACGGTCTGACCACGTCGCTGTACTATGGTGATCCGGAAGGCAATTTCGTCGAGCTGCAGAGCGACGCGTTCGGCGACTGGGCCTTGTCGACCCGGTTCATGCGGACGTCGGCGAGCTTCGCCGCGAATCCGATCGGGTACTTCTTCGATCCCGAGCGCGTGTATCGGGCGCACCTCGCCGGAACCGAGTTTTTCATCCTGCAGGCGGCGATCCGCAGGGAGGAATACCTCCCGGCGAAGATCCCCGAGATGGGGCTTCCGATACCGGAACCGGTCGCCTAGAGGATGATCCGATCGCTTAGGCTTACGGATCATCCTCTAGCTTGTTGTTTTGACGAGCATCTTTATCCGATCGAACGAGTCCGTTCGATCGGATGATGCTCTAGAGCTTCGCCTTTAGGGATCGTGTCGATGGACACCGACGCTCCGACCTCGGTCGGCGCGCTTTCCCTGGAAGCCCGCATCGAGATCGGCGAGCTGATCGCCGAGCACGCCTGGCTGATCGATCACGGCCAAGCCGACAGGCTGCCGCGACTATATGTCGAGTTGTGCGCGCACTACGGCGCCGGCGAGGACCTGATCGGCATCGAGGCGCTGCGCGCCTGGAGCATCCGGCGCGCGGCGATGACGGCCCGCACCTCGCGGCACGTCTGCACCAACATCCGCCTAATCGACGAGGGTCACGGTCGAGCCGCCGGGACCGTGCTTGTGACGCTGTTCAGGCACGATGGGCCGGCGGCCGGCGCTCCGGTCCCGTTCGCGGTCGGCGAGTACGAGGACCGCTATGTGTCATGCCCGGACGGACGCTGGCGGTTCGAAAGCCGTCGCTTCTCGATCGTGTTTGGACCGTAACCGCCATCCGACGACCGACATCAGACCGAAAGCTGTTGGAGAGCGCCGGACGCCGCTGCCGCAGTTCCAGTCGCTCGCCTACCACACCGGCGACCTGCAGTACCTGTTCCCGCTGTTCCACGGCAGCGTGAACGGCATCGAACATCCGCTGAACCTGCAGCAATCGTTCCTGTCGGACGAGATGGTGGCGCTGTGGAGCCTCTTCGTCCGCACCGGCAACCCGAACGGGATCGGAAACTTCCCCGGCCCCGCTACGATGCCAGCCAGGCTGCCACCTCGTTCTACCTGTCGGAGAACATTCCCTTCCTGTCGCTGCTGAAGGACAGCACCGTGTCACAGCAGCACAGCTGCGACTTCTTCCTGCCGTTCATCGCGTTCTGAGGCTGATCCCGACCCACCGTCGTCCCTGGATGCCAACCCGGGACGACAAACGCGCTCGGGTCAGTCCTCAGCGCGGTACGGAGGGATCGCCGGCTGTGGTCGAAGCCGTCGCGATGCGATGAGCCGCCTGCCTTTGCCGCCATCGTCATCTGGCGGTCGAGTCTCGCCCAAAGCAGCGGCACCGGCGCGGGCGAAGTCCGACGGATCGGTGGGGTCGCCGACATGGCCCGGGAGCAGGAGGTGCGACGGTGCGGGGCCCAGGATCTATCGAGAACGCGCTTGGCCGTCAGGCCGGGGCGACACCATTCAAGCACAAGTCACTCGGCGCCCCGACACGTCCAAGGCAGGACCAAATCTGATCACGGCACGTGGCCATCACGGCCCATCATAGCGGATGAAGCCGCCACAGTCGGCCGCAAGGGTCTGGGTGTCCGGCACGCAGCTGTCGTTGCTGAGGCCCTTGGCCGCGTGATGCATCGGCATGGCATCCGACATCACCCTCGGCGACAGGTTCTCGGCATAGCGGGCCGGACCGTCCGTCATCGGCCCGGCGCAGGCGGCAAGGACGAACCCGGCGGCGGTGATGACCGCGAAGCGGGGGGTGTGACGGCAACTCGAGAAGATCCTGGTCATGACAAGCCCTCGTTTCTGTTCAACGAAGCCGAAATGGTTCTCGCCACCGCCCGGGACTAGCGCCGTCAGGCTGGACGTGGCGTTCCAATCCTGGAACGCTGGCTCGTGATTGAAATCCCCGACTTGCGTGCGTTCGTCCGGATCGCCGAGCTGCGGAGCATCTCCGGCTCCGCGCGGTCGCTCGGAACACCGAAGTCGACGATCAGCCGGTCGCTGGTCCGGCTTGAAGAGGCATTGGGAATCACGTTGGTCGAGCGCTCGACGCGGAACCTGCACCTGACCGATGCCGGGAAGCTGTTCCATGGTCACGCGCTGCGGATCCTGGGCGACGTCGACGAGGCCGAAGCGGCCGTCGGCAGCTTCTCCGGCGTGCCGCGGGGGAGCCTGCGCGTCATTGCGCCCCATGCGTTCCTCCAGGGCGTCCTGGCACCGATGCTGCCGTCCTTCCTGACGCGCTACCCCGCGGTCAACGTCATCCTGGAGACGGAGGGGCCGCGATCGGATCCGCCCGCCGTCGAAGCCGACATCATGATCCGGGTCGGTCCGCTGGCCGACAGCACGATGGTTGCCCGACGCCTGATCACGTTCGAGCTATGGACCTGCGCCAGCCCGGCCTACCTCGCCGTGCGCGGCCGGCCATCCCATGTCGCCGACCTTGCGACGCACGACATCGTTGGCCTGATCCAGCATCGGATACACTGGTCGTTCCACGATCCCGACGGGCAGACGGAGGAGGTCGAGCTGCATCCCAGGGCGGTGGTGCCCGACATGGCCGTGAACCGGGTCGTGGTCGCCGGCGGGGCCGGCATTGGCCAGCTGCCGGACTTCATGGCCAGCGATGCGATCGGGCGGGGCGAGCTGATCCGCGTCCTCCCTGACATGCGGCCGGCGCTCACGGATCTCTACGTCCTCTATCCGAGCCAACGCAGCCTGCCGGCCAAGGCGCGGGTGTTTATCGACGCGATCGTCGTGCGCGCGCCGCAATGGACGGTGTTCGAGGGCGCGATCCACGATCCGGCGCACGTCTCCCCGATGACAGCCGGGAGGCGCGATCGGGAGGCTGGGGGACGATGAACCCTTCTGACCGATCGGGGGTTCTGCCGTCCCGAACGCGACCCCAGCCGACCTTGCGCCGGCGAGCTGCTCGCCTCGCAGGTGCGGCAGCTCCGCGACCGTCACGATGTCGGTCGCGAGGTCGTCGAGGACGTGCGGCGCCAGTCGGCTTCGGCGGTGCCGACCAGTTGAAGTCAGGCGCCCCCGGACAAGGTCGAGATCCACGCCGACGAGCATCGAGTGCAGCCAGCGGTTACCCTCATCGAGCGGCTTCCGGCACCGCAGCGCCAGTGACCAGAGTGCATGTACCTTAAAGCGACCGGCTTGGCCTACCACTGTAAATATGGCTCGATGGACGCCCTGAGCTACGACAGCCTCTGCAGATATTGCAATCCAAACAACGGCTTAAGCACTTCGTCTGGCGGAGAGGGTGGGATTCGAACCCACGGTACGCTTGCACGCACAACGGTTTTCGAGACCGCCCCGATCGACCGCTCTGGCACCTCTCCGGAGGCTTGCGGCGGCCGGCTTATAGAAGGCCGGCCCCCTCGTGGCAACTAGCTTGACAGGCGAAAGCGCGATCGAGTATCCGCTGCCCGTGATGTGCGGCCCCCTAGGCCTTTGCGTCGCGCTGCCTCACGCCGTCGCGTGCGGCCCATCATAAAAAGCGACTGGAACCGGCCGGAACCGCCTCGATGCGGACGGTGACGGTTTGAGAGATCGGAAGGCAGAGAGCATGTTCGCAGTGATCCGCACCGGCGGAAAGCAGTACCGCGTGAGCCCCGAACAGGTGCTCAAGGTCGAGAAGCTCGACGTGGAGGCAGGTGCCACCGTGACCTTCACCGACATCCTGGCGGTTGGCGGCGGCGAAGGCAGCACCGTGATTGGAGCTCCCCTGGTCGCCGGTGCCAGCGTCACCGCCACCGTGATCGCTCAGGACCGGCTGGATACCGTGATCATCTTCAAGAAGCGGCGCCGGCAGAACAGCCGCCGCCGCAACGGCCACCGCCAGCCGGTCACCGTGCTGCGCATCGGCGAGATCAGCGCCGCCTGAACCCTCTCGGGCGGCACCATCGCCCGAGGACGCGGTCGGCAGCTCAAACGGCATCAGGAGGTCAGGCATGGCACACAAGAAGGCAGGCGGTTCGTCCCGCAATGGTCGCGACACCGCTGGCCGGCGCCTCGGCGTCAAGAAGTTCGGCGGCGAGAGCGTGATCGCCGGCAACATCATCATCCGGCAGCGCGGCACCAAGATGAAGCCGGGCCGCAATGTCGGGCTCGGCCGCGACCACACGATCTTCGCGCTGGTCGACGGTCAGGTGAAGTTCGAGACCCGCGCCGAGGGCCGCGTTCAGGTCTCGGTCGACGCGACCGCGATCGCCGCCGAGTAGCGTACACCCCCATATCACCGGTCCGTCACCCCCGCTGGGGCAGGTGGATCAGGACGGGGTCGGCCGGTGGCCGGCCCCTTTTTTCGTCCCGCATGCCGCCGCCCGTCCGGCGTGGCCGGGACCGGACCCCGAGCCGTCATGAAGTTCCTCGATCAAGCCAAGATCTACGTGAAGTCGGGCGATGGCGGTGATGGCGTCATCGCCTTCCGCCGCGAGAAGTACATCGAGTTCGGCGGTCCGGACGGCGGCAATGGCGGCCGCGGCGGCGACATTGTGTTCGAGGCGGTCGCCAACCTGAACACGCTGATCGACTTCCGCTACACGCAGCATTTCCGCGCACGCAAGGGCGGCAACGGATCCGGCTCCGACCGCACCGGCGCCGGGGCCGACACCGTGTTGATCGCGGTGCCGATCGGCACCCAGGTGTTCGACGACAGCCGCGAGCTGCTGCTGGCCGATCTGGACCAGCCAGGCAAGCGCGTCCTGCTCTGCCGGGGCGGCGACGGCGGCCATGGCAACGCCTCGTTCAAGACCAGCACCAACCGGGCGCCGCGCCGGGCCGATCCCGGCTGGCCCGGCGAGGAGCGTTGGGTCTGGCTGCGGCTCAAGCTGATCGCCGACGCTGGGCTGGTCGGACTGCCCAATGCCGGCAAGTCAACCTTCCTGTCGGTGGCTTCGGCGGCGCGTCCGAAGATTGCCGACTATCCGTTCACGACCCTGCATCCGCAGCTGGGCGTGGTGCGGCTGTCCCATTCCGAAGAGTTCGTCCTCGCCGACATCCCCGGCCTGATCGAGGGCGCCCACGAGGGCGCCGGGCTCGGCGACCGCTTCCTCGGCCACGTGGAGCGCTGCGCGGTGCTGCTGCACCTGATCGACGGCGCCGCCGGCAACGTGGTCGAGGCGTGGCGCACCGTCCGCGATGAGCTCAACGCCTATGGCGGCGGCCTTGCCGACAAGCCCGAGATCGTCGCCATCAACAAGACCGACGCGATGACGCCGCAGCAGATCGGCATCCGCCGGCGGGCGCTGGAACGCGCCACCGGCGCCCCGGTGCTGATGCTGTCGGCGGCGACGCACGGCAACGTGGCAGAGACCCTGCGGCTGCTGCAGGACCGGGTGACCGCGGTGCGCCGCGACGGCGCGCCGGCGGTGCGTCCACCGATCCGGACCGTGGCCGCAGAGGTCGCGGCGCCGCCCGGCGACTGATCCCGTGCCCCCGGCCGCGCCGATGGCCTCGTCTCCGGCCCCATCGCTGGCCCAAGCACGCCGGGTGGTGGTCAAGATCGGCAGCGCCCTGCTGGTGGATGCCGAGGCGGCTGCATTGCGCTCCGGCTGGCTCGACCAGGTCGCTCATGACATCGCGGACCTGAGGGCGGCCGGCACCGAGGTGATCGTGGTGTCCTCGGGCGCCATCGCGCTGGCCCGCCACCGGCTCGGCCTCGTGCGGCGCTCGCTGCGGCTCGAGGAGAAGCAGGCCGCCGCCGCGGTCGGCCAGATCGCGCTGGCGCAGGCCTGGAGCGCCGCACTGTCGGCCCGCGGCCTGACCGCGGCGCAGCTGCTGCTGACGCCCGGCGACACCGAGGACCGGCGGCGCTACCTGAACGCGCGCGCGACGCTCTCGACGCTGCTCGGGCTCGGCTGCATCCCGGTCATCAACGAGAACGATACCGTGGCGACCGCCGAGATCCGCTACGGCGACAACGACCGGCTGGCGGCGCGGGTCGCCGAGATGATCG
The DNA here is from genome assembly GCA_937873205.1 of uncultured Acetobacteraceae bacterium. Taxonomy (GTDB): domain Bacteria; phylum Pseudomonadota; class Alphaproteobacteria; order Acetobacterales; family Acetobacteraceae; genus Lichenicola. Next base: position 28,766 of record CALMVO010000070.1, read on the forward strand.
GCGCCGACCAGCTGGTGCTGCTGTCCGACATAGACGGCCTCTACAGCGCGGACCCGCGCCGGGAACCGGATGCCCGCCACATCCCGCTGGTGCCGGCGCTGACCGCCGAGATCGAGGCGATGGGCGGGGCGCCGCCGGCCGGCTACTCGTCGGGGGGAATGCGCACCAAGCTGCTGGCCGCCAGGATCGCGACGGAGGCCGGCTGCGCGATGGCGATCGGCCTCGGCACCACCGCGCATCCGCTGCGGGCGCTGCGCGACGGCGCCCGCTGCACCTGGTTCCTGCCGGTGCCGGGCCGCTCCGCGCGCAAGAGCTGGATCGCCGGCGGGCTGCAGCCGGCCGGCGCGCTGATCGTCGATGACGGTGCCGCCCGTGCGCTCGCCGGCGGCAGCTCGCTGCTGCCGGCAGGGGTGCGTCGGGTCGATGGCGTGTTCGAACGAGGCGACCTGCTGCTGGTGGTATCGGAGCAGGGGCTGCCGCTGGCGCGTGGGCTATCGGCCTATGGCAGCGCCGACGCCGCCCGCATCATCGGCCGCCGCTCGGACGCGATCGAGGCCCTGCTCGGCTGGCGCGGCCGCGATGAGATGATCCATCGCGACGACCTGGTGCTGGTCGCGGCGGGGACCTCGTAGCGGCGGCGAGCTGCTCCGTCGGCGGCGCCCGCTCGGCCCGCAGATCCCCAGCTTCAGCCGAGCGAGACGGGTGGCAGCGGCGTCCCGCGAGGCTCGTCATTGCCGGCGATGCGGCCGCGAGGGTGGCAAAACTCTCCACCAGCGCCCCATCGGGCGCGCCGCCATCATGACGATGTCGACGTTCGCGCCACCGGGACCGTGTCCATCGCGATGTTGATATTGGCCGGCCTGCAGGCGCGACGCAGATCGCCGTGGCGTGGAGGAGGTGGCCATGGGGCTGCCCATGGGCACGCGAGCGCATTCGGAGGGCGACCGCGGCCATCGCCGCGTCCGAACCCGGCGGTGGCGACGTCGCTCGTGGCGCCACGGTCGTCAGCGCCGTCTCTCGAGCCGGCGGCGAGCGCGCTGGTCCCGAGTCCAGTGCAGCGACGCCCGAGGCACTACAGCCTTCAGGTCGTGTCGATCGACCCCGATGCAACGGCCGTTCTCCTACCCATGTGCACTGTTGCAACGCGGCATTTCGCCGGGAAGCGATCGCCCGACCGAACCGGAAGAAGCACACCGCATGTCACTGTCCGTCACGTTACCGCCGCCGACGCTCGTGTTCCTGCATTTCCTGGGTGGCAGCGTCGAGACGTGGAAATGGGTGGAACAGCAGCTGCAGGACCACCACGCCTGTCTGCGGCTCGACCTGCCGGGTTTCGGCGGCAAGGCGGAGTCGGCCGGCGGCTCGGTCGGCGCCATGGCCGACGAGGTCGCGGCACAGGTCGCGGAGGCTGGGATCGCACATTGGGTGCTGGTCGGGCACAGCATGGGTGCCAAGGTCGCGCTGCTGCTGGCGCGGCGGGCGGAGGACGGGGCGCCGTCGCTCGCCGGGCTGTGCGGGCTGGTGCTCGTCGCCGGTTCGCCACCCACACCTGAACCGATGAGCGATCAGAAGCGACAGGACATGCTGGGCTGGTTCGAGGGCGACGAGGACAGCAGCCGAGCCCAGGCGGACAGCTTCATACGAGCGAACGTCGTGGCGCCGCTGGACGAGGCCGCGCATGACAGCGCCGTGGACGACGTGCTGCGGGCCTCGACCCAGGCCTGGCGCACCTGGCTGAACCAGGGGAGCCGCGAGAATCTGGCAGACGAAGTCGGCGTGCTGCACCTCCCGACCCTGGTGTTGTCGGGCGGCGAAGACGAGGCGCTCGGACCGGAGGCGCAGACCCGGCTTATGACGCCACATCTGGCCCACGCGCGCTTCGAGATCATCGACGGCGCCGGCCACCTGCTGCCGCTCGAGGCGCCGGAGCGGGTCGCGGGACTGATCGTTCGGCATCTCGAGGCCATCGCGCAGGGGCCGACGGCGGACCGGATGACCACGCGCACCCGCGAGGCGCTCCGGGACCGAGCGACGCAGGACGATCCGGCTTATTGGCCACTGGCGCTGTCTCAGGGATCGCTGGCCGTTCTGCGCGCCGTGGTGGCGCAGATCATCCCGCAGCGCGGGACGCACATCGACCTGGCGGCCCGGATCGACACCATGCTGCACGCAGCCCAGGGCGACGGCTGGCGCTTCGCGGCGCTGCCGCCGGATGCGGAAGCCTATCGCGCGGCGCTGCTCACGCTCGACCGCATGGCCGAGGCGGCCCATGGCAGCGGGTTTGCGGTCATTGACACCTCGGACCAGGCGGCCCTGCTGCGGGTCGTGGCGGGCTCGCCCGGCGCCGAACCCTCCGGGCAGCTGGCCGCGCCTCCAGATGAGGGCCTGGACGGTCCGGCGATGACGCGGTGGTTCGAGGAGGTGCGGGCTGATGCAGTACGCCTGTTCATGACACATCCGGCGACGCTGGCGGCACTGCAGTGCGACGCCCCGGCCACCGGTGGCGACGAGGCACTGACCGGTTTTCCGCCCTATCGCGCGGGCGACGCCGGGAGCGCGGCAGCGTGAGCGGCGCTGGGGCGGGACCCGGGTCGATGCGGCGGCACGGTTGGGACGAGGTCGTGGATGCGCTGGTCGTCGGGTCGGGCGCCGGCGCCGGGCCGCTGGTAGCGCGGCTGGCGTCGGCCGGGCTCAGCGTCGTCGTGCTGGAAGCCGGACGCCACCGGCCGGCGATGGGATTCACCCCGGACGAGATCGAGTCCAGCGACATGTACTGGCTGGGGGAGCGGCTCAGCGCCGGCGAGACGCCGGAGGCGTTCGGCGCCAACAATAGCGGCATCGGCGTCGGCGGCTCGACCCTGCATTGGGGCGCGTTCTGTCCGCGGCCGGCGCCTGGCGACTTCAGGCTGCGCAGCCTTAGTGGCGAGGGCGAGGACTGGCCGTTCGAGGTGTCCGAGCTCGTGCCGTATTTGGAGCGGGTCGAGCATGTCATCGGCGTCTCGGGGCCGGTGCACTACCCGTGGGATCCATCGCGGCGCTACCTGATGCCGCCGGTGCCGCGCAATCCGTCGGCGCACGCGATGCAGCGCGGCTGCGAGCGGCTAGGCTTGCGCAGCGCCGACGCGCCGGCGGCGGTGCTGTCGCGTGACCGCGTCGGCCTCGCCGGTCCGCCGCGCCTGGCCTGCGTCGGCTGCGGCGCCTGTCACCAGGGCTGCCGCAACGACGCGAAGGCGACCACCGCCAACAGCTTCCTGGCGCCCGCGGCGGCGGACGGTGCCGAGATCCGAACCGGCTGCATGGCGGTCGGCATCGAGCGCTGCGGACGCGGGCTGGTACGGGCGGTGTCCTATCTGGAGGATGGGGTGATGCGTCGGCAACGGTGCGCCGCCCTGTTCCTCTGCGCTGGCGCCATCGAGACGCCGCGCCTGTTGCTGCATACCGGTCTTGCGAACTCCAGCGGCCAGGTTGGCCGCAACTACATGGCGCATGTGGCGACCCAGGTCTGGGGCGTGGTCGATGTGGAAACCAGCCCCAATCACGGCTATCCATCCTCGTTGATCAGCGAGGACATGCTGCAGCCGGACGACGCCGATTTCGCCGGCGGCTACCTGATGCAGAGCCTGGGGATGATGCCGGCGACCTGGGGCAACCTGATCGCGCGCGGTCCGGCGCTGTGGGGCGAGGCGCTGGTCGACCGGCTGATGGGGTACGGCCACTCCATCGGGATCGGCATCAACGGCGATTGCCTGCCCTACGATCACAACCGGCTGACGCTGTCGGACGAGATTGATGCCAGCGGCATGGCCAAGCCGCTGATCGCGTTCAGCCGCGGCGACAACGAACGGGCGCTGGACGCGCATGCGATCCGCGTGATGACCGGGATCATGGAGGCGGCCGGCGTCCGCGACATCTGGTCGGCGCCGCGCTCGGCGCACACCATCGGCACCTGCCGCATGGGCGCGGAGGGGGATCGCAACGTGGTCGATCCAAACGGCCGCAGCCACGACATCGCCAACCTGTGGATCTGCGACAACTCAATCTTCCCGAGCGCCCTCGCCGCCAATCCGGCGCTGACCATCATGGCACTGAGCCTGCGCACCGCCGACGCGTTCCTGCACCGTCGCGATTAACGTGATCGCAACGGTTGACCGCCATCCTGAAGTGCCTCCTGATCCTGGCGGTGTTCGTTTCGCAGGCATGAGCATGGAACGCCGCACCGGGTCACCCTATCCTCCCCGCCTTGAACAGATTGTCGACGCGCTCCCGGGGCAAGTCGCCTATTGGGATCGGGACCTGATCTGCCGCTACGCCAGCCGTGCCTACCTCGACTACTTCTCGCAGTCGCGCGAGAGGCTGATCGGCATCAGCATGCAGGATCTGCTGGGCGAGGTGATGTTCAGGCAGAACCAGGACATCATCGACGGTATCCTGCGCGGCGAGTCCCAGTCGTTCATGCGGCCGATGCACAGGCTCGACGGATCCGCCGCCATAGTCCACGTGACCTATGTCGCGGACCGCGATCCAGACGGGACCGTGGCGGGCTTCTGCGTGTCGGTCAACGACGTGACCGAATTCAAGCGCATCGAGGAGCAGCTTCGGGAGAACGAGGCGGAGCTGACCACGCTGGTGAGGCGGCGCGACGAGGTGATCTCCTGGCTCGAGATGGCCGAGGGCATCGCCCATGTCGGGCATTGGCGGATGACCCTGCCCGACGCCGGCCTCACGTGGTCGGACGAGATGTATCGCATCCATGGCGTGACGCGGGACGAGTACATCCCCGAAGCGAAGACGGCGCTCGCTTTCTTTTCTCCCGAGGATCGCCCGCGCATCCAAGCCCTGATGCGGCGGACGCTGACGGAAGGCCTGCCCTACGAGGACGTGGGATGCGTGCTGCGCCGGGACGGGGAGGCCCGCTACGTCAAGACGCAGACCATGGCGGCGATGGGCGCAGACGGCGTGCCGAAGATGGCGTTCGGTGTGGTCATGGACATTACCGACCAGCAGAGGACGGAGCAGGCGCTGCGCGTCGCCTATGAGCGGCTCGAAGCCCTAGTGCACGTGGACGGCCTTACGGGCATCGGCAACCGCCGCCAATTCGACGAGTCGCTCGGCCTGGAATGGCAGGCGGCCCTGCGGACCGGCCAACCCCTGTCCGTCGTGCTGATCGACGTCGACCGCTTCAAGTCTTTCAACGACACCTACGGCCATCAATTAGGGGACAAGTGCCTGCAGGCAGTGGCCCAGGCCATCAGGTCGGTGGCGTACCATGCCCGGCACCTCGTGGCGCGCTATGGCGGGGAGGAGTTCGTAATGCTGCTGCCCGCGACCGATCGGACCCGGGCCGTGCGGGTCGCCGAGCGCGCCCGACATGCCGTTGCGGAACTTGGCTTGGCCCATGCGGGCAACGCCGGCGGCGTGGTCACGATCAGCGCCGGCATCGGCACTGCGGAGACGGTGCAACCCGGTTGCGACGCCCAGCGCCAGCTGATCGCCGAGGCCGACGCGATGCTCTACCGTGCCAAGGCTCGGGGCAGAAACAGGGTCGTCTCGCATCTCGACGGCATTGAGGCGTATGCACGGGACCACGGCGTTAGCTGTCAGCTCGATCTCCCGTGACGTTCGGTGCTCGCGTTCACGGCCTGCTCGACGAGCGGCGAGGCGGCTGCACACCCGGTTCTGAGACGTGACGACATGGCGATCGTGAACGGTCGCATGACGCTTATCGACGGGTCCGAGGGTGTCCATCCAAAGCTGGGTTTGGGCTCACGGGCTCCGAACACGTGTTCGAGGTGGTCCGGAGCCTGAGACGAATTTGCCGAATGCGTCGGAAGTGGCTGCGTAGTTTTCCGGACGCCTCGTTGCGCGAGCCGACCACACAACGACGCATGCACCGTTGGTTCAGCGAGTTCCAAGGCGAGCAATTATCGACTGCTATCCGTTGGCGGCCGGCTCAGCGTCGTCGGGCCCGAAGGCCGGGCGCCACCCGCCAGCGCAGGCTTCATCGCGCACGAGATCGAGTCCGGCGACCTATATTGGCGAGACGAGCGGCGTGTCAGGGCGGCCACGGCGTGATCGATCCGACCCGGCCGCAGCCACGACTTCGCCAGCCTGTGGATCTACGACAACTCGATCTTCCAAGCGCTCGCCGCCCATCCAACGCTGACCATCATGGCGCTGAGCCTGCGCACCGCCGAGGGGTTCCTGCGCCGGTGACGGAAGGCGGGCCGATCGTCGCTAGAGGATGATCCGATCGCTTAAGCTCACGGATCATCCTCTAGCTTGTTGTTTTGACGAGCATCTTTATCCGATTGAACGAGTCCGTTCGACCGGATAATGCTCTAGCCAGCTTGGGACAGTGCCTTGGTCTCCTGCAGCAGGATCGTCTGACCGAGGCGGGACCGGTCCGGCGTTGGTCCTCCGCCGATTGGGGTGCCGAGGCGGGCATGCCCGTGCTCCTGCAGCAGGCGGGCCACCTCGGCGATCGGCTGTGGCGTGCTGAACAGGTAGCCCTGCAGCTCGTCGCAACCCTCAGCCTGCAGCGTCCGGTGCTGATCCGGCGTCTCGACGCCCTCGGCGTTCACCGCCATGCCGAGCGCGCGGCCAAGGCCGACCACGGCGCGAACGATGGCGATGCAGTCGTCCTGGTCGGCCATGCCGCGCACGAACGATTGGTCGATCTTGATCTTGTCGAAGGGAAACCTGCGCAGGTAGCTGAGCGAGGAGTAGCCGGTGCCGAAATCGTCCATCGAGATCCGCACGCCCAGTCGGCGGATCGAATGGAGCGTGTCCAGCACCTGCTCATCGTCCTGCAGCAGGACGGACTCGGTGATCTCGAGCTCCAGGCGTTGGCACGGCAGCCCACTTTCGGCGAGCGCGCGCTCGACCTGGCCGAGCAGCGTCCCGCCCTTGAACTGCAGCGGCGACAGGTTCACGGCCAGACTCAACGCGCCGGGCCAGCTGGCCGCATCCCGGCAGGCCTGCCGCAGCACCCATTCGCCAATCCCGGCGATGATGCCGATCTCCTCGGCGACCGGGATGAACACGCCCGGGCTCACGAAGCCACGCGCCGGGTGGCGCCACCGCAGCAGCGCCTCGAAGCCGCTGATGCCGCCCGCCGACTGGACGATCGGCTGGTAGAACACCTCGAACTCGTCCTTGGCGAGCGCGCCGCGCAGGTCGGCCTCCAGCGACCGGCGCATCTGCATGCGCAGGTCCATCTCGGCCTCGAAGAAGCACAGGGCGCCTCCGCCCTCGCCCTCGCCCTTGGCCCGATGCAGCGCGAGGCCGGCGGATTTCAACAGCTTGACGGGGTCCGACTGCGCATCGTCGCAGAGGGTGACGCCAAGGCTGGCACCGATCTGGACCGGTTGACCGTCCAGATCGAACGGCTCGGCAAGGGCGTCGATGATGCGCTGGCCGAGCATCGTCGCGTCCTGCGGCTGTGCTGCGCCTTCCTGGATGACGGCGAACTCGTCGCCGTCGAGACGGGCAACCAGGTCGCGGTCGTGCGCCGCCGCACGCAGCCGCTCGGTGACCAGGCACAGCAGGCGGTCGCCCATCGGATGGCCGAACGTATCGTTCACCACCTTGAAGCGGTCGAGATCGAGCAGCAGCACGGCGATGGTGCCACCACTTGGCGCGATACCGGTTCCGGTCTGGCCGATCCGCAGCAGTGCCTGCTGCAGGTGTTCGCCAAACAGCAGCCGGTTCGGCAGACCGGTCAGCAGGTCGTGCCGCGCCATGTGCGCGATCCTGGCCTCGATCGCGCGACGTTCGCTCACGTCCTCGTAGGTCACGACCCAACCACCGCCTTCGATCGCGCGCTGCGACACGGCGATCTCGCGACCGTCCGGCAGATCACAGGAGAAGCTGTCGAGCCGGCCGGCCTCCACGGTCCTGAACAGGGTCGCGTAGCGCTCATCGGGCAGGATCTCGACGATGCCGGCGCCGATTCGCGGCGCGCCGAACATTTCCGCAAAGCGGCGATTGGCGATCGTCAGCCGCCGATCGCCATCGAACAGGCAGAGGCCCTGCACCATGTTTGCGAGCGCCGCCTCGAGCCGGGCATGCTGCTCGGCCATGGCGCCGGCATGGCTGGACGCCTGTCTCTCCATCAGCGTCTGGATGCGCGCCAGCGCCGCGGCGATGCTCTCCTGCATCACCGACAGCGCCCGCAGCAGATTGCCGGTCTCGCCACGCCCGCGCACGCGCGCCCGCGCGCCGATCACGTTGTCGAGCCGTCCAGCGGCGATGCTCTCGGCGATGTCGACGGCCCGCTGCACCGGCGGCGCGATCAGTTCCCCGATCAGGAAGGTGATCAGCAGGGCGGCGAACAGGGTGATCGCCAGCATCGTCCAGGTATGGGACCGTTCAGCCGCCACCAGGTTGGCGGCATTGCGGCGGGCCTCGAAGCCGTCGTCGGCGAACAGCTCGACCGCCCGCTCGAACTGCGACCTGATCAAGGCGGCATCGAGCTTGGCCGGATTGCCACCGGTCATCGTGAGCGCCCGGTTCAGGTGGGCGCGGAGATCGGCGATGGTGGCCTGCTGATGGCCCGACGGCGCACGCTCCACCGCCACCGTCAGGTCCTCGATCAGATCGCGCGCCGGCCGCTTGATCGGCAGCCCGTCCTGGATCGCGCGCTCGACGTCGACGAAGTCGATCTGCGCCGAGCGCAGGTAGTTCATGGACATGAATTCGTCATCGTAGACGCCGAGCGCCAGCGCGCCCAGGCGCTGCTCCGAACGTTGCGCGAACAGCGCGAGTATGATCGTCAGCAGGGCCAGCGCGAAGCAGCCGCTGAAGATCTTCAGCCTGATCGGCATCAGCCCGGATCCCGTGACGCCCGGCCGATCACTTGACGGTCACCTGCAACACCATGCGCGGATGAATGTGGCAGCGTACCTCGAACGTGCCGGCCTTGGCGAAGCGCACGTCGACGGTCTGGCCGGGCTGCTGCTCGTCGGACTCGTAGGTCATGGTCGGCGCGTTGACGTAGATCTGGTGGACGAACTCGTCGTCGTTCTCCAACCGGAGGATGCCGCCAAGCGGTACCGTGACCGAGGCGGCCGTGAAGGCGCGGTCGCGTTGCGAGACCGATACGACGATGTCCGCACCCAGGCAGGCGCCACCGGCGAGAACGAGTGCCGCGATCGCGGCGGCAGGGGACCGCCATGCGCGGCGGATCAGATTGGGGACGGTCATGGCCGGCTACCGCGTGATGATCTGGTGGGCGAGCGGCGCCAGGCGCGCCATCAACCGGTTCTGGGTCCAGTTCGAGACGCCGTCCCGGGTCATGACGATCTCAGTATCCTCGGCGACTGCATCGAAGCTCGCCTGGTCGATCTTCAGGCCTTTGTGGGACGCGGCCATCGAGCGGCCCTTGTAGGTGCAGGGGCCGTCGGTCAGCATGCAGAGATAGGTCGCAAGCCTCGACTTCAGCCAATCCCGGTTGATATTGTCGAAATCCGCACGCAGGCGTGGATCGGTCATGTAGAGCGTGACAACGCCGTCCACGATCCGATCGACGCCGGATCGGCCGCCGAGATCGTCGAACAGGGTCGAGGCCTGCGCGCTCTGGGGCGGTGCGAGACAGAGCAACAGGACGGCGGCCAGCGCGAACGTGCCAGCCTTCCGCGGATGCGGCCGCGCCGAATGACCAGTATCGGCCAATCCAACCTCCCTCATAATCCGATCTGCAATGATATGTAGGCGCCCTGCTGGCGCCCCTGGCCGGCGATGTCACCAAGATCGGCGAAGGCCAGCGTTCCGGATACGTGATGATCGATGAAGTAGACCACGAACAAGTCGTAGGCATCGTCCTCGCGGGCGAAGCCGAGATTGTCCGGCTTGGTGCGAAGGTCGGCGCCCACCGCGAAGCGGCGACTGACCAGGAAGGCGGCGGACCCCTCGAACTCGGCGTGATAGGAGTCGCTGCGGTCGCCACCGAAGCCGAGCAGGCCGAACTGGTTCGCCTTCGTGGCGCGCACGGTCGCATCGACCAGCAGGCTCTGCGCCAGGAACAGCTTGGTGGCGGCGGCATAGAAGTCGGTGCCGGTGGCGCTGCGCGCGCCGAGTGCGCGCAGCAGATCGGCATGGTCGGCGACCTTGACCTGGGTGCCGACCGAGAGTTCCGGCGTCCAGCGGTCCTGGTCGTAGACGATGTTGCCCAGCAGCCGCGTCTTCAGGCCGTAGATGTCCTGATGGAACTGGTAGCCGTCGCCCAGGCCGAGACGGCGGCCGGTGTCGCCGGTGTCGAACCACTGATGCGTGTAGGACAGCTCGACGCGGTCGTAGAGGCCGACGCCGGCGCCGGCCGCGTGCAGGGTGAAGTCGGGCAGGGGCACGGCGGTGTAGTGCAGGTTGCCGCCGATCGCGTCATTCGTCTCGTAGCCGGTGATCACCGCCCACGGCACGAGGCCGCTCCCGGCGGCGCCCTCGACCTCGGTGACGCCGGACGTCGCCAGCAACCGTCCGCTGCCCTGTGCCCGGGCGCCGTCGCGGGGAAGGACCGCGAGGGACGCCGCCAGCAGCAGCAGGGCGATCGATCCGATGCCAGGAAGATCGCGTGGCCGTAAACGCACCGTCATCCCATGCCGCAAGTTGACCCGGCATAGGATGACGTGGACTGCTTAAGATTGTGTTCCCGGCCAGATGCTCGGCATCGGCGGCCTGCGTGGCAGGTGCTCCGTCCTATCCGCCGCTGCCGAACCCGTCGGTCGGCGGCTCGCACCGGAAGCTCGACGCCCGCGCGGCGTCGCCGGTCCCGTCATAGACCGCCAGCTGCGGGTATGGGCAGAGCGGGCGTTGGATCGAGACCGGCTGGGTCGGGTCGTCATCATTGGCGAACGCGCTCGCGATCAGCCGGTGCGGCGCCACGCCGTTCTCGGTCCAGTCCATCAACGCGCTGAGGGCGTCATGGTCCGGATCTCCCGAGACCGGCACCTGGTTGCCGGCATCGTTCTCGGCCCCGATGTCCACCGGGCCGAACGAGTTGGCGCCGCAATGACCGACGCCCGGCATCATGAACAGCCGGTAGAAGTCCTGCACCTGGGCCAGGTCGCCGCCGCCGACGGCATCGACCACCATCCGGTAGTACCTGGTCTCCCAGCCCGCGGTGAAGCTGGCATCGTCCCAGCCATGGTACTGGATCAGCTTGCCGCCGGCGGCCTTGAACGGGCGCAGATCCGGATCGACCGAGTTGATGATGCCGAGCGTCTTGTCCACCTTGGGCAGGTCACGATGCAGGTCGAAGGTCGAGCCGTCCCAGGTCGGGTCGTTCAGCCCGAGCTGGAAGGTGGCGAGCGCGAAGCCGTTCAGCCCGACATCGCGCTTGGCGCCGATCTGGGTGTATTCCGAGCCGCGCTCCATGCCGGAGACGACGTACCGGCCGGTGACGGGGTCGCGCACCGGATCGAGGTTGGCCTGGATCGAGTCCGCTTGCGCCGAGGTGATGCAGGTGGCGGGATCCTGGCCGGACTTGCAGACCAGGACGTACGGGTTCCAGTGGCAGGCCGGCACGTTGGTGATCAGGCCGTCGACTAGGCCGTCCTTGCCGTCGCAGGCCTGCGTCACCGACTGCAGCGACAGGTCGAGGATCGCGTTGCCGGCCGCACCCTGGATGCCGCTGCTCTCAAGGTTCTTGCCGTAGACCAGAAGCTCGGCGGAGGAATGGGTCCAGTAGCTGGCGACGCCGCCGATCAGGATGCCCTTGAAGTCGGCGGGGAACTGCTGCGCCTCGCGCATGCCCTCGCGGCCGCCATCGGAGCAGCTGTTGAAGTAGGCCACCCGTTGCGGCGTCCCGTAGTACTGGGCGATCAGCAGCTTGGCGTTCACGGCCAGCTCGTGCACGGCGCGGTAGGCGAAGTCCTCGATCTTGGCAGGATGGCCGAAGCCCCAGCTGACGTTGTTGGAGGCGGTGGGCGTGCCCGGATGACCGTCGTCGGTGGCGGCGGTGGCAAAGCCCGCCTGGAGCTGCGGCGCCATCTCGCTGAGGTAGATGCCGCTGCCCCAACCATGGTTGCCGACCTGCTGGTAACGTCCGTTCCAGGTCCGCTCCGGCAGCCAGACCTCGATCACGATCGACGAGTCCGGCACCGGGCTGATCGTGGCGCTGACGCGGCAGAAGGCCGGCAGGTTGGTGAAGGCCACCGTGCTGCCGGGCGGCTGATAGGTGCCGGCCGGGATCGACTGGGCGGCCTGGATCGTCACGTTCGGCAGCGTGGCGTCGAGCAGCCGCTCGCAATCGCCGGCAAATGCCGCCGAGCCGGACGCCGCCAGGGCCGCGCCGCCGAGCAGGCAGGCGCGCAGCGTGGCGACCTCGAGCGGCGAGCGACACGGTCGTCCATACCGGATGGGTGGCGTCTCTTGGTGGTGCATCGATCTCCCCCTGGGCCGTGAGATGGCCCGATCTTCTTGATCGAGGGTCGCCGCGCGCCACGGCCGGTCGTCGCCGCCGACCGGATGCGCGATCGTCCCTGCGCGAACCATCGGATTTTCCGATTGTGGACGGCGAGCAACCATCATCCCGAACTATGACCGGCAGGCACGTTGTTAAGGCATACCTGCCATCTGCCCAGATCGCGACGCCTGCCTGGATCGCGGCGGGCTGTCGCTCCCGGTGATCGCGGGCGGCGGACGGTCAGTCTGCGGAGCTGGCCTGGTGATGGACGGCCCATCCTTCGCCGGCACAGGATGACGCGGAGTCAGGGGGCCGTTATGCACCGTTTCGGAAACGACCGCCTGCGGGTCGCGGTCAGGGCGGAGGGTGCGGAGCTCATCTCGCTGCGCACCGGGGCCGGGGAGGAGCTGCTGTGGCAGGCCGGCCCGGAATGGCCGCGGCACGCGCCGGTGCTGTTCCCGATCGTCGGCAGGCTGGCCAACGACACGCTGCGCCATGCCGGCCGCACGATGCGGCTGACCCAGCACGGCTTCGCGCGCGACCGCCGCTTCGAGTGGCTGGCGCGCGAGGACGATGGCTGCCGGCTGCTGCTGGAGGACGATGCCGGGAGCCGGGCGATGTTCCCGTTCGGGTTCCGACTCGAGGTCGGCTACCGGCTCGAGGGCGGGCGGCTCGCGGTCGAGTACGGGCTGCGCAACACCGGCACCGACGTGCTGCCGGCGTCGTTGGGTGCGCATCCGGCGTTTCGCTGGCCGCTCCGGGACGGGCTCGACCCGCTGGCGCACCGGCTGGTGTTCGCGGAGCCAGAACCAGCCCCGGTCCGGCGCGTCGCCGGCGGGCTGCTGCGCCCGGACGCGGAGGCCAGCCCGATCCAGGGCCGCGTGCTGGCGCTGCGCCCGGGGCTGTTCGCGGACGACGCGCTGATCCTGGACCGGCCGGCGAGCCGCTCGGTGACCTACGGAGTCGAGGGCGGCCCGGCGCTGGAGGTCGCCTGGCACGGCATGACGCAGCTCGGCATCTGGTCGAAGCCGGGGGCGGCCTTCCTCTGCATCGAGCCGTGGCACGGGCTCGCGGACCCTGCCGGGTACGACGGCGACTTCGTGGACAAGCCGTTCCTGATGCGGCTGCGGCCGGGCGAGAGCGCCCGGCTGGGCTGGAGCGTGGCGCTCCCCGCGTGAAACCGTCTCGCCCTCCCATGGGTTGAGGTGGTAACGGAATCAGGAGAATTGGATGCCCAAGGCCCTGCTGGTGGAGATCGAGGCGAGACCAGCCGCCGCGGCCGGGATCGCCGACTTCCTGCGCCAGGCGCTCGCCGCCGCGGAGAGCGAGCCGCAGACCCGTGACTGGTATGCGCTGCGCTTCGACGAGCAGAATTTCGCCATCTTCGACACCTTCGACGGCAGCCTGGGCCAGCTCCGGCACCTGGCCGGGTCGATCGGCCGCGGGCTCGTGTTCAAGAGCTTCACCAGCCTCGCCGGCATGCCCGACATCTCCAGCGCCGAGCTGATCGCCGCCCGGCTGCCGACAGACACCATCCCGGCCAAGCTGGCGCTGTGCGCCACCATCGAGACCAGGCTGGGCCAGGGCCGCGACTTCGGCGAATACCTGGTCGAGGCGAAGGAGATGGTGGACCTGGAGCCCGGCACGCTCGCCTGGTACGCGATCCGCACCAGCCCGAACGGGTTCGGAATCGTCGCCGTGTTCGCCGACGAGGCGGCACGGGGGGCGCACCTGCACGGCGAGGCGGCCGCCGGGATGCAGCGGCTGGTGGGACGCTACTTCGATACCGCACCCGAGATGCGGCCGGCCGAGGTGCTGGCCTGCAAGCAGTCGGGCTGGGTCCGCATGGTCTCAGCCTCGGAGGAGATGCATCCCGAACAGTCCCCGCGGATCGGTCCAGAAGCCGGCTGAACGCCAGCCGGCCTTGGTCGCGAGGGCGAGGAAGCTCTCGCGCGTGTGCTTGTAGCTGTCCTCGGTATGGATGGTCTCGCCAGCGGCGAAGGCGATGGCGCGGCCGCCCAGCCGCACCGTCTGCGCGGCACGGCTCTGCAGGTGCATCTCGATGCGGCCCTCGTGGATGTTCCAGATCGCGCGGTGCGCGAAGGCGTCGGGATCGAAATCGGCGCCGGTCAGCCGGTTCACGTGGCACAGGATGTTGCGGTTGAACGCGGCGGTGACGCCGGCGGCATCGTCGTAGGCCGGGATCATCGCCGACGGATCCTTGCGCAGGTCGGTGCCGACGACGAAGGCCGGCGCGTCCGTGCCGGCCAGTGTGGCGCGCACCCCGCGCAGGAATTGCACCACCATCGGCGGTCGGAAGTTGCCGATGGTGGAGCCCGGAAAGAAGCCGAACGCCGGACGGCCCCGCACGGCGTCCGGCAGGGCGAGCGGCAGCAGGAAGTCGGCGACGACCGGTCGCACCGTAAGGCCGGGATGGCTCGCGTGCAGGCGGCCTTCCATCGCCGCCAGCGCCGCCGGCGCGATGTCGATCGGCACGTAAGCCGCGAAGTGGGCGGCCTCGGCGTTGAGCAGCCGCACGGCCTTGGCCTCGTCGGAAGCGCCGTATTCGACCAGGACGGAACCATACGGCGCATGGGACGCGATCTCGGCTGCGTGCCGATCCAGCAGCGCCATCTCGGCGCGGGTGACGTAATACTCCGGGAGCTGGGTGATCCGGCCGAACAGCGCGCACCCGGCCTCGTCGTAGAAGAGCCGAGCCGGCAGCGCCTTCTGCGGCTCTGACAGAGCGGCCGCGATCTCTGCAATCGTCGGATCGGTCGCGATCGGCACGAGGCCGGCGGCTGGGCTGTCGTCGGGCATCCGGAAGGTCCTCGGCAGGCGGGAGGGGTCAGAGATCCCGGGCCAGGCGCAGGCCCGTCATCTGCCAGCGCTTGTCGGGCTGGAAGAAGTTGCGGTAGCTGGCGCGGGCATGGCTGGGCGGCGTCGCCAACGAGCTGCCGCGCAGCACCATCTGGTTGATCATGAACTTGCCATTGTATTCGCCGACCGCGCCGGGAGGGGGCCGGAAGCCCGGGTAGGCGAGGTAGGCGCTGTTGGTCCACTGCCAGACATGGCCGTGGAACTCCGGCAGGTCAGCCTGGGACGCCTCCAGCTCGGCCTCGGTCGGCAGCCGGGCGCCGCTCCAGCGGGCGAAGGCGTCCGCTTCGTACCAGCTGACGTGGCGCACCGGCTGCTCGGGATCGACCGGCGACAGCCCGCCGAGCGATACGCAGAGCCAGCCGCCCGCGCCGTCGGGCCGCCAATGCAACGGCGCCTCCCATCCCTCCTGCCGCGACAGCGCGATGCCGTCCGACATCCAGTGCGCGGCGGCGCGGTAGCCGCCATCCTCCATGAAGGCGAGCCAGTCGCGGTTGCGCACCAGCCGGGTCGCCAGCGCATGTGGCTGCAGCACCTGGTGGTGGCGGGGAAATTCGTTGTCGAAGCCGAAGCCGCCACCGTTGTGGCCGATCCCGACGAGGCCGCCGGCACGTTCCAGGAACCGGGTCGGGCCGGGAGCGCCGGTCGGCGGTCGCCAGCCAGGCAGCACGGCCATCCCCTCGCCGCGCCAGGCCAACGGGTTCTGCGCGAAGCCGTGCAGCATGTCGGTGAGCAGCAGCTCCTGATGCTGCTGCTCGTGATGCAGGCCGAGCGTCAGGAGATCCGCCACCTGCTCGGCTGTCTCAAGGTCGGCCAGCAGCGTCGCCATGCCGCGATCGACATGGGCACGATACCGCCCAACTTCGTCGGCGCCGGGACGGGTCACCAGGCCGCGGGTGCCGCGCGGGTAGCGGGAGCCGACGCTCTCGTAATAGGAATTGAACAGGAAGTTGAAGTCGTCGTCGTAGCCGACGTAGCCCGGCAGGTTCGGCGCCAGCACGAAACGCTCGAAGAACCAGGTGGTGTGTGCACGGTGCCACTTGGCCGGACTGGCGTCGGCCATCGACTGGATGGTCTGATCCTCAGGCGTAAGGGCCGCGCTCAAGGCTTCGGTATGGTTCCGGACGGTTCGGAACGCCTGCAGGACCGGAGACCGGGTCTCGGTCCGCGCTGAAGACTGCATCGTGAGCGCCCTCTTTGGCCAACGAACGAGGACCGCCGCCGGAGGTTCCCGGCGCCGCTGCCGGACGGTCATGCCGTTGCAGCCGGGGCACACAACTCGGCACGGGTGCGCCGCGGGCGGATCCGGGAGTAGAACCGAGGCTCCATCACTGCCCGGACCCCACGATGCAGTCCCCGCTCCTCCTCGACCGCCGCTTCGCGCCGCTGTTCTGGTGCCAGTTCCTGGCCGCGTTCGGCGACAACCTGCTGCGCAACGCGCTCGGCCTGCTGGCGCTGTGGTCGCCGGCCGGGGATCGCCACGGCTGGATGGTGGCCGCGGCCACAGGCGCGTTCGTGGCGCCATCGATCCTGGTCTCGGCCCTCGGCGGCACGCTGGCCGATCGCGGCGATAAGGCGCTGCTGGCGCAACGGCTGAAGGCGGCCGACGTCGCGGTGGCGGGGCTGGCACTGCTGGCGCTGCTCGCCCATTCGCTGCCGCTGCTGTTCGCGAGCCTGGTCGCGGCCGGCGTGGTGGCGGCGCTGTTCGGGCCTGCGAAATACGCGATCCTGCCGGACCAGCTGGCGCCGGCGCGGCTGCCCGGCGCCAACGCACTGGTCGAGGCGGCGACGTTCGCGGCGATCCTCGGCGGATCGCTCGCCGGGGGGCTGATCCTCGGACACGGCGCCGGCAACGCCGGGCAGCGCCTGGCGATCGGGCTGCTGCTGGTGCTCGTCAGCGTGCTGTCCTGGCTGTCGGCGCGCCGCATCCCGCGGCAGCCGCCCGCGGCGTCGGCCGCATCGGATCGGCCGGCCTTGCTCGCGGGCACGCTATCGCTGTTGCGCGGCGTGCAGCAGGGCCCGGTGCGGCGGGCGGCGCTCGGCAACGCCTGGTTCTGGATGGCCGGCAGCGCGGTGCTGTCGCTGACGCCGGGGCTGGTGCACGGGCTGCCCGGCGGCACGCCCCGGCTGGCCTCGCTCTGCCTGTGCATGTCGGCGGCCGGCATTGCCGCCGGCTCGGCGCTGGCCTCCCGCCTCAGCGGCGGGCGCATCGTGCTGCTGCTGGCGGGGGTCGGCGCCGCCTTGACCGGGTTGGCGCTGGTCAATCTCGGGCTGGCCGGAGCGACGCCGTCGCTGCGGCGGCTGCTGGCCGACCTGTTCCTGGCTGCCGCCGGCGGAGGGCTGATCGCGGTGCCGACCCTGGCCGCGGTGCAGGCCGGCGCCGAGCCGGGCCGACGGGCAGGCGCCATAGCCGGCACCAACGTGCTGGGGGCCGTCGGCATGGCGCTCACCGCCCTGCTGCTGATCGCGGCCCAGAAGGCGGGAATGGGCGAGGTCCGGCTGCTTGGGCTGACGGGGACGGCGAGCCTGCTGGCGGCGCCGGTGATGCTGGCCCGGCTGTGCCCGAACCCGGCGGGCGAGCTGTGCTGGGTGCTGCTGCGGCTGGTCTACCGGGTCGAGCTGCGCGGCGCCGAGCACCTGCCGGCCGCGGGCAGCCCGGCGATCGTGACGCCGAACCACGTGAGCTGGCTCGACGCCACGCTGCTGTTCTCGGTGATGGACCGGCCGCTCTACGCGATCGACGCCGGGGTCAGCCGGCTGTGGTTCGTGCGGCCGTTCCTGCATGTGGTGGACGCGATCGCGGTCGACGCGGCGCATCCGCTGTCGATGCGGCGGATGATCGAGGCGATCCGCGCCGGGCGGCCGGCGGTGATCTTCCCCGAGGGCCGCATCACCACCACCGGGTCGGTGATGCGGGTGCAGGACGGGGCGGCGATGGCGGCCGAGCGAGCCGGGGCGCTGATCGTGCCGGCCCGCATCGAGGGGCTGGAGGCGACGATGTTCTCGCGCCTCTCCCGCGCCCAGGTGCGGCGCCGGCTGTTCCCGCGCGTACGGCTGACCATCCTGCCGCCGCGGCGGCTGGTGGTGCGCGGCGACCTCGCCGGACGGCGGCGGCGCGAGGCGTCGGCGCGGGCGCTGCAGGACCTGATGTCGGAGGCGATGTTCGCCGCCACCGACACCGGCATGACGGTGTTCGAGGCGGTGGCGCGCGCCGGACGCCGGCACGGCATGCGGCGGCTCGCGGCGCAGGACCCGGTGCGGGGGCCCTTGAGCTACCGCAGGCTGCTCGCCGGGGCCGCCGTGCTGGGCGTCCGGCTGCGGCCGCACGCCAGCGCCGAGGGGCGGATCGGGCTGATGCTGCCGACCGCCAACGCGGCGGCCGCCTGCGTGCTGGGGCTGGCCTCGGCCGGGGTCGTGCCGGTGCTGCTGAACCCGCGCGGCGGGCTGCTGGCGCTGCGGGCGGCGATCGCGGCGACCGGCTTCACCACGATCGCGACCTCGCGGGCGCTGGTGGCGAAGGCGCGGATCGAGCCGGTGATGGCCGCCCTCTCGGCCGAGGTGGCGATCCTCTACCTGGAGGACCTGGACGTGCGCTGGCCGGAGCGGCTGCGCGGGCTGCTGCGCGGCGGCCGGCCGCTGGCCACGGGGGTCGATCCGGACCAGGCGGCGGCGGTGTTGATGACGTCGGGCACCTCCGGACTGCCGAAGGGCGTGGTGCTGAGCCACCGCAACATCCTGGCCAACATCGCCCAGGTGGCCTCGGTGATCGATTTCGGGCCAGCGGACCGCATCCTGAACGTGCTGCCGGTCTTCCATTCGTTCGGGCTCACCGCGGGCACCATCCTGCCGCTGGTGCAGGGCGTGCCTGTCATGCTGTACCCCTCCCCGCTCGACTATCGCAGCATTCCGGCGCTGGCCTCCGCCTGGGGGGCCACGGCGATGTTCGGCACCAACAGCTTCCTGGCCGGCTATGCCCGCACGGCGCATCCGACTGACTTCGCCACGCTGCGGCTGCTGGTCGCCGGCGCCGAGCCGGTCACCGGCTGGACCCGGCGGGTGTGGAACGAGCGCTTCGGCCTGCGCGTGCTGGAGGGCTACGGGCTCACCGAAGCGGCGCCGGTGCTGGCCTTCAACACGCCGCTCTCGAACCGCGACGGCACCGTCGGCCGCCTGCTGCCCGGGGTGCGCACGCGGCTTGTGCCGGTCGACGGGGTGGCGTCGGAGGGCGGGCGGACCGGGCGGCTGCTGGTCTCGGGCCCCAACGTGATGCTGGGCTACCTGCGCGCCGAGAGGCCTGGCGTGCTGCAGCCGCCGCCCGACGGCTGGCACGACAGCGGCGACATCGTGTCGATCTCGGCCGCCGACGGCCATGTCAGCATCCGCGGCCGCGCCGCGCGTTTCGCCAAGGTGGCGGGCGAGATGGTGTCGCTGGCGCTGCTGGAGCGGGTTGCCGGCGAGCTGTGGCCGGATGCGGTCTCGGTGGCGGTGGCGGTGGCCGACCCGCGCAAGGGCGAGCGCATCGTGCTGCTGACCGACCGCGCGGATGCCACGCGCTCGGCCTTCCTGGCGCAGGCGCGGCTGGCGCACGTGCCCGAGGTGGCGCTGCCGTCGGAGCTGCGGGTGGCGCCGTCGTTGCCGCTGCTGGGCTCGGGCAAGCCCGACGTCATGGAGGCGACCCGGCTGGTGCAGGCGGGGACGATCGGCGCCGGTGCCGCCTGATCATAAATTGGATTGCAAAGGCTCCGCCTTTGCCGGGGTCCAGGGGCAGCGCCCCTGGCCTTCACATGGAGTTATCAAGCTTCAGACGAATGATATAGAATACTTGTCATATAGAAGTTGTCCATGCTGACCTTAAAGGTCACGACGGTCTGGTCTTCGGCCGGCTTCATCCTGCCGAAGGAAGCGATGGCCTTCGTTAAGGTGCAGAAGGGCGACACCGTCTCCCTGACCGAGGTGCCGGACGGCAGCTATCGGCTGACGCCCTACGACCCGGAATTCGAGCGGCAGATGTCGCACGCCGAGACGATCATGCAGGAGGACCGGGAGATCCTGCGCGCGCTGGCGAAGTGAGCGGCGGCGTTGGATCGAGGTGCCAGTCGTCCTGGCCGTTCACGATCGGCAGCTTGCCGAGCACGGAGGGCTGCCGGGCCTCCGCAATCGGGGTGCCATCGATCCGGCGCCGCCCCATCCTTGGAATCTCGCCGCCTACGGTATGCCGGATGCGGCCGCGCTGGCCGCCTCGTACGCGTATGGCCTCGCTCGCAACCACGGGTTTTCCGACGGCAACAAGCGCACGGCCTGGGTCCTGGCTCGTCTCTTCCTGATCGATGACGGCCACCAACTTCTTCTTGACGCAGCCGAGGCTGCCTGGACCGTCAAGGCGGTGGCCAGAGGTGCCCTCCCGGAGCAGGAACTGGCAGCCTGATCTCGCCGACGACTGGATGCCGGCTCCTGATCTGCCTGCGGATGCCGGACCCGGGGGAAGCCCGGCTCAGCTCACCGGCGGGGGGTTGCACTCGAAGCTGGCCTGGTGCCAGTACGGGTACGGCTTCGGCCGGTCGCTGGCGGCGTCCAGCACAGCAACCTGCTCCGGAGTGAGCGACCAGCCGACGGCGCCGAGGTTCTGGCGCAGCTGCTCCTCGTTGCGGGCACCGACGATGATGCTGGAGACGGTGGGCCGCCGCAGCAGCCAGTTCAGCGCCACCTGCGGTACCGTCTTGCCGGTCTCGGAGGCGACCGCCTCCAGCGCGTCCACCACCCGGTAGAGATACTCGGTCTCGATCTGCGGACCGGCCTGGTCGACCATGGCGTTGTGCAGACGCGAGCCGGGGGGGATCGGCTTGTCACGGCCGATCTTGCCGGTGAGGCGGCCCCAGCCGAGTGGGCTCCACACCACGGCCCCCACGCCCTGGTCGAGGCCGAGCGGCATCAGCTCGCACTCGTAGTCGCGGCCAACCAGCGAGTAGTAGGCCTGGTGCGCCACATAGCGCGGCAGGTTATAGCGCTCGGCGACGGCCAGCGACTTCATCAGGTGCCAGCCGGAGAAGTTCGAGCAGCCGACATAGCGGATCTTGCCGGCGCGCACGAGGTCGTCGAGCGTCGAGAGGGTCTCCTCGGGCGGCGTCATCGCGTCAAAGGCGTGCAGCTGGAACAGGTCGATATGGTCGGTGCCGAGCCGGCGCAGCGACGTCTCCACCGCGTTCGTCAGGTGGTGGCGGGAGCTGCCGACCTGGTTGGGATCGTCGCCGGTCCGGAAGGTCGCCTTGGTCGAGATCAGCACCTGGTTGCGGCGGCCCTTGATGGCCTCCCCCAGCACCTCCTCGGCCGCACCTGCGGAGTAGATGTCGGCGCTGTCGAACATGGTGAGCCCGGCGTCGAGGCAGATATCGACCAGCCGCGAGGCCTCCTCGACGTCGGAGCTGCCCCATGCCTGGAAGAACTCGCCCTTGCCGCCGAACGTGCCGGTGCCGAAGCTCAACACCGGGACCTGCAGGCCGGAGCGGCCGAGACGTCTGTGTTCCATGTGAGCCTCCAGAGATGCTTGGAAGGAATGAACGCGCCGAAGCGTGATCGGCTCCGGGCGGACCTCACCGATCGGTGCAACGTATGAACCTCCCTAACCGGGATGGAGATCACCATGCGTGCGCTGTGCTGGAACGCGAAGAACGACATCCGCTGCGAGACGGTGCCAGATCCCTCGATCGAGGATAGCCGCGACGTCATCCTGCGCGTCACCAGTTGCGCGATCTGCGGCTCGGACCTGCACCTGATGGACGGGCAGATGCCCACCATGGAGCAGGGCGACGTGCTGGGCCACGAGTTCATGGGCGAGGTGGTCGAGGTCGGCAGCCTCGACCACGTGCTGAAGAAGGGCGACCGCGTCGTGGTGCCGTTCAACATCAATTGCGGCCAGTGCCGCATGTGCAAGATGGGCAACTGGGCGTCGTGCCTGGTCTCCAACCGCAACGGCGCCATGGCGGCCAAGCAGTTCGGCTATCCGACCGCCGGGCTGTTCGGCTACTCGCACCTGACCGGCGGTTATGCGGGCGGCCAGGCCGAGTACGTGAGGGTGCCGATGGCGGACGTGGGGCCGATGAAGGTGCCCGAGGGCATGACCGACGAGCAGGCGCTGTTCCTCAGCGACATCCTGCCGACCGGCTGGCAGGCGTTGGCCTACTGCGACCTCAAGGGCGGCGAGAGCGTCGCCATCTGGGGCGCCGGCCCGGTCGGGCTGTTCGCGATCAAGTCGGCAGCGGTGATGAAGGCCGGGCGGATCATCTCGATCGAGACGGTGCCCGAGCGCATCGCGCTGGCGCGGATCGCCGGTGCCACCGACGTCATCGATCCCTCGACGGAGGACGTGATGGAGCGCCTGAAGGAGATCACCGGCGGCCAGGGTCCCGACTGCGTGGTGGACTGCGTCGGCATGGAGGCCAGCGGGCATCACGGCGTGTTGGGCGCGCTCAGCCGGGTACAGGAGAAGCTGACCTCGACGCAGCGGCCGTTCGCGCTGGAGCAGATGATCCAGGCGGTGCGGCCGAGCGGCACGGTGTCGGTGCCCGGCGTCTATGGCGGCCCGGTGCCGGTCAACATGGCGGCGGTGGTGCAGAAGGGGCTGACGATCCGCAGCGGCCAGACCCACGTGAAGCGGTTCCTGGAGCCGCTGACCGAGCTGATCCAGGACGGGACCATCGATCCGACCTTCCTGATCACGCACCGCTCGGCCCGGCTCGAGGACGGGCCGGAGCTCTACAAGACCTTCCGCGACAAGGTGGATGGCTGCGTGAAGGTGGTGTTCAACCTCTAGGACGCGGACCCATAAAGTTCTTGGGGCGACGCGGCGGGGTGTGATTCACGG
>CALMVO010000071.1 GCA_937873205.1 uncultured Acetobacteraceae bacterium
TGGTCATGCAGCACCTCGCACTCACCGGACTGCTGGACCGCGTCCGCGTCCGCCCAATGACGCTGCCCGACCGCTTCATCGACCACAACACACAGCCCGCACAAATCAACGACGCCCGCCTCTCCCCACGACACATCACCGCAACCGCACTCCACGCACTCGGAATAGCGGACGGCGCAGCGCTCGGGCTGGCCTGAGCCGGACGCCGCGGCGGCGCGCCGACCAGCTGCTGGTCGAGCGCGGGCTGGTGGAAAGCCGGGCGCGCGCGCAGGCGCTGATCCTGGCCGGGCTGGTGTTCAGCGGCGAGCGCCGTGTCGACAAGGCGGGCGAGGCGCTGGGCGCCGAGGCGCCGCTGGCACTCCGCGGGCAAGATCATCCCTGGGTGTCGCGCGGAGGCCTCAAGCTCGACCATGCGCTCGCGCATTTCGGGCTGTTGCCCGAGGGCCGCATCTGCCTCGATGTCGGCGCCTCCACCGGCGGCTTCACCGACGTGCTGCTGGCGCGCGGCGCGGCGCGGGTGCATGCGGTCGATGTCGGGCACGGCCAGCTGGCCTGGAGGCTGCGCAGCGATCCGCGGGTGGTGGTGCACGAGAAGCTCAACGCCCGGGCGCTCGACACCACCCTCGTACCGGACCCGGTGGGAGCCCTAGTCTGCGACGCCAGCTTCATCGGGCTGCGCACGGTGCTGCCGTCGGCAATCGCGCTGTGTCGACCGGGCGCCTGGGCGGTGGCGCTGATCAAGCCGCAGTTCGAAGCTGGCCGCGCCGCCGTCGGCGCCAAGGGCGTGGTCCGCGATCCGCTGGTGCACGAGCAGGTCTGCGCCACGATCCAGGAGTGGTGGGAAGCGGTTCCGGGATGGTCGGTCCTGGGTGTCGAGCCGAGTCCGATCACCGGGCCGGAGGGGAACCGGGAGTTCCTGATCGCGGCCCAGCTTGCGTAAGGCCAGGGGCCCTGCCCCTGGACCCCGCCAAAGGCCGGCCTTTGGAAACCGCTTATCAGATGGGTTCCAAGGGCGACTGCCCTTGGCGGGTCCAGGGCAGAGCCCTGGCCTTCCTAACCGTGCGGCAGATGCTGCATGTCGTGGTAGGACACTTCGGCGAGCAGGTCCCAGAGGCGTGCGGGTTCCGCGGGTTCGTCGAGATCGTTCAGCAGGTGATCGAGTTCGCGGAGCTTCGCGTGGTATTCGTGTTGATCCATCGGGGCCTCCTTGCGAAGGGGGGATTTGGCGCGTCGAACGTGGCGCCAATGTGACAGTTCCGACTTAATCGGTGATGAATGACCCACGCGGACGACCTCTCCGAGCTGGAACGGACGCGGATCATGGCGAAGGCCGCGCTGTTCGCGCCGCCGCCGCAGGTGCTGGCCGATGGGCGGCGGGAGCTGGTCGGGCTGTCGCGGGAGGAGATGGCGGCGGCGCTGGCGGAGATCGGCGAAAAACCGTTCCGCATCAAGCAGCTGTGGCATTGGATCTACCACCAGGGCGCGACCGACTTCTCGGCGATGAGCTCGCTGTCGCGGCCGCTGCAGGAGCGGCTGGCGGAACGGTTCGTGATCGGGCGGCCGGACACGGCGGTGGTGCAGACCAGCGACGACGACACGCGCAAGTTCCTGTTCCGGTTCAGGGACGGTCAGGAGGCGGAGACCGTCTACATCCCGGACCGGCGCGAGGACCGCGGCGCGGTCTGCCTGTCGAGCCAGGTCGGCTGCACGCTGTCGTGCCGATTCTGCCATACCGGCACGCAGAGGCTGGCGCGCAACCTGGGGGCGGCGGAGATCGTCGGCCAGTTCATGGCGGCGCGGGACAGCTACGGGGAGTGGCCCAGCCCGCAAGGGGAGACGCCGCGGCTGCTGTCCACCATCGTGCTGATGGGCATGGGCGAGCCGCTGTACAACTACGAGAACGTCGCCAAGGCGATGCGCATCGTGATGGACGGCGAGGGCATCGCGCTGTCGCGGCGGCGGATCACGCTGTCCACGTCCGGGGTGGTGCCGATGATGGACCGCGCCGGAGCGGAGCTGGGTGTCGGCCTGGCGGTCAGCCTGCACGCGGTCACCGATGCATTGCGCGACGAGATCGTGCCGCTGAACCGCAAGTATCCGATCGCCGAGCTGCTGGCGGCGTGCCGGCGGTATCCCGCGGCCAGCAACGCGCGGCGGATCACCTTCGAGTACGTGATGCTGCGCGGCGTGAACGACAGCGAGGCGGAGGCGCGCGAGCTGGTGCGGCTGATCGCCGGCATCCCGGCCAAGGTCAACCTGATCCCGTTCAACCCGTGGCCGGGCAGCGCCTATCTGCCGTCGAAGCGCGAGCAGCTGATGCGGTTCGCGCAGATCGTGATGGATGCGGGGTTCGCCTCGCCGATCCGGATGCCGCGCGGGCAGGACATCCTGGCGGCGTGTGGGCAGCTTCGAACCGAAAGCCGCCGCTGAGACCACCTGAATGGGCTGCGCCGGCGATCCGACGCGCCGTCTGCGCTTGTTCTCGACGGCCACGCCGGGCGTGCTCCCTGATCGAGATAAAGGGTAGGCAACCGGGGTCGGGCTGGTCCGTCAAGACAATGGATCTTGGAGACCGCAGCATGACACCGACATCCGGACAGACTACGGGCAATGTCCCGGTCGAGGGGATCGATCCCGGCGGCACCCATAAGAGCCCAGTCGGCGACGCCACCAAGGCGGGCAAGTCGGACCTGAAGAATGCCCGCCCCGAGGTGCAGAGCGGCGACCAGAACGCCCATGTCACCCGTGCCACCGGCCCGGAGGACCAGGCCGGCAAGGGCGACAGCGACATCCCCTACCCCGGCCCGCAGACCTGAGCGGCGAGCTCGCCCGACGGGTCGCACTTCAAGCCGGTCCGCTCGACGCCGAGGCGGCGCGGCTGGATCGGGAGGGCGGCTTTCCCGAGCAGGGGTTCGCGCTGCTGCGCGAGGCGGGGGCGCTGGCGGCGCCGCTGCCGCGGCGCCGCGGCGGCGAGGGGCTCGGCACCGAGCCGGCCGGGGCGCTGGGGATGCTGGCCCTGCTACGCGCCATCGGCGCGGGCAGCCTGTCGCTCGGGCGACTCTACGAGGGGCACGTCAACGCGCTGAAGCTCGTGGTCCGGTATGGCGACGAAGCACAGGTACGGGCGGCGGCGGCGGACGTGCGGGACGGGCACCTGTTCGGCATCTGGGTGACGGACGGGGCGGAACCGGTGCGGCTCGTCGAGACGGAGGTCGGGATGCGCCTCGCGGGGGCGAAGTCGTTCGCGTCCGGCGCCTGCCATCTCACGCGGCCGCTGATCACGGCGCAGCCGACCGATGGGCCGCCGCGCCTGGTACTGGTGCGGCTGGGCGCGGAGCGAGCGGCCAGCCCCACGGTCGGTGGGCTGTCGGGCATGCGCGGGGCGGCGACCGGACGGTGCGGCTTCGACGGGGCGGCGGTCGCGCCCGAGCAGGTGATCGGCGAGGCGGGCGACTACCTGCGGCAGCCGGAGTTCTCGGCCGGGGCATGGCGCGGCATTGCGGTGGCGCTGGGTGGGATCGACCGGCTGGTCGGGCTGCTGCGAGGCGACCTGTCCGCGCGCGGGCGGGCGGGCGATCCGCACCAGGCGGTGCGGATCGGCGAGGCGCTGATCGCGCGCGAGACGGCGGCACTATGGGCGCGGCGGGCAGCGCTGCTGGCGGAGGGCGAGCGGTTCGAGCCGGGCGATGTCGCCGGCACCGTGAACCTGGCGCGGATCGCCTGCGAGCAGGCCGGGATGGCGGTGATCGCGTTGGTGCAGCGCGGGCTGGGTCTGCAGGGGTTCCTGCAGACCAACCCGGTGGAGCGGGTGATGCGCGACCTCGCCACCTACCTGCGGCAGCCGGCGCCGGACGAGACCCTGGTCGAGGCGGCGCGCTGGTTCACCGGGCGGGACCTGCCCGACCCGGAGCCGATGGCATGAGAGCGGGCGCGGTGCATGCGGCGATGCGGGCGCTGCCGGGGGCGGACCTCGACGAGATCGTGCCCGGTACGGCGCTGGTGCTGGCGCCGCATGCGGACGACGAGAGCCTGGGCTGCGGCGGGCTGATCGCCGAGGCCTGCGCGCGTGGTCGGCCGCCGCTGGTGGTGGTGGCGACGGACGGGGTCGGGTCGCATCCGAACTCGCCCGCCTATCCGCCGGCGCGGCTGCGGGCGACGCGGGAGGCGGAGACGCTGGCGGCGGTGGCCTGCCTCGGTCTCGCGCCGGAACGGGTGGCGTTCCTGCGCCTGCCGGACACCGCGGCCCCCGCGGCGGGGCCGAACTTCGAGCTCGCCGTGCAGAGTCTGTCGGCGCTGGCCCGCGCGTTCGGCTGCGACGGCGTCCTCGCCACCTGGGAACACGACCCGCATGGCGACCACCTCGCCTGCTGGCGGATCGCCGAGCGGCTGGCGGCGCAGGACGGGATGCCCCTGCTGGCCTATCCGGTCTGGGGGTGGGTGATCCCACCGGAGCAGGAAATCGCGTGCGCGGCGCCGCGCGGGGTGCAGTTGGCGATCGGGCCGCACCTGGAGGCGAAGGGGCGGGCGATCGCGGCGCACCGGAGCCAGTATGGCGGGCTGGTCGTGGACGATCCGGACGGGTTCCAGCTGCCTCCCGAGCTGCTCGATGCGTTCCGGCAGCCGTTCGAGACGTTCCTCGCGCCATGAGCGGGGGCGACACCTGGCCAAGCGACGTGTTCGACCGGATCTATGCCGGGAGCGCCGACCCGTGGCGCTACGAGACCAGCCCATACGAGCGGGCCAAATATGCGCGCACGCTGGCGGCCCTGCCGGAGCGGGCGGAGACGGCGCTCGAGGTGGGGTGCTCGATCGGGGTGATGACCGCGCTGCTGGCGCCGCGCTGCCGGCACCTGCTCTCGCTCGACGGGGCGGCGGCGGCGGTGGCGCGAGCACGGGCGCGCTGCGCCGGGATGCCGCAGGTCGAGGTACGCGAGGCGCGGGTGCCGGGCGGCCTGCCCCAGCGGCCGCCCGGGGGATGGGACCTGATCCTGCTCTCGGAGATGCTCTACTTCCTGTCGCCGGCGGATGTGCGGCGGCTGGGCGGGATGGTGGCGGAGCGGGCCGCCGCCCGCGCCACGATCGTGTTGGTGAACTGGACCGGCGAAACGGACACGCCGTGCACCGGGGACGAGGCGGCGGAAACGTTCATGGCAGCCTGCGCCGGGTTCGAGCCGACGCTGCATCTTCGGGATGGTGAGGGCGCCGAGAGGTACCGGCTGGATCGGCTGGAGAGGTAAGGCCCGCGGCGCGGCCCCCGGGCCCCCCGGGGGGGGGGGGGGGGAGTGGACCGGCCCGGGGCGCGGCCCCGGGACCCCGCTGGGGCCGCGGGCCCCAGACCCCTTTTTTTTAACAAAGGATTCCAAAGGCTCGCCTTTGGCGGGGTCCAGGGGCAGAGCCCCTGGCCTTCCCTAAGCGGCCGCAGCATCGCAAGGGCGTCGGCGACATGGCGGGCCAGCCCAGCGCGGGCGACGCGGTGCCGCGCGAGCCTCGGGCTCTCCGCCTCGATGCGGGCCCAGACGTCGCCGAACCAGGGCCGGTCGAGAAACGACAGCAGTGTTTCGGTGGGCAGGCCGGCCTTGCTGGCGTAGGCGTCGAGTGCCTCCTGGGTAGGCTGGTGGCCGTGCAGGGCACGCAGGCGGGCGCGGAGGATGGCGCGGCGCAGGCAGTCGGCGGCGGGTTCCAGGCTGTCGTCGAGCTCGGAGTCCTGCTGGCGGATGCGGCGGGCCATGGTCTCGGCCATGCCGCCGGCGGCGCGTCCCACGATGCGGCCGGAGACGGTGACGACCGCCTCGGGAGCGTGGCGGATGGCGGCGTCGACGCGGCGCAGCGCCTGCAGGAAGCCGCGATCCTCGGCCGAGCGGAGCGGCGGCACGCCGCCGGCGCGCTGCCAGGCGCGGACGGTGACGGCGATGCTGGCGCCGGAATGCTCGGTGTGGCGCGGCCAGGGGTCGTGCGGGTCGGGGTCGGCGAGGGCGTGGATCTCGTCGAGCAGGGTGGCGTAGGCGACTTCGGCCACGTCGTCGGCGTGCAGGGTGGCGGGGATCAGGGCGGCCTCGACCGGGTCGATCTCGGCGCGGCCGCAGACGACCTCGGCGCCGCGCGCCAACGCCGCGCGGTTGACGGCGATCCAGTCCGGCCGCGCGCAGCCGTCGGCGTCGCTGGTGAGCAGGATACCCTCGGGACCGGCGAGAGCGGCGGCGATCTCCAACGCCTCGGCGCGGGCGGTGCCGGCATGGGCGGCCTCGGCGGGATAGTGGCGGAGCGCGACGGTGAGCGGGAACGGCAGTGAGGGACGGAGCGCCTCGACCCGCGCCGCGGTCGCGTCGGTGGTGTTGTTGAGCAGCAAGACCAGGTGGTCGAGCTGGCCGCCGCGCTGACCGGCGAGGGCGGCGAGGCAGGCGCCGATGCGGTCCTCCTCGTCGCGGACCGGGATGGCCGCCACCAGCGGGCGGTCGGACACGAAGCGAGCCACGGCGGTCTCGGGCACGGCGACTGATCTCCTCGCGGCCGTGGGCCGGACGTTGCGAGGCGCAAACCACGCCCGGCGGCGACGGTTGCGATCGGTGCGTCTTGTGGATGGACACATTGTCGCGGGAGGTGGGGCGGGGGGCGTGCTTCTC
>CALMVO010000072.1 GCA_937873205.1 uncultured Acetobacteraceae bacterium
ACGAGCATCTTTATCCGATCGAACGAGTCCGTTCGATCGGATGATGCTCTAGCAGCCCCGCCTACGGGCGGGAAGCCCGAATGCTCCGGCCGAGTTCGGCCGTTCAGCCGGCCAGGCCGTCGGCCCGCAAAATCGCCGGGATCGCCGTCTTCATCTGGAAGAAGCCGCGCCCGGCATGCGGCCAGCAAAGGCTGTCCCAGCTCCGGCGCAAACGCGGGCAGGGCGGCAGCGCCGCCGCCGACGGGCCGACCGGCGCCCACGCCGCGACCACCGGCAGATCCTCCGACCAGCCCGCCTCGGCCGGCCCGGCGGGACAGCCAAAACACGCTGCTGCCCGCGCCAGCGCATCCGCCATCGCTTCCCGATCGGCGGCCAGCACCCGCGCTGAGGCGTCGTCCGGATGCGCCAGCAGCCCGCCGACCCGGCGCACCCGCGCCGGACCCAGGGGCAGCGTCTCCGGGTTCAGGTCGTCCAGGTGCAGCAGCAGGGCGATGTCGCCCGCCGGGGCCGCGCTCGCGGGCTGCAGCGGCTGCAGCGGCGCCGCGGCATCCTCCTGCAGCGCCGCCGGGTTCTCGACCAGCCCTCTTGGGTCAAAGCGGCCGTCGCTGTGGCGGCGGATGTTCTCCGCGCGCGCCGCGTACACCTTGCCGCGCGTGTGCAGCCCGGCCACCCAGCGCCAGGACAGCGTGTTGCTGGCCGGGTCGCCATCGATCAGCCGGCGCAGGAACAGGTCGGCCCCCAGCGCCCACGGCAGCCGCAGCGTGAAGATCCAGATTGAGGCGAACCACATGCGGGCGTGGTTGTGCAGCCACCCGGTCGCCTCCAACTCGCGCGCCCAGTCGTCGAACCCGTCGATGCCGGTGCGTCCGGCCGCCGCATCCTCGACCGCCCGGCGCAGTCCGGCATTGTCCGCCATCCGCGCCTGGCCTTCCGCGACCAGCCGAAGGTAGTCGGTCCACAGGGTCGGCCGCGTCTCTAGGTAGCCCTTGAAGTAGCTCCGCCAGAATACCTCGTGCACGAACCGCTCGGCGGCATCGGCTCCGTGCCCGTCCAGCGCCGCCGCCGCCAGTTCGCGCTCCAGCACCAGCCGCCGGCGCACGTAGGGTGAGAGCGCCGAGGTGGTCGCCTCCGCGTCCGGGCCCCGGTCGGTGTTGCGGCCCCCGGCATAGACAGGGCCCATGCTGGCGGTGAAGTCGGAGAGACGGGCGAGCCCGCCGGCGCGGGTCATACGAAAGCTGCGATCCATCCCCGTCATATGGGGGCCGCCGGGTGCCGGTGCCGCGGACACGAGGCATTGCCCGGTTTAGGACCGTGTTAATGCGCCCGCGCGACGGTGCGGCATGCACGTTCCGCCGTTCCGATCCCTTGAGCGTCCCGTGCGGCCGCGACAGCCCTCCCGCTCGGGCGCCGTCGAGGCCTGGCCGCTGACGACGGTCGTCCTGCTGGTCGTGATGGTCGTCGTCTTCGGGATCGAGCGTCACCTCGCTCCCGGGGAAGAGGGTACCCTGAGTCCGGCCACCGAGATCCTGCTCGGCGGGCTGAGCAGGACGCTGGCCGACGCCGGGCAATGGAGCCGGCTGCTCTCCCATGCCTTCCTTCACGAGAGCGCAACTCACCTGATCGGCAACGGGGTCACCCTGGCGCTGGCCGGCTGCGTGCTCGAGCGGATCGTCGGACACGCCTGGGTGTTCTGCATCTTCGTTATGGGCGCCGTCTGCGGCGGACTGGCCTCCCTGCTGATCCTGGCTCCCGCCTGGGTCATGGTGGGTGCTTCGGGCGGCATCATGGCGGTGCTGGGCGCGCTGTTCATGACCAGCTTCCGGCTTCCCGCCGGTCGCGCCAGACTGCGGATCCAGGCGCAGGCGATCGTCTTCGGACTTCCGAGCGTCATCCCGCAGCATGATCTGGCGCACGCGCACATCAGCTACAGCGACCATATCGGCGGGGCGATCTTCGGTCTCTCGGTCGGCGGGCTTCTCCTCGCGGGCTGGGAGGATCGGTCGTCCCGGCCGCCCGGCGTTCTGGAAGCGTCCCTTCTGTCGGCGATCGGGGTGCTGGCGATCGGCTGTTCCGCCTATGCCGCATCGATCGGCTACCGCTCCTACGGACCGCCGAGCCGCTTCATCCCGCCCGCCCTGATCCCGGAGGGATCCGCCGACATCGTCGCTCGGGGCGCCGCGCTTGCCGTCCGGTATCCCCTGGATGCCAGGTCGCACGTCTACGCCGGCACGACCGATCTCGCACGAAACGACATGCCGGGGGCCGAGGACGAGCTCAACCAGGCCTTGACGCTGGATGCCGCCGCACCGGGCTTCTACCCGCAGGAATTCGGGGACCGCGTCCACCTAGTCCTGGCCGTCGTGCTGTTCGCGGACGGGCATCACGGCGACGCCCTCGCGATGGCCCGACCCTTCTGTCTGCGGCCTCACCGGATCTATCCGACACCGCACCTGGAGGCGCTGGCATCCAAGGACCGGCTTTGCGACTAGAGCATCATCCGATCGAACGGACTCGTTCGATCGGATAAAGATGCTCGTCAAGACAACAAGCTAGAGGATGATCCGTGAGCCTGAGCGATCGGATCATCCTCTAGATCCTCGGCGATCCGCGGACCCGCTGCAGCCTCTCATCGGCAGGCGACGGGTCACCCCGCGGCCCGGTCCGTGCTACGTCAGCGCGCATGGAGACCACCCCCCCGATCCCGCAGGCCGTCCTCGTCGGCATCCAGACGCCGGACGTCGACGACGTGGCGCACCAGGGCAGCCTCGATGAGCTGGGCCGTCTGGTGCGGACGCTCGGCTACGCGGTCGTTGGCACGGTGTCGCAGCGGCGCGACGGCACCGGCGCCGGCTCGCTGCTCGGCACCGGCAAGCTGGCCGAGCTGGCGGCGCTGACCGGCGGCACCGGCGTGGTCGGCTCGATGGCGCCGGCACCCCGCGCCAAGGCGCGCCAGCGCTTCGAGGGGGCGGCACCGGCCGCCACCGCTTCCGAACCGGACCCCGACGACGCCCCCCGGCCCGCCTTCGTGATCGTCGACCACGAGCTCTCGCCCAGCCAGATCCGCAACCTGGAGCGCGCCACCGGCGCCGCCGTGCTGGACCGCACCGGAATCATCGTCGAGATCTTCCACCGCCACGCCAATACCCGCGAGGCCCGGCTGCAGGTCGAGATGGCCCGCCTCAAATACGTGGCGCCGCGCCTGCGCGGGTCCGCGTCCGGCGGTGGCCGCCAGCAGGGGCCCGGTGCCGGCGAGAGCGACCTGGCGCTCGATCGCCGCAAGATCCGCGACCGGCTAGCCGAGCTGCGCGACCAGCTCGACGCGGTGCAGCGCGACGGCGACCAGCGCCGCTCAGCCCGCCGCGACCAGCTGCGGGTGGCGCTGGTCGGCTACACCAATGCCGGCAAGTCCTCGCTGATGCGGGCGCTGACCGGCAGCCAGGTGCTGGTCGAGGACAAGCTGTTCGCCACGCTGGACACCACCGTCCGCATCCTGCAGCCCGAGACCCGGCCGCGCGTGCTGGTCTCGGACACGGTCGGCTTCATCAAGCAGCTGCCGCACGACCTGGTGGCCTCGTTCCGCTCCACCCTGGCCGAGGCGCTGGAGGCCTCGCTGCTGCTGTTCGTGGTCGACGCGTCCGACCCGACCCACGAGGCGCAGCTCGAGGTGAGCCGCAGCGTGCTGCGCGAGATCGGCGCCGATGCGGTGCCGTCGCGCCTGGTGCTGAACAAGCTGGACCGGGTGGACGCGGCCGCCCGCGCCGCCCTGCTGGAGGCGCATCCCGACGCGATCCTGCTCTCCGCGCAATCGCCCGACGACGTGGCGGCCCTGCGCGACACCATCGTCGCCCACTTCGAGGCGTCGATGGTCGAGGACGAGCTGGTGCTGCCCTACGCCAAGCAGGGCCTGATCGGCGAGGTGTACGACAGCGCCCGCGTGTTGTCCGAAACCTATGACGAGACCGGCCGCGTGCTGCGGGTGCGCGGCCTGCCCGGCGCCATTGCACGCCTGCGCCGGAGCCTGGCCGCGCGCTGAACGCCTGTCCTGCCCCCAGTCATCGCCGTTGGCCGAGCCGCGGGACTAGGGCATAATCCGATCCAAGACCATGAGGCTGGCCGATGGCCAGCGTCCGACGCCGGGTTAGCACAGCGGTAGTGCAGCGGTTTTGTAAACCGAAGGTCGGGGGTTCGATCCCCTCACCCGGCAGACCGCCCGGCTGAGACTCATCTTCATGGAATGGTTGTTTCCGATCCTGGCGTCGCCGCGCTGGAAATCACTTCACGCAAGCGTCGGGGCGGCTGAAGGAAGTGGTCAGTCGGCAGCCACCGCCTTCAACGTCGGGGGTGTGACGGCGGACGGATCGACAGGTATCGACCGGCCGGACGTGCAGGCGGCGATGGCACCCAGGATGCCCCGCGAAGGCACGGGCTGCGGCGGCCGATGGAAGTGCGGCGATGGCCCGCGACGGGTACCGCGAAAGGGAGAGGGGCAGCCGCCGTCTGCCTAGGCCAAGCCCGCTTCGGCGCCATCGCGTCAAAGGAGGCGGTGCCCATGTCTGCCCAATAGCTCGCGCCGAAAGTTCGGACCATGGTCGCTTCCCGATCCCAGAGGCCGACACAGTTGGAGATAGAATGCTTCAGGAACGGTAAACGGATCGCATGACGTCGCCGGTCTCGACGGGTATCGAGGCGGCGGACGACGCGGTGCCGCCTGACCGACTGGACTGAACCGGACGCCGGGACGTCAAGCCTCAGGCCTCGTGACGTTCGACCGGCACCGCCACCATTGCGAACATGCATGGAGGATCGGGCGACGGTGCGACTGCCGACGTCCGCCTCGGGCACAGGGATAGGCCGCCGCGGAAGTGGTCGCGTTGACGGAACGATCTCAACCGCTGTATCAGTTTAAACAGTTCACCCGCGACATTGGCATCACCGCCGGGCTCTCGGTCTGCTCGCTGACCGGTTCCGAACTGGCCAACTGGCCGCGCTGGATCGTCAACATCTCGCCGACCTACGCGCACGATTTCGGCCGCCTCGGCCAGATCTACGGCGCCGGCGGCTACGGCGTGTTCGACTTGCGCGTCGGCTGGCGCTTCGGCGCCAAGCACCAGTTCGACGTCTCCGGCTTCGCGCACAACCTGTTCGACAAGCATTACCCGATCAACATCCAGGAGAACAACGGCGCTTACCTTGCCTATCCGGGCGATCCGCGGACCGTGGGCGCGTCGCTGCGGGTGCGCTTCTGAAGGCCAGGGGCGCTGCCCCTGGACCTCGCCAGGGCCGTAAGGCCCCAGACCCTTCCACTTAAAAAACGGTTTCCAAAGGCGAGCCTTTGGCGGGGTCCAGGGGCAGAGCCCCTGGCCTTACAGCTGAACCTCGGCCAGCCAGCCCCGCGCCTTCCTGACCTCGTCCCAGGGCGGCGCGCCAAGCGGGAAGTGCCCGGCCAGGATCATGCTCAGCACCGCGTTCAGCGTGTCCAGACGCCGGCGGGCCTCCGGCGTCGCCCGGCCGTGCGTCGCAACCTCGTCGCGCACGGCGCTCACCTCCTGCACCGCCTGCGAGAACGAGGCGCCGTCCCGTTCGGGTGCCGCCGCGATCGCCCGGTCGATCGCGGCCAGCGCCCGCTCGATCCGCTCATTGGGCAAGGATCTCGCCCCCCGCATGCGCCAGCCGGCCCGGCCGCAGGTTGCAGGTGATCGCCTTGGTGGTGTGGATGCTGACGTTCGGATCGCCGCTGATCGCGAACAGCACGTTGGCGATGTCGCCGGTGGCGTAGCCTTCGTGCCCATACAGCCACGGCATGCCAATCTGGTGCACCGTGCGGTCGCCGAGCCGGAACGCGCGCATCCGCTCGGTCACCATCGCCTTCACCTCGATCTCGCCGCGCAACGTCGACAGTACGGTCCAGTCGAGGCTCTTCAGGCCGTGCTCGGCCGCGAGCTCCGGCGAGATCTCGACGAATCCCTCCGGCTGCAGCTCCGCCGTGTGAGGCATCACCCGGCTGGGGATGCCGCCGCAATGGATCTCGGTCAGGCGGTAGGTCGTGAAGATGTGCGGGAACCGCGGGTCGGCCTCCGGATGCATTTCGTTGCCGGGCCGCGTCCACAGCTTCGCCACCGGGTTATAGGATCGCGACCTGTACATCAGGTTCTTCACCGGACTCTCGACCGGCTCGTAATGCGCCGGCAGCGGCCCGTCCTTCAGCCCCGACGGCACGAAGATCATGCAGCGTCCATCGGCCTCCATGATGAACGGGTCGGCGCCGCCGATCGCATCCATGCCGTGCGGCCGGGTGCTCCAGTCCGGCCGGTAGCCGGGCGCCTTGTCCACCGGGAAGTCGGGGACGTCGTACCCGGTCCACTTGCCCGCCGCCTCGTCCCACCAGATCTTCTTCTTGCGCTCCGACCACGGGCGGCCCTCCGGATCGGCCGAGGCGCGGTTGTAGAGCGTGCGGCGATTGGACGGCCATGCGTAGGCCCAGCCGGCATGGCTGTTCGGGCCGCCTGGCCGGTCCGGCCTGCGCGAGCGGGAAAGGTTGGTGTTGGCCTCCGGGAAAATGCCGGAGTAGCACCAGGCGCCGCACGCCGTGCTGCCGTCGTCCTTCAGCTCCGTGAACCCGGAGACCTGCACGTGGTCGGCGATGGTGTAGCCGTTGATCTCGCGCAGCACGTCCTCGGGGTCCGGCTCCTGCCGCTCGCCGCGCAGCGTATAGCTCCAGGTCAGCGCCTGCAGCCCGCTGTCGCGCGCCTCGGCGCTGTCGGCATACAGCTCCTTCAGGCGCCGCCCCAGGTGGTAGATGAACCACAGGTCCGAGCGGCTCTCGCCCGGGGCCTCGCAGACCATGTCGTGCCACTGCACCAGCCGCGCGGTGTTGGTGACGGTCCCGTCCTTCTCGCCCGGCATCGCGGCGGGCAGGAAGAACATCTCGGTGCCGATCCGATCCGGCGAGAGTTCGCCGCGCTGGATCAGCCGGCTGTCCTTCCAGAAGTTCGCGGTCTCGGTCATCGCGAAGTCGCGCACGACCATCCACTTCAGCTTCGAGAGTCCGCGCACGACCATGTCGGAATTGACCGCGCCCACCACCGGGTTCTGGCCCAGGACGAACATGCCCTTGACCATGCCGTCCACCATCGACAGCGTGATCGGCTCGTAGGACAGGTCGCCGGTCAGCTTGGGGATGTGCTGGTAGCCGAACTCGTTTTCGGCCGTGGCATGCTCGCCGTACCAGGCCTTCAGCAGGCTGACCATGTACTTCGGCATGTTCGCCCACCAGCCGGTGGTGGGCGTTTCGGTGTGCAGGTACTCCGCCAGCGTGGCATGGCGGTTGAGAGCGTTGGGCTGCGGCAGGTAGGTCGGCAGCATGTTGTAGAGCGTGGGAATGTCGGTCGAGCCCTGGATGCTGACGTGGCCACGCAGCGCCATGATGCCGGACCCCGGCCGCCCCACGTTGCCGAGCAGGCTCTGGATGATCGTCGCCGCCCGGATGATCTGCACGCCCACCGAATGGTGGGTCCAGCCGACCGCATAGCAGAACG
The DNA here is from genome assembly GCA_937873205.1 of uncultured Acetobacteraceae bacterium. Taxonomy (GTDB): domain Bacteria; phylum Pseudomonadota; class Alphaproteobacteria; order Acetobacterales; family Acetobacteraceae; genus Lichenicola. The sequence goes on from CALMVO010000072.1 coordinate 7,536, forward strand.
CGCCGGTGCGCTCGCGGCCCGAGTTGCGGGCCAGCGCATCGGCCACGCGCAGGAACGTCTCCGCCGGGCAGCCGGTGATCTGCTCGACCATCTCCGGCGTGTAGCGCGCGTAGTGCCGGCGCAGGATCTGGTAGACGCAGCGCGGGTCGGCGAGCGTCATGTCGACCGGCGGCCGGCTCTCGGTCATCGACTCGAAGTCGTCGTCCGGGCCGTGCTCGGCGTGCGCCACCCGGTGCTCGCCCACCACCGACGGCACCACCTTGCCCTTGTACTGCCAGGTTTCGGTCTCGTAGGTGCCGGTCGCCTCGTCGAAGCCGGAGAACACGCCGTCATTGTCGTCCGGCCCGAGATAGCCGTCCTCGATGATGTGGGCGATGTTCGAGTACGCCAGCGCATACTCGCGAAACCACAAGTCGTTCTCGAGCAGGTGGCGGATGATGCCGCCCAGGAACGCGATGTCGCTGCCGGCGCGGATCGGCGCGTGGATGTCGGCCATCGCCGACGTGCGCGTGAAGCGCGGGTCAACGTGGATCACGGTGGCGCCGCGACGCTGCGCCTCCACGACGAAGCGGAACGCGACCGGATGGTTCTCCGCCATGTTGGAGCCCATGATCACGACGCAGTCGGACGACTCCAGGTCCCACAGGGACATGGTGGCGGAGCCGCGGCCGTAGGAGGCACCCAAACTGGGCACCGAGGAGGAGTGTCAGATCCGGGCTTGGTTTTCCACGCTGACGATGCCGAGCCCGCCGGCAAACAGCTTCTTGATGAGGTAGTTTTCCTCGTTGTCCATGGTGGCGCCGCCGAGCGAGGCGATCCCCAGCGTATGGTTCACCACCCGCCCGTCCGGGAGCGCCTCCACGAAGCTGTCGTCGCGCGTCTCCTTGGTCAGCTGCGCCATGCGCTCCATGCACCAGTCGAGCGGCCGCTCCTCCCAATGGTCGGAATAGGGGGCCCGATACATCGCGGTCGAAATCCGCTCGGGCGACAGCAGCATGCCGAGCGTGCCGGCGCCTTTGGGGCACAGCGTGCCCTGGTTCACCGGGCTGCGCGGATCGCCCTCGATGTGGATCGGCTTGCCGTTCTTGGCATAGATCAGCTGGCCGCAGCCCACCGCGCAGAACGGACAGACGCTCGTACCGACGCGGTCGGCCTCCTCGAGCCGCGGCCGCAGCACGTCGGACGCGTGGCTGCGCGAGGCGTCGGTGTAGATCTTCTGGCCGGCGAGCTGCCGCGGCAGGCTCCAGTCGCGAAGGAAGTCGCGTGCCCGCGCCGTCACACCCTTGTTGAGCTTCCTCATCGCGCGCTCTCCCGATCCAGGCTCGCCTGATGCCCGTTTTATTCAGGCTAGACAACCTGATGCACCGGGCACAGTTGACCACACCAGTGCACGGTGTGGTGAGGAGACGGCGATGCCGACGATGACCGGGATGGTGACGATCGTGCAGGAAACCCGCTTCCAGCTCACCGACGAGCGCGGCGTCTCGCACCTGTTCCTGTTGGGCCACCACTCGATGGCCGAGCCCGACCAGCTGGTGCCGCTGCAGCACGCACAGGCACGTGTCCGCGTGCGCTATATCCAGCCCAGGAACATCATCGGTATGGTCGCAAAGTCGATCGAGGTCGACGACTGACCCGGCCGGCAGGAGCGACCCCATGGACATGCACGCCCGCCTGCAGGACTACACCCAGTCAAGCCTCGACCGGGTGATCCCGAACGAGAGCGAGCTCACCTGTGGCTCCCTGATCGTGCCGGGCCGGTCCTACGGCTTCTTCACCGACACCACGGTCTGCATCGGCTGCAAGGCGTGCGAGGTCGCCTGCAAGGAATGGAACAACCTGCCGGCCGACAATATCGGCCTGACCGGCCAGAGCTACGACAACACCGGCGCGCTGTCCGCCAACACCTGGCGCCACGTGAACTTCATCGAGAAGACCGGCGACGTCGGCCCCGGCGGGCTCGGCAGCGGGTTTGAGGCGGAGGGCAGGGGAGGCGGCTGCGGCGGCGGCTGCGGTGGCAGCGGCGGCAAGAACAGCAGCGGCGAGGGCGGCGTCCGCGACAACAACCAGCAGGCGTTCCAGAGCGGCTGGCTGATGATGAGCGACGTCTGCAAGCACTGCCACAACCCGCCCTGCATGGAGGCCTGCCCCACCGGCGCGCTGTTCAAGACTGAGTTCGACACCGTCGTGGTGCAGCAGGACATCTGCAACGGCTGCGGCTACTGCGTGCCGGCCTGCCCGTTCGGCGTCGTCGACGTCAGCCTGATCGACGGCAAGGTGCATAAGTGCACGCTCTGCTACGACCGGTTGAAGGGCGGGCTGGAGCCGGCCTGCGCCAAGGCCTGCCCCACGGACTCCATCATGTTCGGCGAGGTGGACGACCTCGTCGCCCGTGCCCGCGCCCGCGTCGCCAAGCTGCACGAGCTGGGCGTCGAGAGCGCCTACCTGTACGGCGCCCCCGACGAGCCCGGCGCCACCGGCGGCCTCGAATACCTGAACGCCTTCTTCCTGCTGACCGACCGGCCGGAGATCTACAACCTGCCGGTGGCGCCGACCCGCGCATCGCGCCGCGTGCTCCCGGGCCTGCTGTCCGGCTTCGCCGCCATCGCCGGCCTCGCCGCCGCCGCCGCCCTGCTGCTCGGCGCCTCGTCAGCCCCGGCGCGCGCGGCCCGCTGATGTCGATCACCTACAAGGCGCCGAAGCTCGGTGCCGAGGATCCCGCCGAGACCCCGCGCGACGCAACCGAGCGCGCGATGCCCCACCCGGACGGCTGGACCGGCGCCACCTATTACGGCCGCCAGCAGCTCAAGCCTGCGCCGTTCGAGGCATCCGTGGTCGGCGGCTACATCTTCCTGGCCGGGGTGTCCGGCGGCGCCATGATCATCTCGGCGCTCGCCGACGCCCTGCGGCCGGCCGCCGCCCGCACCACCGTGCGCAACGCCCGCTACCTCTCGCTGCTGGCGCCGGTGATCGGCTCGCCGCTGCTGATTTGGGACCTGCACAGCCCGCAGCGCTTCTACAACATGATGCGCATCGCCAAGGCCCGCTCGCCGATGTCGATCGGCACCTGGATCCTGACCGCCTTCACCGGCCTGGCCGGCGCCAGCGTCGCCGGCGAGGCGCTGGCGGCGCTGCGGCCCGGCTGGCGTTCCTGGCTGCTGCCGCTGGCGCGCGTCGCCCATGTCCCGGCGGCCGTCGCCGGCGCCGGGCTCGGCACCTACACCGCCACCCTGCTGTCGGCCACCAGCACCCCGTTCTGGGCCGCGGCACCGCGCACCCTGGCCACCCGCTTCGCCGCCTCCACCACCGCGTCCGGCGCCTCGGCGCTCGCCCTGCTGGAGCCTGACCGCGCGCTGCGCCGCCGTTTGGAGGCGATCTCGGCCCTGTCGCTCGCGGTCGAGTTCGGCGCCGGCCTGATCGCCGACCGCACCTACGAGCGCACCGGCGTCGCCGCCGCCCGAGACAGCCCGCACGGCCGCCTGGAGCGCATCGGCGTCACCGGGTTCGGCATCACGCTGCCGCTCGGGCTGCAGCTCGCCGGCCTGTTCACCGATCGCCGCACCACCCGACAGCTCGGCGCCGCGGCCGCGATCGGCACCCTGGTCGGCAGCTGCCTGCTGCGCATCTCCACCATCGGCATCGGCGGCGTCTCCGCCCGCCGCCCGGACATCAGCTTCCGCTTCAGCCAGGCGGAGAACCTGCCCGACAAGAAGCAGGGCGCGGCCATCGCCGAGAAGATGCGCGCGCTGCTGAAGGCCAAGAACAAGCGGTAGGGAGAGGCCAGGGGCGTTGTGCGAAGCACGCTCGTGCGTGACGCCCCTGGACCTCGCCAAAGGCGGAGCCTTTGGAAAACCGTTCTCAGCAGGCCTCGCGCTCCAGCAGGGCCTTCTTGCGATCCGGGCCCCAGCGGTAGCCGGAGATGGCTCCGCCGAGGCGGACGACCCGGTGGCAGGGAACGGCCACCGCCAGCGGGTTGGCGGCGCAGGCCCCCGCCACCGCCCGCGCGGCGCCCGGCAGGCCGAGCGAGGCGGCCAGGCCGGCATAGCTGACCGTCCGGCCCCGCGGGATCTCCATCAGCGCCTGCCACACGCGCTGCTGGAACGCGGTGCCCCTGATGTCCAGCGGCAGCGCGAATCCTGCCTCCGTCCCATCCACCAGCCGCACCACCCGCGCCACCGTTGCCGCGAAGGCGGCGTCCCCGTCCACCAGCTCGGCGTGCGGGAACCGCGCCCGCAGCGCCCGCACCAGCCCCACCGCATCGTCGCCGAGCGAGATCGCGCAGAGGCCGATCGCCGTCGCCGCCACCAGCACCTGGCCCAGCGTGCACGGGCCGACCGCGACGCGCACCTGGGTGTCGGCGCCGCCGCGCCGATACGCGCCGGGCGTCATGCCCAGCCGCCCGGGCGCGTCGGCATAGAAACGGCTGGCGGCGTTGAACCCCGCCTCGTGGATTGCCCGCGTCACGCTCGACTCGACGGCGAGCGCCGCCCGCAGCCGCTCCGCGCGTCGCGCCGACGCATAGGCCGCGGGCGTCACTCCGGTGACCGCGCGGAAGACGCGATGGAAGTGGAACCGGCTCAGTCCGGCCTGGGCGGCCAGGTCCGCCAGCCGTGGCGGCGTCTCCGCTCGCTCGATCAGCCGGCACGCCCGTCCGACCATCGCCGCCTGCAGCGCCCGCGGCCCGTCCGCATCCGGACGGCAGCGCAGGCAGGCGCGCAGTCCGGCGCGTTCGGCTTCAGCCCCATCCAAGTGGAACGAGACGTTGCCGCGCAGCGGCAGCCGGGCGCCGCAGCCGGGCCGGCAATACACCCCGGTGGTGCGGACCCCATAGACGAAGCGCCCCTCGAACGCGGCGTCCCGCCGTTGCACCACCTCATACATCGCCTCGTCATCCAGCCCGTCCACGGCGTCGCCTCCCTGCCATCCGGAGCATGTCCTACTGCCTGTTCGCCGACACCTCGTTCGTTGCGGTCGAATTCGGGAATAGCGGTTTCCAGAGGCCGCGCCTTTGGCGGGGTCCAGGGGCAGAGCCCCCGGCCTTCCAGACCACCAGCACAATGACCAGCAGCACACCCTCGAGCGCCGCGCTGCCCGCCAGCCCGAGTCCGGAGCGGTCGGCGAGCAGGTCGCCGACGCTGGTGCCCGCGGTTCGGGCCGTGACCACGGTCGCCCAGTAACCCGCCTTGGCGGCCTTCGGTGCCGGCGGCAGCAGCCAGCGCAGCAGGAGGGCGCCCCCGAGGATCGCGCCGAGCGCGGCCGAGGCACCACCGACCCCGAGGCGGTCGGAGCCATCGTCGCCAAGCACGGTGCCGAGCGTGCCGGCCAGGAACAGCACCACCCAGTAGCTGCCGCGCGTGTCCGGCAGGCCGGGGGCCGGGCCGCCGGCGGCGCCCGGGCGCGTGGGCCGGGCCAACCCTGCCAGGATCGCGGCCACCAGGCCGGCGAGCAGCGCCGGTTGCGGGAGATGCGCGTCGTGGTTCGCGAGGTCGGCGACGTTGGTCGCCATGGCCCGCACCAGGGCGACGGCGCTCCAGTAGGCCAGCGTGCGGTTCAGCCAGCCGCGCCGGCCGCCGCGCACGACGAGCCAGCAGAGCAGCAGCAGCGGCGGCACGCCGCGCCAGTGGCCGAGATGCAGGTCGTGCGACAGCACGTCGCCCAGCGTGGCGCCGAACACGCTGGCGACCGACAGCGCGGTCCAGTAGCGCGGCCCGAGGGCGGCTGGGCGGCCGGCATCCGTTCCGGCTGGCGGAGCAATCGTTGCGGACGGATCGACAACGGTGGGGTTGGTCGGCACAGTCGCAACGTTGTTCAGGCCCGGCTCCTTTGTTGACGAGATTTTAACGACATGCTTAATTCGACGTCATACACCTCGCACCGTCGGACCTGACGGATCGGGCCGCCGGCCCAGGGACGCCACCTTCGGCGTCCGCCGCCTGATCAGCCCCGTTGCGCAGCCGCTGGCTGCGTGGGCTCTCCCGCACATCTTGCCAAGGTTTCTTCATGATTGGATTTCGTCCCCCGCTCCTGCAGCTGGGTGTGTCGCTCGCGTTCGCCGGCCTCGCCGCCATCGCGGCACGGCCCGCGGCGGCGCAGACCGCGCCGCTGCCGAGCCTCACCTTCCAGCAGATCCTGCCGAAACAGGTCATCTACGACTACGCTACCAATCCCTGCCCCGAGAAGTACATCCCGGACGGCGCCGCGCACGGCTTCGTCCGCGCCGACGGCAAGTTCGTGCTGCAGGCCGAAGAGGACGACAACTGGCAGCTCGTCGGCGACAGCCCGTTCAGCCTGCAGGTTTCCTGCCCGTCGATCCTGTCCAGCAGCAGCTACGGCCTGCTCACGCGCGGCGAGACCGACATCCAGGCCACCTATACAGAGGACGGCCAGACCATCTACGGATTCGGCAGCCAGGATCTCTCGGGGCTGGACGAGGCGATCGGCTGCGTCGACCTCGGCACCGGCAACTGCTGGCAGAACGACATCGAGGCCGTCGTCTCCACCGACGGCGGCAACAGCTTCGCCTTCACCTCCACCGGCAACGGCAACATCGCGTCGCTCACCCATCGGCTGTCCACCACGCAGACCGGCGAGACGGGCTACTTCAACTCGTCCAACATCGTGAAGCGCGACGGCGACTACTACATGCTGGTGTTCGTGGACGACAACGCCACGCAGCAGCAGCGCACCTGCCTGCTCCGCACCGATAACCTGGCCGATCCGACCTCGTGGCGTGGCTATGACGGCTCCGGCTTCACCGCGACGACGCAGCCGACCCAGGGCTCCAGGGCGATCCCATGCGCCGCGGTCGGCGCGGGCCAGCTGCTCGGCACCGTGACGTCGCTCAGCTTCATCCCGAGCAAGGGCATCTATGTCGCGGTGTTCCAGTACACCCTGCAGCTCGCGGGCGATGCGGCGCCGGTTCCAGGCGCCTACTACTCGACCTCGGCGGACATGGTGAACTGGACCGCGACCCAGCGCCTGCTGACCATGCCGTCGATCACCGGAGCCGGTTCGACGACCGAAGCCACTGCCTACCCGGTCCTGCTCGACCCCTTCAGCAAGACCCGCAACTTCGAGACGATCGACTCCAATACCCCGGTGGTGGTCTTCACCGACATCCACGTGGTGAACGGCGCGGAAACGCTCGACCGCGATCTGGCCGGGATCCCGGTGCGGATGAACTAGAGCATCATCCGCTCGAACGATTTCGTTCGAGCGGATAAAGATGCTCGTCGAAACAACAAGCTAGAGCATGATCCGTGAGCCTACGCGATCGGATCATTCTCTAGAGCATCATCCGCTCGAACGATTTCGTCCGAGCGGATAAAGATGCTCGTCAAAACAACAAGCTAGAGGATGATCCGTGAGCCTACGCGATCGGATCATTCTCTAGAGCATCATCCGCCCGAACGATTTCGTCCGAGCGGATAAAGATGCTCGTCAAAACAACAAGCTAGAGGATGATCCGTGAGCCTAAGCGATCGGATCATTCTCTAGCTCGGCGCTGGGCGGGATCTGCCGGCGGTGGTGGAGCTGAGCGGGATCGAACCGCTGACCTCCTCATTGCGAACGAGGCGCTCTCCCAACTGAGCTACAGCCCCGCCGTGCAGGCGGCGAAAAATAGCCGGAGCCGCTCCCAAGTCAAGGGGTGCTCCGGCCTTGGCGGGGCGCGCCGGCCGGTGGTTGCACCGGTCCGGCCGCGCCGATAGCTTAGCCCTTCTGCGTGGACGCGCCGGCTTCCGCACATGCCCCCTCGCCCAAGGATCTCCACGCCGTGATTACGGCCATCTTCCAACTGATCTTCCTGCTGATCCAGCTCTACGTCATCGTGCTGCTGATCTCCTGCGTGTTCAGCCTGCTCTACGCCTTCAACGTGCTGGACGGCCGCAACCGGCTGGTGCGCGGCGTGGGCGAGTTCCTCTACCGCGTCACCGATCCGGTGCTGGCCCCGGTGCGGCGCATCCTGCCGCAGTTCGGCAACGTCGACCTCAGCCCGCTGGTCGTGCTGCTGGTGCTGCAATACCTGCTGGTGCCGCTGCTGGTGGCGATCGAGACCGCCATCCGGACCCACTCGACACAGCAATTCCTCTCGTGAGCGGGGCGGCCGTGCGGGGCCGCGTCGCCGTGCTGATCCCCTGCTACAACGAGGCGGTTGCGATCGGCCAGGTGGTGCGCGACTTCCGCGCCGCCCTCCCGGATGCCACCATCCACGTCTACGACAACAACTCGGCCGACAACACCGCCGCCGTCGCCGCCGCGGCCGGCGCCGTCGTGCAGCTCGAGACGCTGCAGGGCAAGGGCCACGTGGTCCGCCGCATGTTCGCCGACATCGACGCCGACATCTACGTGCTGGTGGACGGCGACGGCACCTACGACGCCGCCGCCGCACCCGAGCTGATCCGCCAGCTGTGCACGCGCAGCCTCGACATGCTGAACGCCGCCCGCGTCACCGACCGCGAGCTCGCCTACCGCCGCGGCCACGTGCTCGGCAACCGCGTGCTGACTGGGCTGGTCGCCGCCATCTTCGGCAAGCGCCTGTCCGACATGCTGTCCGGCTACCGGGTGTTCTCACGCCGGTACGTGAAGTCGTTCCCGGCGCTGTCGTCCGGCTTCGAGACCGAGACCGAGCTCACCGTGCACGCGCTCGAGCTGCGCATGCCGATCGCCGAGCTGCCCACCCGCTACGTCGAGCGCCCGGCGGGCTCGGTCTCCAAGCTCAACACCTACCGCGATGGCCTGCGCATCCTGCGCACCATCGTGGTGCTGATGAAGCAGGAGCGGCCGCTCGCCTTCTTCTCCGGCATCGGCCTGACGCTGCTGCTATTCGGGCTGGCACTGGGCCTGCCGGTGGTGGGCGAGTTCTTCGAGACCCGCACGGTGCCACGGCTGCCGAGCGCGGTATTGGCGCTGGGCTTCGTGCTGCTGGCCTGCCTCAGCTTCGTCTGCGGCCTGATCCTGGACAGCGTCACCCGCGGCCGCGCCGAGTTCAAGCGCCTGGCCTACCTGTCCCATCCGGCGCCGCCGCCCTGGCCGGCGGCTGATCGGCAGCCCGTCCAAGCCTTGCCCCGGGATCAGACGCCGGAGAGGAACACGTAGCCGTCATGGGTGGTGGCGGCGGTGTCGAGGCGGTTCTCCAAGCTGTCGGCGAACCCCGCGACGACGACGGCCCGGCTGATGCCGGCATTGAGCTGCGCCGTGTAGTTGGCCAGCCCGCCGCTGTCGGCGCTTCGGTGCAGCACGTTCTGGTAGAGCGCCTGCACGAACGCACCATTGCCCAGCCCGCCGTACAGGCCGGCGAATTCCGGCGAGCCGACCAGGTCCTGGGCGATCGTGGCGACGCTCTGCCCCTGGTCGAGCAGGCGCGCATAGGCGCCGAGGCCGGACGAATCCGGCGCCCGGTCCAGCGCCGCGCCATACAGACGGGTGACCTCCGCATCGTCGTGGTCGCCAGCGAGCCCCAGGTTGACCTGGCGGCTCTCCTGGCTCTGGGCCAGGTCGTCCAGCACCTGCGCCCGGCTCTCGCCCTGCGCCAGCGCGTTGGTGAAGGCCTGCAACCCGCCGGCGTCGGGAGCACGATGCAGCACGTTCTCGTAGCCCATGGTGATGAACGCCATGTCCGACAGGCCGCCGGCGCGGGCGGCGAACTCAGGCGAGGCGAGCAGCGAGGCGGTGAGCTGGTCGAGCGGGACGCCGGCGTTGGCCTGCGCCGTATAGGCCTCGAGCCCGCCCAGGTCCGGCGCCCGGTCCAGCGCCGCCAGGTAAAGCCGCGCAACGTCGGCCGCGTCGCCGGTCGGATCCGCGAACGCGGCGCCGTCCTCGAAGGCGAAGGTGGTGTCGGTCGCGATCGCGGTGGTGCCGTCCCGGCCGGCGACTTGGTCGCTGACGACGAGGGTGCCGCCGCCGTTCTGCGCCAGGGTATATTGGTCCTCGTCGCCACTCAGGTACAGGGTGGTGGGAATCGTGTCGTAGCCGGTCCCGGTGCCGTAGAGCGCCTGGATGCCCTGGATGTCCTGGGCGTCGAGGTTGCGGTTGCTCGCGGTCGCCACCGGATACATCACCGCGTCGGGATCGGTCTGGTCGTGGGCCAGCCCGAGCGAGTGGCCGATCTCGTGCAGCGCCACCTGGAAGAAGCTGGCCTCCGTGCCGCTGTAGAGCAGCGTGCCGGTGGCGTCCGGCGCCAGCGGCGTCAGCGAGGGGTCCTGCAGCGCGATGTAGATGCCGGGGGCGAAGGTGTTGTCCGAGGGATAATAGTAGTAGTCGGTCAGGCCGATGTCGTCGTCGGAACTGCCCTGCCCCAGCAGGTTGCCGAGGCCGATGCGGATGTCCGGCGCCTGATCCAGCGCCTGGTGGTCCGGCACCTGCACGAAGGTGAGCGCGCTGTTCGACTGCCAGTCCGCGAACGCGTTCTCAACCAGCGCCTGCTCGGTCGGATCGGTGATCGAGTTGGAGTAGGCGAGGCCGCCTTCGGTGGACGTGCCGCTGGTCTCGAACGACCAGGTGATGATGGGCGACGGCCACTGCTGGCCTTCCACGGCATACGACATCGAACGCACTCCAGATGCCGTGACCGGCCCCGTCCCCGAGGTATTGCAGCCGAGACCATTGCGCAATCGTAAAGTGGATGGCCTCGCCGAACGCTGGCCCCGGAAGCCTACTGGCCCTGCAGCCCCTGTGTGCTGACCACCGGACTCACCGATGGCAGCGGCAGCGGCGCGCGCCCGATGCCGGACCCGGTCGGCGACGGGTTCACCGGGCCCGCGTCCGGATACCAGTCCGGCACCGTCATGCGGCGGTCGTCGCGGACCGCGTCGACGTCGGCCTGGCGGAGCTGGCGATAGAGCGAGCGCTGCGTCGCATAGGGGTCGAGGGCCTGCTCGTTGATCTTCTTGAGGTCGTCGATGTGCGGCGCCAACTCGTCGACCGCCGACAGCCCGAAGGCGATGTCCTCAAGGTGGTTCACGCCGTTGAAGGTCACCCAGGTGTACGGGTTGACCAGCGTGTCCATTCCGCGCCCGATGCCGTCGCGCACGCCGGACGGCCCGAACAGCGGCAGATAGAGGTATGGTCCGGCCGGTATGCCCCAGAGCGCCAGCGTGGTGGCGCCCGCCGCCGAATGGTCCGGGTAGCCGACGTGCCTGGCGACGTCGAAGATCCCGCCGACGCCGGCGGTGGAGTTGATCAGGAACCGCATGAAGGTGTCGCCGGCGCGGCGCGGCTGGGTCTCCAGCACGTCGTTGGCGAACTGCACCGGCGAGCCGAAATTGTTCAGCACGTTGTGGATGCCGCCGCGCACCGGCGCCGGAATATAGTTGTAGCCGCGCGCCACCGGCGTCAGCACGTAGGTGAGCAGCGTGTCGTTGACGGTGTAGAAGACCCGGTTGGTCGGCTCGAACGGATCATCCGTCGCCTTGTAGTCGGCCAGCGCCTCGGGATCGCTGGCCGGCGGCCGCGTGGCGCAGCCGACCAGACATGCGGCCAGGCCGACGAGCGCCGCGAACCGGGTCGCCAGGACCGGACGCCGGAGCTGAGCCTGCGTCCCGGCCCGGATCAACTGCCGCATCCTGTCCCCCGTCCGTGCGATGCGGCCATGGATAGGATCTCCCACCCCGCCGGGGTAGAGCATCGAGGCCACACCGTGGTGGCGAACCGACGCGTCAGACCCGGAACACGTAGCTCTCGCCCGGCCGGCGCTCGATGTCGGGCGGGAACGCCGCCCGCTTCTCCTCGAAGTACCGCCGCCGGTGGTCGCCCTCGGCGGCCAGGTTGTAGGTAAGGTACAGCACCCGGCGCTGGCTCGCGGTGAGGTTCGCCTTGGAGGCGTGCGCCACGAAGCTGTCAAAGAAGATCACGTCGCCGGGTTCGGTCGGCACCGCCACCAGCCCCAGCGCCTCCTCGGGCAGCGGCGTCCACTCGGCGCCGATCAGTCCCCGGACCCGGGGTGCCGCGGCGATCTCCAGGCAGCCGTTCGAGATCGTGGCCGGGTCGATGGTGACCAGTGCCGTGACGAAAACCGGCGCGTAGGCGGTCCAGCCGGCCGCCTGGTCCTGGTGCGCCGCGAAGCCGGCGCCGCCCGGATACTTGAAGTTGATCTTGTCCTTGAACAGCACGGTCTCGCCGCCCATCAGCGCCGCCAGCCAGCGGCTGAGCGCGCCGCGGCGCGAGACCTCGTCCATCCCCGGGTGGTGCGGGCAGAAATCCTCGATCCGCTGCACCACGCGCCGCCCGGGCTCGAGCAGGCTGTCCTCGTGGTAGACCATCTGCCCGCCGGCCACCTCGGGCGCCGCCGCCACCTCGCCGGTCCAGGCGATCAGCGCCGCGGTCTCCGCCGCCGAGAAGAAGCCGCGCACCACCAGCGTGCCCGTGCTGCGCATGGTCGCCACCTCGTCCGCGGTCGGCAGCCGGCTGCCTACGCCCGCATCGACCGCGGCCTCGGTGCCGGCCGGCCGGACCGGCGGACCGCCTAGACGGTCGCGCCGCGACACCGCGTTCATGCCGACACCTCGCCCAGGGCCGGCAGCAGGCTCCGGGCCCGCTCCACGTCTTCCATCACATCGATCTCCGTCCAGGGCAGCCCCGTGACATCCTCGCAGCCGAACATCGCGCCGCCCGATCTCTCGGCTGCGGCCGCGTCCTCGCGGATCAGCGCCCGGATCGGCTCCTCGTACTCCAGCATGCGGCCGTCGCCACTGGCCGCCGCGTGCGCGCGCAGCGACAGGCTGGCGGCGATGTCGCCCGAGAAGCGGAAGAAGCCGACGCTCTCGCCGTAGCTCTCGTGCGCCGCCTGCGGCCGCTTGGCAAAGTCGACGATCCGGCCGCTCGCATCCAGGCAGATCCGGACCGGCTCGTCACCCGGCCGCGGATGGCGGTCCAGCAGCAGCGCGCCCGGATGCGCGCTGCCCAGCAGCCGGTCGAGCAGCCGCCGGTCGTAGAGCACGTCGCCGTCCATCAGCACCACCGAAACGCCCGCCTCCAGCACGTCGCGGCCGGCGTCCAACGACACCACGCTGCCCTCCCGCCAGTCCGGGTTGTGGATCAGCCGCACCTGGCCGCTGCGCCCCAGCCGCACCAGCTCGGCCTCGATCGCCTCGTGGCGGTAGCCCACCACCAGCGTCACCGGCCCGGCGCCCGCCGCCGTCAGATGCTCCAGGTGACGCTCCAGCAGGCTGCGGCCGCCTAGCCGCAGCAACACCTTGGGTAGGTCCGAGGCGCCCGCTCCCAGCCTCCTGCCACGGCCGGCGCACAGCAGCAGGACCGGGGGACGGTCCCAGGCGTGGTGGGAGGCACGCATGTTCTTGGATGGCCTAATGGTGCGAAATGTTGCAGGACGTGGTTGTTTACATGACATCCCCGAGAGGACTTCGCAATTGGCGTGTGGTGCTGAAGCGGTGCGCTGGGTCGGCGTGCGCGGTCCCGACGGGCTTGGATCCGGTGTCTCCCATCCCTCCGCCGGCCTGTCCGACCGCCCGGCGCCCTCCCGCGCCGCCGCCCTCCGCGCGCTGCTCGCCGGACCCGAGCTCGCCTTCCTGATGGAGGCTCATAGCGGCCTGTCCGCCCGCATCGTCGAGGAGGCCGGGTTCGCCGGCATCTGGGGCTCGGGCCTGGCGATGTCGGCCTCGCTCGGGCTGCGCGACAACAACGAGGCCTCCTGGACCCAGGTGCTGGAGCAGGTCGAGTACATGGCCGACGCCACCCGGCTGCCGATCCTGCTGGACGGCGACACCGGCTACGGCAACTTCAACAGCGTCCGCCGGCTGGTCGCCAAGCTCTGCGCGCGCGGCGTCGCCGGCGTCTGCATCGAGGACAAGCTGTTCCCCAAGACCAACAGCTTCATTGGCGAGGCGCAGCCGCTGGCGGACGTCGAGGAGTTCTGCGGCCGCATCCGCGCGGCCAAGGACAGCCAGATCGACGACGATTTCTGCCTCGTCGCCCGCACCGAGGCGCTGATCTCCGGCCACCCGATGGACGAGGCGCTGCGCCGTGCCGAGGCCTACCATCGCGCCGGCGCCGACGCGATCCTGATCCATTCCAAGCAGCGCACCGCGCACGAGATCCTGGGCTTCATGGCGCGCTGGGGCGACCGCTGCCCGGTGGTGATCGTGCCGACCATGTATTACGCCACCCCCACCGCCGCCTTCCGCGAGGCCGGAATCTCGACCGTGATCTGGGCCAACCACCTGGTCCGCGCCTCCATCACCGCAATGCGCCAGACCGCCGCCCGCATCCACGGCGATCAGGCGCTGTCCGAGGTCGAGGACCGCATCGCCAGCGTGCGCGACATCTTCGCCCTGGTCGACAACGACGAGCTCGAGCGCGCCGGCGACCGCTACCTCCCGGTCGCTTCCCTGCCGGCGCCGGTCCCGCCGCCGCCCGCGGTCGTCGGCATCGTGCTCGCCGCCTCGCGCGGCGAGGGGCTGGGCCCGCTCACCGCAGACCGCCCCAAATGCATGATCGACGTGCGCGGCCGGCCGCTGCTGGCCCAGCTGCTGGACACGCTGCGCCAGGGCGGCGTGCGCGACCTGGCCGTGGTGCGCGGCTACGCCAAGGCGGCGATCTCCGCGGATACGGTGCCCGCCGACGGCCTCGTCCTGCTCGACAACGACGACTACGCGACCACCGGCGAAGTGGCCTCGCTGCTGCGCGCCGAGGGCCGGCTCCGGGGCGAGACCGTGATCGTCTATGGCGACGTGCTGTTCCGCCGCTACATCTTGGACGCGCTGATGGGGGTGGACGCCGACATCGTCATCGCCGTCGACGCGCTGCGCCAGCGCGCCCAGGCGGCCCGCGGCGCGCACAGCGCCCATCCGCGCGACCTGGTGCGCGCCGATAAGCCGTTCTCCACCTCCTACCTGGACGACGCGCCCGCCACCCTGCAGGAGATCGGCGCCGTGGCGCCCGGCCTCAGCACGGGCGAGTGGATCGGCCTCCTGCGGCTGAGCCCGCACGGCGCCGAGTTGGTCCGCGCCGAGCTCGACGCCATGCGGGCCGACGGGAGCGCCGCGCAGGCCGACATGCCGGCCCTGCTGGCCCGTCTGTCGGCTCGGCACCCGGTCGCGGTCCACTACATCACCGGTCACTGGCTCGACGTCGACACGGTGACCGACCTCGCCGACGCCCGCAATTTTTCCTGACGGGGCGCGGTGTCGGCGCCATATGGAGTGCACCGCCGCGTGGAGGGTGCGATGCGAAGATGGTCCCGACTGCTGTTCCTGGTGCCGATTGCCGGGCTTTCGGCCTGCGCCAGCGCCCCGGTGAAGCTCGCCGGGGAGAGCGACGTGCGGTGCATCCACCGGCTCTACGATTATCCCGACCGGATCGAGCCGTTCCAGACCGCCGCCACCGACTGCGCCGGCGGCCGTCCGCTCGACCTTACCGGCGATTCCTACTACCAGGTGCTGGCCAGCAGCCTGAACCTCCCCTTCGTCGCGCATGAGCCGAAACGCGATCAGGTCATCACCCTGACCGGCAGCCGCTTCCCGCAACCCACCGCACAGCCGGCGCCGCCCGACTTGACGTTGCGGTGAAGGCCAGGGGCTCCGCCCCTGGACCCCGCCAAAGGCTCGCCTTTGGAAACCGCTTATTAAAATTGGGTTCCAAGGGCCAAGGCCCTTGGCGGGTCCAGGGCAGAGCCCTGGCCTTCTGCTAGACTGCGTTCATGATCCAGGCCCAGGACTTCATCGACGCCGCCGCCACCCGCGGCCTCGACTTCTACAGCGGCGTGCCCTGTTCCTACCTGACATCGATGATCAACCGCGTCATCGGCGCCAGCGGCGGCGCGCTCGACTATGTGGGCGCCGCCAGCGAGGGCGAGGCGGTGGCGATCGCCGCCGGCGCCTGGCTCGGCGGCCGCGGCGGCGTGGTGATCTGCCAGAATTCCGGCCTCGGCAACTGCGTCAATCCGCTGACGTCGTTGAGCCTGCCGTTCCGTATCCCGCTGCTGCTGATCACCACGTGGCGCGGCCAGCCCGGCCGTCCCGACGAGCCGCAGCATGCGCTGATGGGCCAGATCACCCAGTCCCTGCTGACCTTATGCGGCGTGCCCAACCAGCCGTTCCCGCAGCGAGACGACGAGATCGCCCCCGCGCTTGATGCCGCCACCGCCCGCTTCGAGGCAGACGGCCTGCCCTATGGCCTGGTCATGGAGCAGGGCAGCGTCGCCGAGGAGCCGCTGCCCGAGTCACCGCGGGCGCTGCCTCCGCCGGGCGAACGCGTCACGCTCGAGCGCGGAGGCCCGAAGCCCAGTCGTGCCCTCCTGCTGGAGCGGCTGCTGGCCACGCTGCCGGAGCGGGCGGCGGTGATCGCCACGACCGGCAAGACCGGCCGCGAGCTGTTCACCCTGTCCGACCGCCGGCAGCATCTATATCAGGTCGGTTCGATGGGCGGCGCGTCCGGCATGGCGCTCGGCGTGGCTCTGACCTGTCCGGACCGGCCGGTGATCGTGCTGGACGGCGACGGCGCCGCCCTGATGAAGCTGGGCACGCTCGCCACCATCGGTGCCTGCCAACCGCCGCGGCTGATCCACATCCTGCTCGACAACGGCGTCCACGACTCCACCGGAGGCCAGGCTACGTCGGCAGCATCGGTCGACTTCGCCGCCGTGGCCGTCGCTTGCGGATATCGATACGGCTTCGTGGCCGACGACCCCGACTCGTTCCACGCCGCATTGACCGAAGCGTTGCGGCGGGATGGTCCGACCCTGATCCACGCCCGGATCACGCCGGGCTCGATGACCTCGCTCGGCCGGCCCACCATCCAGCCACACGAGGTCGCCCGGCGCTTCCGCGCCTTCCTGGCCGAACGGTGACGACCCGCCGGGCCGAAGCCCGGCGGATGTCGGATCAGGGAACGTCGGCGCGAGGCGGCAGACCGGAACTGGTCGTCGTCGGCGAGTACGGCGCACCGGTCTCGTCGTGACGACTCCAGCCGGTGCCCTGGTACTCGGCCCGGCGCGCCATCGGATCGATCGCGGTGTGCTGATCGAGCACGCTCTCGACCATCGCCACCTGCGTCTCGTCAACGCGCACGCTCACCACGTTGCCGCCCCGGCGTACCGTCTCGGCGTAGAGGTGCGCATCGTCGTGCGACACGCCCGCGCCGGTCAGCATGCCGACCAGCCCGCCGGTGCCGCCGCCGACCGCGGCGCCGACGCCGGCACCGGTCAGGGTCGCGATCAGCCATCCGGCCGCCACCACCGGGCCCACGCCTGGGATCGCCAGCGAGCCGATGCCGGCCAGCAACCCGGCGCCGCCGCCGATGATGGTGCCAATCGAGGCGCCGGTGCCGGCTCCGGCTTCGGCTTCCGCCGGCGCGGCGGTGTTCGCCGTGCCGGTCTGTCCCGTCTCCGCCTTGCCGTCCCGGCCGACCAGGCTGATGTCCGAATGCGGAATGCCGGCCTGCTCGAGCGCCGTCACGGCGCTGGTGGCGTCGGTGTAGTTGTCATAGGCGCGCGTGATTGTCGTCTGTGCCATCGTCTCGGCTCCCTGTCTCGTTATCGCTCTGTGGACGCCACCGATCACTCGGTCCCGACGCTGCCCCGATAGTCTTCCCACACCTTGACCGCGGCGCCGTTCTGCATCGCGGTGCCATGCCAGACGCCCTGGTCGTCCTTGGTGAGGTCCCGGATCCGGGTGAAGCCATGGTGGGCGATGCGGCTGCGCGCCTGCCTCATGGTGAAGCTGTTGGCACCGTGTGCTGGCGTCGCCGTGCTGGCCGACGTGGTCGCGACCGCCTGGTTCGGGTTGGTGGTGGTCATGGCACCGTTCGGGTTGCTGGCCGCCGTCGTGCCATTCGCGGTCGGCGCGGTCATGCTGGGCGCCATCGTGCCGGGCGCCACGGAGCCGTTCCCCATGCCGGGCGTCATCGTGCCGCTTGTCGTGCCGGGCGTCATCCCGCCGGATGGCATCGTGCCGCCCGTCGCCGGTGCCGTCGTGCCGGTCGCGGCGCCGGACGTGGTTTGCGCGAACGCACCCCCCGCCATGGCCGTGAAGGCGACGGCGATGATGATCGGGGTAGTTTTCATTGGACGTTCCTCTGGTCGCGTCTGCAGATCGCAGTGGCCCCTCAACGGCACCGCAGCCATTTCGTTGCGCCCCGCCCAGATCACCGCTTCTTATTGAGACCTGGCGCGTGCGGGTCTGTCGCCTGGCCTACCGCCCCGGCTCCAGCGCCCGCCGCGCCGCCGTCAGCGTGTTGCGCAGCAGGCAGGCGATGGTCATCGGCCCGACCCCGCCTGGCACCGGCGTCAGCCGTCCGGCCCGCCCCATCGCCTCCTCGAACACCACGTCGCCGACCAGCCGGGTGCGCCCCTCCGGCGTCGTCACCCGGGTGATGCCGACATCGATCACCGTGGCCCCAGGCTTGATCCAGCCGCGCCGCACCAGCCCGGTTTGGCCGGTGGCGACCACCAGGATGTCGGCCAGCCGGGCCAGGGCGCCCACGTCCGGCGTCGAGCCGTGGCAGACCGTCACCGTGCACTCCTCCTGCAGCAGCAGCTGCGCCATCGGCCGCCCCATCAGGTTCGACTTGCCGACCACCACCGCATGCAGCCCGCGCAGCGTGCCGAGCTCGGCACGCAGCAGCAGCAGGCAGCCGAGCGGCGTGCATGGCACCAGCCCGGCCAGCCCCTCCCCCGGTCCGGCGGCCACCCCCAGCGTGGTGAGCCCGACATTCATCGGCCCCAGCCCGTCCACGTCCTTGGCCGGCGCGATCGCCGCGGTGACCGCGGCCGCGTCGATCCCGGTCGGCAGCGGCAGCTGCACCAGGATGCCGTGCACCGCAGGATCGGCGTTCAGCCGCCCGACCAGCGCCAGCAGCTCCTCCTGGCCGGTCGAGCCGGGCAGCAGGTGCGAGACCGACCGCATTCCCACCGCCTCGGTATGCGCGATCTTGGACCGCACATAGACCTCGCTGGCCGGGTTGTTGCCGACCAGCACCACCGCCAGCCCCGGCGCCACGCCGTGCCGCTCGTGCAGGGCGGCCACCTCGGCCTTGGTCTCCGCCGTCAGCCTGGCCGCATACGCCTTGCCGTCGATCAGGCGCGTCTCGATCTGGCTCTCGGCATTCATCGACGGCACCCCGCGATGCTGGTCGTCACCGGCCGGGCGCCCCCCCCGGCTGGCAGCATCGCCTCGTTGCGGGCAGGATGGGCGCATGCGATCCATAGGCAAGAACTTCAGCAGCGACAACGTCGGCCCGATCAGCCCCGCCATCCTGCAGGCCATGATCCGCGCCAACGACGGCGCCGCCCCCTCCTATGGCGCCGACCCCTGGACCGCGCGCCTGCAGGAGCTTGTGCGCGAGACCTTCGAGGCGCCGGACGCGGAGGTGTTCGCCGTCGCCACAGGCACCGCCGCCAACGCGCTCGCCCTGTCCGCACTGGTCCCGCCCTTCGGCGGCGTCTATTGCGACGCGGCCGCGCACATCGAGAACGACGAGTGCGGCGCGCCCGAGTTCTTCACCGGCGGCGCCAAGCTGCTGACCCTGCCCAGCCGCGACGGGCGGCTCTCGCCCGCCGCCCTGTCCGCGCACCTGGAGGCCAGCCGCGCCATCGGCGTGCACAAGAGCAAGCCCACCGCGATCAGCCTCACCCAGGCCACCGAATGGGGCACGGTCTACAGCCTGGAGCAGGTGCGCGCGATCGGCGCCATTGCCCGCCACCTCGGCCTGGCCGTGCACATGGACGGCGCCCGCTTCGCCAACGCGCTGGCCACGCTGGACTGCAGCCCCGCCGCTGCCACCTGGCGGGCCGGAATCGACGTGCTCACCCTGGGCGCCACCAAGAATGGCGCCATGGCGGCGGAGGCGGTGATCTTCTTCCAGCCCGGCCGCCTCACCGACGAGTTCGCCCGCCGCCGCAAGCGCGCCGGTCACCTGTGGTCGAAGGCGCGCTACCTGAGCGCCCAGCTGGTCGGCTACCTGGAGGACGCTCTCTGGCTCCGCAGCGCCATCCAGTCCAACGCCATGGCCACCCGCCTGGCCGACGGCCTGCTCACCATGCGCGACGTCCGCCTGCTGCACGAGGTGCAGTCGAACGAAGTGTTCGCCGTGCTGCCGGAGGCGACGATCGCGCGGCTGGAGGCGGCCGGGTTCGTGTTCTACCGTTGGTATCTGCCGCCCGGCGAGCCGGTCGCCCCCGGCACCGCGGCGGTGCGCCTGGTCACCGGGCTCGACACGAACCCCGCCGACGTCGACGCGCTGCTGGATGCCGCCGCCGGATAGGCCGGCGCATTCTCCGGCACCCGGCCGTCGAACGCGGACTGCGCTCGCTCGATGTCCGTACCGTGCTCCGCCGCCCAACCATAAAGGGCTGCGAACGGCCCCTGCAGCGAGCGTCCGAGCGGCGTCACCGAATACTCGACCGCCACCGGCGAGGTCGCGATCACGCGCCGCGCCGCCAGCCCGTTCCGCTCCAGCCGCCGCAGCGCCTCCGTCGCGCCTTGTGCGTGATGCCGCCGAGGCGACGCCCGATCGCGTTGAACCGTGCCGGCCTGGCGCAGATCGCGCCCAGGACCCTGAACATGTCGAGCCTGACCGGAAAGACCGCGATCGTCACCGGCGGCACCGGCGGGATCGGCCTGGCGATCCCCCGCCGATTCGCGACCGAAGGCGCCCATGTCGTCATCACCGGGCGCCGCCAGGCCGAGCTCGACCGCGCGATGGTGTTGATCGGCGCGGGCTGCGAGGCCGTGCAGGGCGACGTCACCGAGGCCGCCGACCTCGACCGCCTGTTCGCCGTGCGGGCCGGGACGGGCAGGATGGACATCCTGGTGACCTCCGCGGGCGTGTCCGAATTCGCCGGCATCGACGACATCACCGAGGCGCATCACGACCGGACGTTCGACCTCAACGTGCGCGGCATGGTGTTCACGGTGCAGCGGGCGATCCCGCTCATGCCGGCGGGCTCGGCGATCGTGCTGATCGGCTCGATTGCCGGTTCGATCGGGACGCCGGGGTTACGGCACCTACGGCGCCACCAAGGCGGCGGTGCGCGCCTACGCCCGCACCTGGACCCGGGAGCTGGCCGACCGCGGCGCCGGCGTGAACACGCTGAGCCCGGGGCCGATCGACACCCCGATGTTCGAGGGCGTCAGCGACGAGATGCGCCGGTCGCTGACCGACCTGATCCCGCTCAAGCGGCTCGGCCAGCCCGAGGAGGTGGCGGCCGCCGCCCTGTTCCTCGCCTCCGACGAGAGCGGCTTCACCGCCGGCGCCGAGCTTCGCATCGACGGCGGCATGACGGTGGGGTGAGGGCGCCCGCCTACACCGCCGCCAGCGCGTACAGCACCCGCACCCACGAGCGCGTCCCGTGGTGGAAGCTCGACAGGTCGTACTTCTCGTTCGGCGAATGGATTCGGTTGTCATAGTGGGCGAAGCCTATGAGAAGGCTGTCCATGCCCAGCGCCTCCTGCAGGTCGCGCACCACCGGGATTGAGCCGCCGCTGCCGACCACGGCCGCCGGCTGCCCCCACTCCTCGCCCAGCGCTCCCAGCGCCGCCTTCAGGTAGGGCCCGTCGATCGGCAGCGCGCTGGCGCGCGAGCAGCCGTGCGGCTGGAACGCCACGCTGCAGTCGGCCGGAATGTGCGCCCGCACATGCGCGCGGAACGCATCCCGCACCGCCTCCGGGTCCTGCCCCGCCACCATGCGGAACGACACCTTGGCCGACGCCTTGCCTGGCAGCACGGTCTTGAAGCCCTCGCCGCCATAGCCGCCGGTGATGCCGTTGATCTCGCAGGTGGGCCGCGCCCAGGTCTGCTCCAGCGCGGTGTAGCCGACCTCCCCGGCGGCCTGCGCCAGCCCGATCGGCCCCAGCAAGGCCGCGTCGTCGCCGCCGATCCTTGCCCAGTCCTGCCGCACGCTGTCCGGCGGCGGCACCACGTTGTCGTAGAACCCGGGCAGCGTCACCCGCCCCTCCGCGTCCCGCAGCCCGGCCAGGATCTCGACCAGCAGGTGCAGCGGATTGCGCGCGGCGTTGCCGTAGATCCCGGAATGCAGGTCGCGGTCGGCGCAGGTGATGGTGATCTCCTCGCCGACCAGCCCGCGCAGCATGGTGGTGATCGCCGGCTTGCCGCCGTCCAGCATGTCGGTGTCGCAGATCAGCGCCACGTCGGCCCGAAGCTCGGCCGCATGCGCGTCGAGGAACGGCCGCAGGCTGGGCCCGCCGCTCTCCTCCTCGCCCTCCAGCAGCACCGAGATCCGCAGCGGATAGCGCCCGTCGGCGGCGCGGATCGCCCGCAGCGCCTCCAGGAACGTCATCACCTGGCCCTTGTCGTCCGACGCCCCCCGCGCCGTGATCCACCGCTCGCCCGCGGTCCCGCCGCCCTCGGCCGTGCCAGGCGCATCGACCAGCCGCGGCTCGAACGGTCCGCTGGTCCAGAGCCCGATCGGATCGACCGGTTGCACGTCGTAGTGTCCATAGAACAGGACGTGCGGCCCGGAGCTCACCGAGCGGTCGTGCGCTACCACGATCGGCAGCCCCGGCGTCTCGCGCACGCTGGCCTCGAAACCCAGCGACTCCAGGTCGTCCCGTAGCCACGCCGCCGCCCGCCGGCAGTCCGGCGCATGCTCCGGCTGCGTCGAGACGCTGGGGATGCGCAGCAGCGCGAACAGCCGCTCGAGGCTGGCCTCGAGCTGACCGTCGACATGCGCGAGGGCGAGGGCAGGGACTGGGGCGGGAACGGCAGAGATCGTGTCCATAGCTGCACTCTGCACGTTCGCCCCGACCTTGTCAGCACGCCGGTCATCAACACCAGCGTTGCATATCCCAGCGGGATATGTCATCACACACCCATGACGACGAACACGACCCTGTTCCTGTCCAACCGCTCGCAGGCCGTCCGTCTTCCCAAGGCGGTCGCTTTCGACGACACCGTGCGCGAGGTGACGATCCTTCGGGACGGGGCCCGGCGCATCATCATGCCCGCCGACGCCGCGTGGGACGATTTCTTCGCGGCCCGTGGCACCGATCTGGGCGATCGTCCCCAGCCCCTGCCGCAGGCTCGCGACGCTCTCTGATGCTGCGCTACGCGCTGGACACCAACCTGTGCATCCGTGTACTCCGTGACCGCCCGGCCGGCTTGCGGACCCGCTTCAACGCCGAGGCGAGTGCCCTCAGCATCTCCGATGTCGTCCTGTTCGAGCTGCTCTACGGCGCCGAACGATCTGTCCGCCCGGCCGAGACCCGGCAGGAGGTGGAGCGCTTCGCCGCCCGCCTCGGCGTGTTGCCGTTCGACAGCGACGCCGCCGCCCACACCGCCGAGATCCGGTGCAGCCTCGAGCGCCAGGGGCAGCCGATCGGCGCCTACGACCTGATGATCGCCGGCCACGCCCGAAGCCGCGGCCTGATCGTGGTGACGGGCAACCTCCGGGAGTTCAACCGCGTGGACGGTCTACGATCCGAGGACTGGCTCATCGGGACCGTGTAACAGGAATTATCGCAACTCAGCATGCGCGCTTATAAAATGCGCGGCACGCGTTCGCGCGCCGACTTCGCCGTGGGCGATCGGGTGCAGTTCACCGACACCGACAAGAAGCTCCGCATCTACAACGGCAATGTCGGCACCGTCACGCGGCTGGACCCAGCTACTGGCGAGATCACCGCGACCTTGGATGCGGCCGGGAAAGAGGAGCGGGAGGTTCGATGGTCCGCCGCTGACTTCGAGGGCTTCCGACACGGCTACGCGGGGACGATCTACAAAGGCCAGGGCAAGACCCTGGACCGGACGTATTTCTACCACACAGAGCATTGGCGATCGGCGGCGAGCTACGTGGTGCTGACCCGGCAGCGGGAGAGTGCCGAGGTGTTCGTCGCGCGGGAGACGGCGCGGGATGCCGGCCAGCTCGCCCGGCAGATGGCGCGCGGCGAAATTCGGACGGCGTCGATCGCGTGGCCGACGCGCGACGAGCTGACGCAGGAGTAGAAGCGCGAGGCCGAGCGCGAGGACCGAAGCCGCAAGCTGTGGGATGCGCTGACATACAACACGCGGCAGGGCGGCACGCTCGACCAGGTGCGCGGGCTGCTATCGCCTGCCGGGCGCGAGCTGGTGGACGCCTTGGGCGCCAAGATCGACCGCGAGTTCCGGGGCACCGACGCCGAGCGCGACGAGCTGAAGCTGCACGGCGTGCGCAAGCTGGCCGAGAAGGAGGCGCGCGAGGGTCCGGTCGATCCGGCTTACGTCCGCCGGCAAACTGCTGCATGGGAGCTTCAAGCGCAGGAGAAGGCGCGGGCGGCCGAGCAGGTGCGAGAGGTGGCGCGCGCGCCGGCACCGTTGCTGCCGGCCTGGCGCGATCCGACCGGGCAGGGCCGGGACAGCCTTGGACGCGGCACGTCGCCCGAGGAGCTGGCGCGGGTTGCCAGTGAGGCACCAGCCGCCGTGCGGGAGGTGGAGGCGCAGAAGGACTATCTGCGGGGTACCTACCGCGATCCCGACCAGGCGGCCGATGCGCTGGACAAGCTGATTGAGCGATCCGGCCGCGACCTTCGTGTGGCCGCACGGACCTTGCGGGAGGACGGACCGGAGGTGCTGGGCACGTTGCGCGGCCGGGAGGGGTGGCTGGCTGGCCGTGTCGCCCAGGACGACCGGGCGCGCGCCAGGTCGGCCGCCGCCGCGATCGGCGGCAGCCTGGACCGGGAGGCGACGGCGCGGGACGCCGCCGTGCGCCACCATACCGGCGAGGTGAAGCAGCAGCGGGCGCGGGATACCGTCGAGGTGCCGGGCCTGTCTCCGGCGGCGCTGGACACGCTCAAGGCCGTGCGGATGGCCGGGGTGACGGCGGAGATACCGCGCGACGGCGAACGCTATGACGCCCGGCAGCGGCGGCGCGAGGAGCTGGTATCCGCCGCATGGCGCGAAGGCCGGGCCAATCCGCGCGTGGCCAATGAGCTGGACGGGTTCATGGCCGCAGTCAGTCAGCGGCTTGGCGAGGAAGGCATGCGCAATGCGTCGCGTGCTGCCGGTAGCGGCAGAAGCATGACCGTGCCCGGCGTCGGGCGCGAGCACCAGGCCGGGCTTGACGAGCTGGCCCGCAGCTTCGTGCAGGGACGCGATGGGATGGCGCTCAGCGCGGCGTGGGATCAGCGGGTGGAACGGGAGGCGAAGGAGGCCGAGCGGCAGCGTGCGCGGGCCGAGGAACGGGAGCGCCGCGGACTGCCGCCAGAGCCGGAGCAGAACCGCGAGCGGCAGAGGGAAGGGCGTGGGTTGGGGAGATAGCACGAGTTAGCATCTCACCTCCGACCCGACAGCCAGAATAGTCCAAGTTGGACTATTCTAACTTAGCCTTCACGCTCCTGCGAGCATGATGCGCAAAAGTGTCCACACCAAAGACTATGCGGCTTTCCTGGAGTTGCTGATCGAGATCAGACACCGGGTAGGAATCACGCAAGCCCAGCTAGGGCAACAGCTTCCCTTCGAGCAACCAGCAATAAGCAAAATCGAGCGGGGCGAACGACGTGTCGATGTGATCGAGCTGAAAATGGTTTGCGATAGCCTCGGCATCAAGCTGCACGACTTCATTGCGGAACTAGAAGAGAGACTATCAAAGCATGACTGATAAGCTGACGCCTGATCGCGCTATGAGGCTCTTAACCCGCCGGTATCAAACAACACCCGAAGCATTGGTAGCTGTGCTGTGCCCGTTACTGGTGAAGATTGCGTCGATCGATGAATCAATATTCATAGCTCCAGGGAGCAAGCATGTAAGAGCCTCGTTCGAGGTTACCTTGAATGAGGAAAATAAAGGTGTCCTGTCTGTCGGAAGAACCGGGAAATTTGTTCCTTCCGGATACGGCGCTGAGGAAGGTGCCGAGGCCGGTTGGAGAGAAATCGCGAAGGGCCGAATTGTCTCGGTTGACCTCAAAAAGGGGATTGCTAGTGGTGAAATCTACATGGGCTTCGGCGGTTCGGGAGCCAAAAACAAGGCTCTTCTGCAAGAGGCCCTCAGTCAGCTAACAGCAGATTGCTTTCTTGAGATCGACCAATACGGTGTAGCAGCCAAGGCGCTGAGTGGACTGACTGAATATTATCTCGTGGAACATCTCAAAGCACGAGGATATGGCGTTGTCCGCATGCCGGAAGACATGGCTGCTCATCTTGGCGCTTACGCGAACTACGACTTTCAAGTTTTCAAAGGCAATGTTCGCAAGCGTCTCGAAGTTAAGTCTCTTTGGGGAACAAATACTAATTTCGCCCGACTGATCCACAGCACGACTACTAAACCGAAGCGAGATGTTTCCGAATGGAGCGTAGAACAACAATCGAATTACTATCCAACGAGCAGCTGTAAATTTGCAACGCAAGACTTCTTTGCGGTTAGCCTTTTCCTTCGGACGGGCAACATATCGGAGTTTGCGTTTGCTCGATCAGTGCCCAAGGACAAGCAGCCTCACGGCCTTCCGCGCGCCCGACTTTTCCCAGAGCATATAAGCCAGAATCCCTTATGCAGCGTTGGTGACGGAACGTGGTTCGCTACTCTCGATGAGGTTTGGAAGCTTCCGTGAACTACCTTCGTCGAGTTCGGCTCCCACGAGTTGCATCATGTGGCGGCGCGCCGCCTCGAAAACGTCTTGTGCGTCTTGTAACTCCTGAGCTGCAATTGAGGCTTCTCTGAGCTTGTCTTGGGTTGTTGGAAGGACAAGCGAGAGGCACGTTTCTTCGGCTATTGCTGGGTAGGCAATTCCAATGTTGTGGCGGATCATTTGCCTTCGCACGGCTTCACTCTTGAGCAGCCAAGCGAGCGCCCCTGGATGAACGTCGCGACAGCGAAGCACCGCAAAACCCGTGGAGCAGATCGCGCCGTTTAAATGCGGCGGAACAACACCAACTGTGCCCCGCTCTGGACGCACAGTTGACACAAGAACATCTCCTGTTTTCACAACTTTACGAGCCCGGCTCGGGGCTTCTTGAACAGGAATATACTTATGTCCGACCAACCCGGTACGACCATCTACGTCGCTAATTTCAATATACTCGAAATGTTTTGTTTTTCGACGTCTAGGGTCCTGGCGTTCATCCACTAAACGGGCAATGGTCGAGACAGCAATTCCTTCGTCGTGTTCGCCAGCACTAGTGTTTTGCCGGACCTCCGGTTCAGCGTGAAAGCCAGCGTCCCACCTCTCGGCGGAGGCAGGAAGTTCGACCCATCGACCAAGCTTGCTCGGACCTCTACCAGTGAACTCGGCTAGTAGCGAAGGAAGGTCGGTCCGCGCATGCCGAATGCGCCGACGCTGCCCGGAGCGTGTCACCACATCATAGCCGACCTCTCGGGCCTCGCCGAAGAAGGTGTTAGTGGGCATTGGCGGTCTCCTTGCGACGAAGGACGAGCACTGAGGTCTTCGTACTAGTGCCTGCCGCCGCGAAGGTTACAGGAGGCAGAGAGAAGACGGCTTCGATGCTGCACTGAGCTGCTAAAAGCTGCCGCAATCGCGAGAACGGACCTCGATTTACAAGAATGCTGTCAGGGACAATGCTGACAATAACGCCACCGGGTGCAGCCCAATCGATATACCGTTCTAGGAACAGAATTTCTGAATCTACGCGGCCGCCTTTATGCCCCATGGCAAATTCCGAAACATCTGCACCGCTATAGGTAGCGCCAAATGGTGGATTAGTAAGAATTAGCTGTGCCTGGCCTTCAAGCCGTTTCGTAATATCCGAATCCGGGCCTTTTCTCGCCAGTCCATTAGCGAGATAGAGGTTGGCTAAGTGCGTTCCAAACAAGCCGAGATTGATACATGCTAGTCGCAGCATACGCTCGGACTTATCAATTCCGACCACGTTGTGATTTACAAAGCGGGTAAGCCACTCCGGCGCGCGCTGTGGATTATATTTGCGCACGCTTTCATGAAAAAACTTGATTGCCTCAGCGAGGAAAGACCCGACCCCACAGGAAGGGTCCAAGATTACACCCGCTTGTTCGCATAGATCTGGATCAATTAATGCAGACCTTACTTCCGGTTTAAGTAAGTGGAATCCGACTTGAATCATAAATCGTGCAACTTCGGGAGGGGTAAGGTATTGACCCATCTCCTTTTCGTCTACGAATGAGGCGGACATAAACCGCGAAAATACCTCATTAATCAGGTCATCACGCCCGGCTTCATGCAGCGATCGAAACGCAGCTGCGTTACGCTCGAAGATAGCAAGAAGGGCTTGTGCGAAAGTCTCATCAGCTGCGGTCAGAGAAGAGAAAAAGCGGCTTCTATCAGGTCCATGCCCGTTCAGGTCAGGAAGGTAGCGATTAAGCGCCTCATGAACGAAGGCGTTGACGTTTTCGACGCTCGACTCTTTGGATGCTAGGTGTGTGCCCAGCCCCTGCCCTCCGGCGTCAATGGACGTGACATGGGCGAAAACTAGCACGGCGACCAGATCAAGAACTTCCTGGCGCTTAGAAACTGAAGCCGTACGATGGAATTCCTCACGCAGGGCATTGAGTGTGCCTGCAATGGCATCCTCAAGTTGACGAAGACGAGCTTCATCCTTGGACGTTGCGGCTAGTTCAATTAGGTCTCCAGTACCCTCAACAAGCGACCTGAGACGATCCTCAACCGCCTTGCGTGGTCGAGCGTCGCCTGTACGGTAGCGAGAAAGGCTTGCAGCCGAAGAGCCAAGCCGCTCGGCCGCCAAAGCGGCATTGCCGCCGTGCTTTTCGACTAAACGGGAAACTAGTTCGGGAATCGGCGTCATGCGCTTATACTGATATGCTAACACGGCATATGCAATAGCGTATCACTGTTTCAAATGACTGTTTGACAGGGTGTATCCGATACAAGCTCTACGCAATCACCCCTGATAACGTCCTTTATCAGGGGTGACCGGTCATCCTATCCTGCGCCCGCCGCCTCCACGGCCCCCGCCTGCGCCGCCGCCCGCCGCTCCTGCCACATCGCTACGAAGTCGATCGGCTGCAGCATCACCGGCGGGAAGCCGCCCTGGCGTACCGCGTCCGCCAGCACGTTGCGCGCGAACGGGAATAGAAGCCGTGGGCATTCCGCCAGCAGCACCGGCTCGATCGCATCGGCCTCCACCGCCTGCAACGTGAAGATGCCGCAATAGGCGAACTCCACTATGAAGGCCACCGGCGGCGGCGCCTCGCCCGAGACGGGCTGCTGCGTGGTGGCGGTGCATTGGATCAGCAGCGCCACCTCGTAGACCGGCTGGTTCTCCTGCGCCCGCCGCGCCTGCACGTCGAGGTTCATCACCACGTGCGGCCGGATCTGCTGGATCGCATACACCCCCGGCGCCCCCGGCACCCGGAAGCTCAGCTCGCGCACGTATTGGCTGCTCAGCACCAGCGGCGCCGGCGTCAGCGGCCGCGCCGCCCGCATGGCGCCGCCCACGCTCTCGCCGCCCGAGACCAGAGGCTGCCCTGCGAGAGCCGTCGCCGTCCCGGACGACGCGCCGGAGAGTGTATCTGACATCGCGGGAAGGCTCGCCTTTGGGTTGGAGCGGAAGTTTACCGGAGCCGCCGCGATCTGTCGAAGACCCGCCCGCCGTCTTTGCATCCGATCCGGATCTTGGCCCGTAGAACGGCAAAGGATGGCAGCGAAGGCGAGGCCGTCCAGAAAAGGGGACGTGGACGCCGTGCCAGTCGCGCATTACCGATCCTTCCGCGGGGCCGAGGCCAGCCGCGACGACCAGATCCGAGCCGAGCTGCTGGCAGCCCGCCTGCCGCGCACCCTGGCGCTCTCCTCGGCGCTGCTGCCGCTCGAACGCGCACTCGACGCCTGCAGCGCGCTGCGCTCCCGACTCGGCAACGTCCCGTTCCAGAACAACATGATCCGCGTCGAGAGCAAGCTGGACGCGCTCGCCCTCGACGGCGGCGCCGACCGCTCCGACGCCCTGCTGCGGCTGATGCTGGCGCAGGCCCTCGGCGAGCGCCCGGCGCCGCGCGAGCTGCGGCTCGCCGCGCACGCGCTCGAGGCGTTCCGCCACGGCCTGGCGGCCGTCCGCGCCGGGGGGCGCGCCGCCCTCACGAT
Source organism: uncultured Acetobacteraceae bacterium (assembly GCA_937873205.1). Lineage (GTDB taxonomy): Bacteria > Pseudomonadota > Alphaproteobacteria > Acetobacterales > Acetobacteraceae > Lichenicola. The sequence goes on from CALMVO010000072.1 coordinate 37,502, forward strand.
GAGCCTGCTGGGCGAATTGGCCCGGCTCGGGCGCGGCACGCAACCCGCCTTCGGCCCGGTCGCGGTGCCGTCCGCCCACGCCCCCGCCGGCGCCCATCCCGGCACCCAGCCGGGTGCCCGCATCGCCCTGGCCTACCCGCTGGCCACCCCCGACGACGCGCTGACCCAGGCGACGCAGGACCTCGAGCGCTTCCTCACCGATCCGCCGCCGCTGCCGCTGCCGGTCCGCATGGCGATGGCGGCGGCCCGGATCGAGCTGCTGGCGCCGTTCGAGGAGGCCAGCCCGCAGCTCGCCCGCCTGCTGATGCCGCTGATGGCCGCGGCCGACGGCCGGCCTCCGCTGTTCATCGCCCAGGTGCTGGCCGCCCGCCGCGACGCCCATCAGGCAGCGCTGGCCGAGTTCGAGGCCGGGCAGGACTGGGAGGTCTGGATCGGCCGCTACCTGGGCTGGCTGGCCGACGCCGCCGACGCCGCCGCGATCCGGCTGGAGCGCGCCGAGCGCCTGCGCCTCGACCGCGAGGCCGGCATGGACTCGCTGCGCTCGGACTCGACCGCGCGCCGCCTGGCCGAGCTCGCCTTCGGGATGCCGGTGCTGACCGTCTGCGACGCGCAGGAGATGCTGGAGGTCTCGTTCCAGACCGCTAACGCCGCCGTCGCCACCCTCGTCCGGCTCGGCATCCTGGCCCCGCACTCCAACATCCGCCGCAACCGCATCTTCATCTTCGGCCAGACCCTGGACATGCTGGCCGAATCGCTGGGTCCGGCCCCGATCACCTGACCGCGCGCCGGCGCCCGCCCGGGGTCCGAAGGCCGTCTCACGGGCGGTCGCACCGGCGCAGCAGCATTGCCTGCGCGCCCGCCAGCACCGCCCGCACCGCCGGCTCGCGATAGGCCCAGATCGAGCCCGGAACCGGTGGCGCCACGCTCATCGTCGCGTTGGCTTCGAACAGCAGCACGTCGCCACCCGGCCCTATCCCGAAATCGATGCCGCCGTAATCGAGCCGCAGCGCGTCCCGGATCCGCCCCAGCGCCGCCATCGCCGCGGCGCCCAGCACGCCCGGCATGTCGGCGAGGAACGCCGCCTCCTCGGCGCGCGCCGCCGGGTTGTCCGCCATGTCGGCGGTGAAGTGGTGCACCTTCCAGTGTGGCGAGATCGCCAGGTGCAGCGGCAGCAGCGCGTCGCCGACCATCATCACCCGATACTTCCGCCAGGCGCCGTCCGGCCCGCGTCCGTCGAGCGGCTCGATCGCCATCAGCGTCTCGCCGGGCAGCGACGCCACCGCATCCGCGAGCCCGGCCGCGGTCTCGACGCGGAGGAAGTTCTCGCCGGTATGGTAGCCGGGGCTGCGCAGCAGGCAGGGGAAGCCCAGCCCGCCGGCGGCCTCCCGCAGCAGCGACGCGCGCGAGACTGTCCGGATGCGCGGCGCCACGACCCCGGCCAGCCGCCCGAGCCTGGCCGCGTTGTCCGCCCGCCTCGTCCCGAGGACGCGCGCCGGCGGGTTCACGACCGGCACCGCACTGCCCTCCAGCAGCCCGCCGGCGCGCCGCAACGCGTCGGCGCAGCGGTCGGCATCCCCGATCGCGTTGAACACCAGCGCATGCGCCGGCAGCGCCAGCCCGTCTTCCGCCTGGTCCACGACCAGCGTGTGCACCAGGAACGTGCGGTCCTCCAGCAGGTGGCGGGTCGGCACGTTGCCGCCGCGCGCGGACACCAGCCGCAGCACCGCGACCGGGGGCGTCGGCCCGCGGTGCGGCCGGGTGGTCAGCGCCCGGCCGGCGAAGCCCGCGACGCGGTGGCGGCCGGCCGCCGCGTCGTCCACCCCGTCCAGGAGGTAGGACAGGCCCTGATGCGCCTCGCGAGCGGCCGGATCGGACCGCAGCGCCGCCTCGTACTGCAGGCGCGCCGCCTCCGCCTCGCCGTCCGTCCGCAGCAGGTGGCCCAGCATGATCCTAGGCGCCGCGTCCTCCGGGCGCATCGCGATCGCCTGCGCCAGCACCGTCCGCGCCGCCGTCGTGAACCCGTCATCGACGAGCATCGCCGCAAGCTGCAGGAGCGCCCCGGCATGGCCCATGTCGCGCGCCAGCACGTCGAGACACGCCTGCCGCGCCTCCTGCCGGCGGCCGAGCCGATCGAGCGGCCCGGCCCGTCCGAACAGCGCCTCCGGATCGTCCGGCGCCGCGGCGAGCCTGTCGTCCGCATCGCGCAGCGCCCGTTCCGCGGCCTCGCGCGCGGGCCAGGACCGGGCGGCGACGTCGCCGCCGGGGGGATCGCCGAGAACGGGTGCCGGCCTGGCGGGAGCCGGCGGTTTCATGACAGCATCATCCGGAGCGGACCGCCGGACGCGGTGGGAACAACCGATTTGCAGAGCTGAGGGCGGGGATGGGGCGGTGCGCATGAACGGGACTTCCCGCGCCGCCTGCGCCGGGATGCGCGGATGGCGCCGGTAGTGCCCGCCGCCGGCCTCGGCCCGCTCGCCGACGACCCCGTCGGCACCGCCGCCCACATCGTGCAGACGGCGCTCACGCCGATCTTCCTGCTGAACGGCATCGGCACGCTGCTGGCGCTGTTCAACACCCGGCAGGCGCGGGTGCGCGACCACATGGCGCGCCTGACCGAACTCCTGGAGGGCGATGTCCAGCCGGACGAGGAGGCGCTGCTGCGCTGGCACATGAGGCGCCTGGCCAACCGCGTGCTCGCCCTCGACCTGTCGATCGTGCTGGGCGCCTGCGGCGGGGCGGCCACCTGCGGCTCGGTGTTCATCCTGTTCCTCGGCGACGTGAGGGGCGCCGACGTCGCGCGCTGGCTGATCATCCTGTTCGGCGCAGCGCTCGGCTGCACGATCGGCTCGCTGCTGGCCTTCCTCGCCGACAGCGTGCTCGCCTGGCACGCCTTTCGGCAGAACGGCTCGGTGCCGCTCTCGACTCGGGCCAGCCGGACCCCGTCCGTCTGACGGCGACATCCGGGCGCGGTCGGACGCGCCGCCTCACCGGTCCGCCGGTCGTTGGCGACACGTTCCCCATCGGCGGCTCAGGATGCGGTCTTGAAAGGACGACCGGGTTGCGCGGGAGCAGGCTGGGCGAAGGCTTCCCGGGGGCGGGCCAAGGGGCTGGCCTCCACCTGTTGCAGGAACGTGGCGATGTTGTTCTGCACTGCACAATTGACGGAATCCGTCACGCGGGTCCTGCCGCTCCAGGAGAAGTCCATCGAAACATCCCTGCCGAAGCCACGATCGTCGAGAACAGCTCGGCGCCGGTTGATCGATCGATCAGCACGTAGCGACAGTCCATGCCGGTCTCCATCGTGAAGCCGCGCGACGGGAGGCGGAGCTTCAGGACGGTCGCCGCCAGGTTCACGTGGACAGGCGTATCGTCCTGGAAGATGGCTGCGTGGTCGATGGCGTCGGCCAGCGCCTCTTTCATGGGTTCGACGACGATGTCGCTCCTGGGCGGCAGCGGTCCGGTCTTCTCGTAGGGGTGGGCCAGCGTGACCGTGATCGAACGGAGGTCTTCCGGGAGGGACGATGGGCTCGGTCTCACGTCCTGGACCGCGAAGTTGAACGGTGGCTCATCCTGGCAGGCACCGAGCGCGAGAAGCGGCACGACGAGGCAGATGGAACTCTTGCTCGGGAAGACGGGCATTGGGAAGCGCTCGACCGATGTGCGAGCCGGACGGTAGCTTCGGATGGGTGAAGGAAGGCTGAACCGCCTGAACCGGTCCAGCATCAGGCCGCTGTCCAGACGATGCCCTGGCCCTACGGCTCCTAGCTGAACTGCACGCGCAGGAAGCCGAGCGCGGGCAGGGGGGTCCAGCTTCGCGGCAGGTCGGCGCGGCGGATCGGCGCGATGCTGTAGCGCGGGATCGGCTGCCGCGCGCTGCGCAGGAAATGCGCGTAGGCCTTCACCTGCGCCTCCCGCCAGTCCCGGTCCGCCAGCGCCGCCTCCCGGCTCGGATAGATCTCGGCGATCCGCGCGGTCCGCCCGGCCTCCGCCATCACTGCCCAGATGCTGTCGTCTCGCGCGCGCGGAAACGGGATCACGTCGCTCAAGGCGGGCACCGGATCGCTGTCTGACGAACCATTATTCAACCACACCATGCCGCCCGGCCATCGCGCAAGCGGCCGCGGCAGGGCCCGGAACCACCCGCGACGGCACCCGTTCCTCACCGACGTGACGACGCGGCGCCACCGGCCGGAAGCAGGCCGCACCGTGCGAGGAGCTGTTCATGCTGCGCCTGATCATCCTGCTGCCGTTCCTGATCCTGCTCGTGGTCTTCGTGCTGCTCAACCAGACACCGAGCGCCATGGAGCTGCCGTACTATTCCTGGCAGTCCTCGGCCGGCGTGATCGCGCTCATCACCGCGGTGCTGTTCTTCCTGGTCGGCGCGCTGATGGCCTGGTTCTCCGAGCTCCGGCAGCGCCGCCGCGCCCGCCGCGCCGAGCAGCAGATCCGCACGCAGGACACCCAGATCGCCGAGCTGCGCGCCCAGCTGGCGCAGTCGGTGGCGCACAACGTCGCCTACACCGGCGCGCCGCTGTCGGCCGCCCCCGGCGGCGCCGTGTCCGTCGCGCCGCCCTTTGCCCACTGAGCAGCCCGCCGTGCCGGGCCGTCGGCAGACCCGGCTGATCCTGGCCGTCGACACCCCCGACCCGGTTGTCGCACTGGGCTGGATGCAGTTCGCCGGCCGCCGGTGCGACGCCGTCAAGCTCGGGCTCGAGTTCACGCTGGCCAACGGTCCGGTGGCGGTCGGCTGCCTCGCCGAGGGCCACCGCCTGTTCCTCGATCTCAAGCTGCACGACATCCCCAACACCGTCGCCGCTTCGGTCCGTGCCTTGGCGCCGCTGCGGCCGGCGATGCTGACCGTTCACGCCGCCGGCGGCGCCGCCATGATCGAGGCCGCTGCCGAGGCCGTTCGCGAGGCCTACCCGGCCGATGCCCAGCCCATCCTGCTCGCCGTCACCGTGCTTACCAGCCTCGACGCTGAGTCCCTGCATGCGGCCGGCGTCGCCGGCGGGCCGCGCCAGCAGGTGCTGCGGCTGGGCCGGCTGGCGATCGCCGCCGGGGCCACCGGCTTGGTCTGCAGCCCGCACGAGGTGGCGCCACTGCGCGACTCGCTGGGGCAGGGGCCCTGCCTGGTGGTGCCGGGTGTGCGGCCCGCGGGCGCCGCCAGCGGCGACCAGAAGCGGGTGATGACCCCGGCCGAGGCCCGCGACGCCGGTGCCGACTGGATCGTGGTCGGCCGCCCCATCACCCGCGCCGCCGATCCCGCCGCCGCCGCCGCGGCGATCGCCGCCGAACTCGCCGGCTGAGCCGCAATGGCGGCCATCCGCGTCAAGATCTGCGGCATCCGCGACATCCCCGCCCTGGACGCCGCTGTCGATGCCGGTGCCGACTGGATCGGACTGCAGTTCTTCGCGCGCTCGCCCCGATGCGTCGATCCGAAAACGGCCGCGTCTCTGTATCGCCACCTGCGCGGCCGCATCCCGGCGGTCGGCCTGTTCGTCGACCCCACCGAGGATGACATCGCCCGCGTCCTCGCCACCACCCGGCTCGACATCCTGCAGCTCTACGGCGTGACCGGCGCGGAGGAGATACAGCGGAGGTTCGGGCTGCCGGTCTGGCTAGCGCACGGCGTCGCCACCACCACCGATCTGCCGGTGACCACCGACGCGGCCGGCTTGGTGATCGAGGCCAAACCACCCCCCGGCAGCGATCGCCCCGGCGGCAATGGAGCTCGCTTCGACTGGACGATCCTCCGCGGCTGGGCCGCGTCGGCCCCCTGGATGTTGGCCGGCGGCCTTACACCGCGCAATGTCGGCGAGGCCCTGGACGCCAGTGGCGCCGACGCCGTCGACGTATCATCGGGCGTCGAACGCGCGCCGGGCGAGAAGGACCCGGACCTGATCCGGGCCTTCATCGCCGCGGCAAGGGCGGGCTAGTAGCCGTAGGCTCCCGGCGCCGCATACACCACGTTCGGCGCCGCATAGCCCGGGTAACCATAGGCCGGGTATGCGTAGCCGGGATAGCCGTAGCCTGGGTAGCCATAACCATAAGGTGCCGCTATGGCGCTACCGATCGCGGCACCGGCCAGCAGTCCAACACCCAAGCCAAAGCCTCCATAACCGAAGCCGCGGTAGCCGTAGCCGCCGCGATATCCGTAGCCGCCCCGGTAGCCATATCCGCCTCGATAGCCGCCATAACCTCCGTGGAAGCCGCCATAGCCGAAACCATGCGCCTCCGCCGGCTGGGCCGCCGCCAGCGTGCTCGCGAGGCCAAGGGCCGCCGTCGCCATCAGAACTGTCCTGCGCATCGTCGTCTCCGTGGCTGATACCATGCGTCCATCAGATGGCGCCGATCGGGTCGAAACAAAGGCGGGGAGGTGACCAGAGCATGAACGCCGCAGGATGTGATCGGAGACTCCGAAGAAATCACTCGACAGCCGGCTTGGGATGGAAATATCGCGTCAGCCGCTCGATGGTCAGCCCCTGCACCACGACGGTGAGCATCACCACCCCGTAGCTCACCGCCAGCAGCGCCGATCGGAACGGCGAGTTCGGCAGCCCCAGCGCCACCGAGATGCCGCCGCGCAGGCCGCCCCAGGTCAGCAGCGCCAGCGTACCCCCACGGCCGGCCTCCCGCAGGTGCATCGGCAGCGTCGCCAGGAACACGCTCAGGCCCCGCACCAGGATCGACAACGGGATCGCCGCCAGCAGCGCGATTACCAGCGCCTGGAACCTGGTCAGCAGGAACAGCAGCGTGTTCAGCACCTCGTCGATCAGCGACCAGAAGGTCGGCCTGGCTGCTCTCGCTGAGCGAATCCTGCACCCGCCGGCTTCCCATGCTGAGCCCGGCCACCACCACCGCGATCGGCCCCGATATCCCCAGCGCGTCGGCCAGGCTGAACGTGCCGGCGGCCAGCTTCAGCGAGATGACCAGCTCCAGGTGCGCATCGCTGATGCTGCGCAGCATCAGCAGCGCCATGTAGCCGAGCCCGAGCCCGAGCCCGAGCGCGCTCCCGGCGACCGCCTCCAGCGCGAAGCGGCCAGCGATCGCCACCGAGCCGTCGCCGCTGGCCACCCCCACCGCAACCCCAAACAGCACCACGCCGACGCCGTCGTTGAACGGGCTCTCGCCCGCCACCGGCGCCTGCAGCTGCCCCGGCAGCCCGACCCGGCGCAGCATCGCGGTCACCGAGTTCGGGCCGGTCGGCGCCAGGATCGCGCCCAGCACCACGCACCACACCAGCGGCACCGGTCGGTCCACCAGCGGGAACACCAGCCACATCGCCACCCCGAACAGCCCCACCGCCAGCATCGTGCCGGCCAGCGCCAGCACCGACGCCCAGCGCGAGCGCAGCGCACCGAGATCGACCTGCAGCGCCGCCGCGAACAGCAGGAACGACAGCACCGTGCCCAGCAGGGTTTTCGACAGCGCCTTCAGGTCGGCACCCGGCAGCAGCGGATCGATCGCCGGCAGCGCCAGCGAGATCACCAGCACGCGATGGTGTTGGGCAGCCGCAGCGTACGCTGGTTGAGGATGCCGAACATCGCAGACAGCGTCAGCAGCAGCGCGAAGAAGCCGAGGGGGTCATCGTTTATATTATCAAAAGGCCAGGGCTCTGCCCTGGACCCGCCAAGGGCCGTGGCCCTTGGAACCCATCTTATAAGCGGTTTCCAAAGGCAAGCCTTTGGCGGGGTCCAGGGGCAGAGCCCCTGGCCTTCCCTTAGTAGCGATACAGCTCGTGCTTGAACGGCCCATTCACCGTCTTGAGCCCAAGATACTCCGCCTGCCGCGACGACAGCCGCGTCAGCTCCGCGCCGACCTTGGCCAGGTGCAGCGCCGCCACCTTCTCGTCGAGGTGCTTGGGCAGCGTGTACACCTTCCGCTCGTACTGTCCCGGCTTGGCGGTCCACAGCTCGATCTGCGCCAGTGTCTGGTTGGTGAACGACGCCGACATCACGAAGGATGGGTGGCCGGTGGCGTTGCCGAGATTCACCAGCCGCCCCTCGGACAGCACGATCAGCCGCTTGCCGTCCGGGAACACCACCTCGTCCACCTGCGGCTTCACGTTGTCCCACACGTAGTTGCGCAGCGCCTCGATCTGGATCTCGGAGTCGAAGTGGCCGATGTTGCAGACGATGGCGCGATGCTTCATCTCGCGCATGTGGTCGATGGTGATAACGTCGACGTTGCCGGTCGCGGTCACGAAGATGTCGCCGCGCGGCGCCCCCTTCTCCATGGTGACGACCTCATAGCCCTCCATCGCCGCCTGCAGCGCGCAGATCGGATCGGCCTCGGTCACCAATACGCGGCAGCCGGCGTTGCGCAGCGAGGCGGCCGAGCCCTTGCCGACATCGCCGTAGCCCGCCACCACCGCGACCTTGCCGGCCATCATGGTGTCGGTGCCGCGGCGGATCGCGTCGACCAAGCTCTCGCGGCAGCCATACAGGTTGTCGAACTTCGACTTCGTCACGCTGTCGTTGACGTTGATCGCCGGCACCTTGAGTGTGCCCTTCTTGGCCATCTCCCACAGCCGGTGCACGCCGGTGGTGGTCTCCTCCGAGATGCCGCGCACGTCCTCCAGCAGTTCGGGATACTTGTCGTGCATCAGCACGGTGAGGTCGCCGCCGTCATCGAGGATCATGTTCGGGGCCCAACCGTCCGGCCCACGCACCGTCTGCTCGATGCACCACCAGAACTCCTCCTCGTTCAGCCCCTTCCAGGCGAACACCGGCACGCCCGCCGCGGCGACGGCGGCCGCGGCGTGGTCCTGGGTCGAGAAGATGTTGCAGGATGACCAGCGCACGGTGGCGCCGAGTGCGGTGAGCGTCTGGATCAGCACCGCGGTCTGGATCGTCATGTGCAGGCAGCCGGCGATGCGGGCGCCCTTCAGGATCTGCCGCGGCCCGAACTCGTCCCGCAACGCCATCAGGCCGGGCATCTCGCCCTCGGCGATTGAGATCTCCTTCGCACCCCAGCCGGCGAGCCCGATATCTTTGACCTTGTAGTCCTGCGTCATGACCCGTCCCTCAATCGTATCGGCGAGGGCTATGAGATAGCGGCGCAGGCAAGGCAAGCGGATTTGGCCCCGGGCTCGCCCGGACCGGTCAGGCCAGCGTGGCCTCCAGGCTGATCTGCGCCCGCAGCAGCTTCGACACCGGGCAGCCGGCCTTGGCCTTGGCCGCCAGCTCCTGGAACGTGTCGGGGTCGATCCCCGGCACCTTGGCGCTCAGCACCAGGTGCGACCGCGTGATCTCGAAGCTGTCGCCGGCCGGGTCGAGGGTGATGGTCGCCTTGCTGTCCATGCGCTCGGCGGTGAATCCGGCCTCGCCCAGGATTTTGGACAGCGCCATCGCGAAGCAGCTCGCATGCGCGGCCGCGATCAGCTCTTCCGGGTTGGTGCCCTTCTTGCCCTCGAACCGGATCGCGAAGCCATATGGCGCTTCGGTCAGCGAGCCGCTCTCGGTCGAGACCGTGCCGCGTCCATCCTTGAGGCCGCCCTGCCAGACCGCCGAACCGTGCTTGTCCATCGTCGCCACTCCCGTTTTCGATACCGCCCGAACGCCGCTGCCGCCCGGTTGTTCATTTTGGCCGCTCGCTCTGCCACCATGCATCCGGCAGCGGCGATCGGGGGCGCGCATGACGGGTCGGGTCTCGTGGTCAGGCGCGATGGAGGGCACCGGTGCCGCCGCGGTGTCGGAGCCGGTGCCGGCGGCGTTGAAGACCATGCCGATGGACCGCGTGTTCTGGAGCCACTTCTCGCCCAACCTCGGTCCGGGCGGCTGGGTCACCGGCGTGCTGCTGGTGCATCTGGGCTTGGGGCTGGGCTGGGGCCTGGCCGCGATCGCGATCGGCAACCTGGTCGGCGCCCTGCCGGTGGCGTTCGCCGCGGCGATCGGCCCGCGCACCGGCCTGCCGCAGATGGAGGCCTCGCGCCGGGCGCTGGGCCGCGCCGGCCTGCGGCTGCCCGCCTCCCTGAACTGGATCTACTGCATCGGCTGGGACGCAGTGAACAACGTTCCCGCCGCCGCTGCCCTGATCGCCCTGCTGGCGCTGGCCGGCCCCGCCCTGCCGTTCTGGCTGGCGCTGGGCGCGCTGGCCGCGGTGCAGATGGTCGCCAGCATCTACGGCCACCACGTGGTGCAGGCCCTTCAAAAATACCTGGGCGCGCTGCTGCTCGTGGCCTTCGCCGCGATCGGCCTGCTGGTGGCGACCCGCGCCGGCGGCCTGCCCGCGGCGGCGCACCCGCCGACGCTGCCGGTGTTCGTGCTGGCCACCGCGGTCCTGGCCAGCTTCAACCTGTCCTGGGCCTCCTACTCCTCGGACTACACCCGGTATTTGCCGGCCGATGCACCGCCCGCCCGCGTGATCGGCCTCGCCCTGGCCGGGCTGCTCGGCTCGGCGATCCCGTTCCAGGTGCTGGGCCTCCTCACCGCGGCCGGCATCGGCGAAGCGTCGCCGATCGCCGTGATCGCCGGCCTGCAGCGCGAGGCCGGTTGGCTGGCGCCGGTGGTGCTGGCGGCGATCGCGCTGTCGTCCATCACCGGCAACTCGGTCAACGACAACACCGCCAGCTACAGCCTGATCTCGGCCGGCATCCGCGTGCCGCGCGTGCTGGCCGCGATCGTCACCGCGAGCCTGGGTTACGCGCTGGCCGTCGCCGGCGCGGGCCGCTACGCCGACCTCTACGCCGGCTACCTGGTGGTGACGCTCTACTGGATCGCCCCCTGGATCGGCATCGTGCTCGCCGACTGGTACCTGGCCGGCGGCCGCGAGGCACGCACCCCGATGCCGGACCCGCCCGGCTGGACCCGCGGCGCCACGATCTTCCTGGTGACCGCGGTTCTGACCACGGCGCTGTTCTCGGTGAGCGACCTCTACACCGGCCCGGCCGCCCGCCTGCTGGGCGGCGCCGACATCGGCTACTATGTGGGCTTCCTCGGCGCCGCCCTGTGGTATGCAGCCGGCCACCGCCGCCGCGCCTTCGGTGGCCTCGAGCCCGGAACCGTTCGATGACCCAGCTCCCCGACCGCCTCGCCATCAACCCCAGGAGCCCGCACTACGACGAGGCCCTGCTCCAGCGCGGCATCGGCATCCGCTTCAACGGCGCCGAGAAGACCAACGTCGAGGAATACTGCGTGAGCGAGGGCTGGGTCCGCGTCGCCGTCGGCAAGACCATGGCCCGCGACGGCTCGCCCATGACGATGAAGCTGCAGGGCACGGTCGAGCCCTACCTGCGGGACGATGCGACGGCCGAGGCCTAGAGCATCATCCGACCGAACGGACTCGTTCGATCGGATAAAGATGCTCGTCAAAACAACAAGCTAGAGGATGATCCGTGAGCCTAGGCGATCGGATCATCCTCTAGATCCGGCGATGATCGGCGGCCGATCCGCGGCATCGCATGGATCGGGACGCGCGCGGCGTTCGACCCGCTGACCGGACCACGCCCGTCTCGCCTGGCAAATCTCAAGGAGCACGACGAATGACCACCCTCCCGGATCTCGTCGGGCACGTGATCGGCGGCAGGACGACGGAGGGCGTCGGCACGCGTCGGGCCGACGTGTTCGATCCGTCGACCGGCCGGGTGGCGCGCGCGGTCGCGCTCGCCGAGGCGGCCGATGTCGACGCGGCGGTCGCGAGCGCCGCGGCGGCCTGGCCGAAATGGGCCGCGACGTCGCCGCTGGCGCGGGCGCGGATCATGTTCCGCTTCCGCGACCTGCTCGACCGGCAGACCGACGCGCTGGCCCGGATCATCACCGCCGAGCACGGCAAGGTGCTGTCCGACGCCAGGGGCGAGGTCGTGCGGGGCATGGAGGTGGCCGAGTTCGCCTGCGGCGTGCCGGAGCTGCTGAAGGGCGACTTCACCGAGGAGGTCGGGCGCGGCATCGACAGCTACGCGACGCGCCAGCCGCTCGGGATCTGCGCCGGGATCACGCCGTTCAACTTCCCGGTCATGGTGCCGCTCTGGATGATCCCGGTGGCACTCGCGACCGGCAACTGCTTCATCCTGAAGCCGTCCGAGCGCGACCCGTCCGCCTCGGTGCTGCTGGCCGAGCTGCTCGCCGAGGCGGGGCTTCCGGACGGCGTGTTCAACGTCGTGCAGGGCGACAAGGTCGCCGTCGAGGCGATCCTCGCCCATCCCGGCATCCACGCGGTGAGCTTCGTCGGCTCGACGCCGATCGCCGAGCACATCCAGCGGACCGCGATCGCCCACGGCAAGCGGGTGCAGGCGCTGGGCGGGGCCAAGAACCACATGGTGGTGATGCCCGACGCGGACATGGACCAGACGGTCGATGCGCTGATGGGGTCCGCCTACGGGTCCGCCGGCGAGCGCTGCATGGCGATCTCGGTGGCGGTCGCGGTCGGCGGCGCGGGCGACGCGCTCGTCGAGCGGCTGGCGCCGCGCGTCCGGGCGCTCAAGATCGGTCCGGGCACCGATCCGGAGGCCGAGATGGGTCCGCTGGTCACCCGCACCCATCTCGACCGGGTGCTGGGCTACGTGGAGGCCGGCATCGCCGAGGGGGCGGAGCTGGTGGTGGACGGACGGGCGCCGCGGCTCCAGGGCCACGAGGGCGGCTTCTTCATCGGCGGCAGCCTGTTCGACCGCGTGACCCCGGACATGCGCATCTATCGCGAGGAGATCTTCGGGCCGGTGCTGGCCGTGGTGCGCGCGCCGGACTTTGCCGCGGCGCTGGAGCTGGTGAACGCGCACGAGTTCGGCAACGGCACGGCGATCTTCACCCGCGACGGCGACAGCGCGCGCGCCTTCGCGCACGGCGTCCAGGCCGGCATGGTCGGGATCAACGTGCCGATCCCCGTGCCGATGGCGTTCCACAGCTTCGGCGGCTGGAAGCGCTCGCTGTTCGGCGACCACGCCATGCATGGGCGTGAGGGCGTGCGCTTCTTCACCAAGCTCAAGACCGTGACCTCGCGCTGGCCGACCGGCATCCGCGCCGGCGCGGAGTTAGTCCTGCCCACGTTGGGCTGAGGATTACCGCGTGGGTCCGGGTCGCCGTGAGTAAAAGGACGGCTCGCGACGGAACCCCGATAACGATGAAGCTGCGGGGCACGGTGAAGCCCTACCTGCGGGACGAGGTGACGGCGGAGGCCTAGATCCGGCGACAATCCGCGGCCGCCTGATCCAGCGGAGCCAGATGTAGTCACAGCGTGACTATGCCCTCCCGACCTGCTACGGTCGCTGACGAACAGCAACGTAACCGTCGCGGGAGATGCAGTATGGAACTGTCGATACGAGATGCCAAGGCTCGCTTCGCCGAAGCGGCTACCGCGGCGGCGCGTGGCGAGCGTGTCGTGGTGACCAAGCATGGCCGCCCCTTCATCGAGCTGGTCCCGGCGCAGAGGACCGCCGGCATGGATTTCAACAAGGCGGCCATCGTGCGTCGCGATCTCGGGCTGGACGGCCTCGCCGTCACGCTGCCACCTGACTTCGACAATCCCGCCTTCAGCCGCCAGGTGCTCGGCCTTTCCGATTGAGGCTCCTGCTCGACACGCATATCGTCGTCTGGGCAGCGCTCGACCCGGAGGCGTTGTCGGAGGCCGAACGACGATGGATGGCCGAGTCCGATGGACCGCTCGTTCTCTCGGCCGTGGCCGTGTGGGAGCTGCGGCTGAAGTGGCACAGCTTCCACATCTCCGGCGACCGGAAGGGGCCGGTCAGCCCTGCTTCTATCGTCACGTTCGCCACCGCGATGGCTTGGGAGTTCCTGCCGCTGACCGCCCACCATGCCATGACCGATCTCGCTCATCCGCTCGAACATAAGGACCCGTTCGACGAGCTGCTGCTTGTTCAGGCGCAGGAGGAAGGCATGCGGTTGCTGACTCGCGACTCGAAGCTCAATCAGCACCCACACGCGGTTGAATAGGAAGGCCAAGGATTATCGATTAAGGCGACCGCCTTCGCCATCAGTCGAAAGCCCGCATTACGACGAGGCCCTGCTCCAGCGCGGCATCGGCGTTCGCTTCAACGACGCTGAGAAGACGAACGTTTAGGAGTAGTGCGTGAGCGAGGGCTGGGTACGCGTCGCCGTCAGCAAGACCATGGCGCGTGATGGCTTGCCCATGACGATGAAGCTGTAGGGGGATGGAACCGTATGTGTAGGATGAGCAGATAAGGACACTTAAACCATTTTTGTATTCATTACTCCAAATGGAATGTGTATAGATGGCACGATAGAACTCGCACGTGTCAAGTGACCTGATTGATCATCGAAAAATATATGAGGTCTTAGAGTTTTTAGTACCTTGCTTTTTTCTATTCCACCTAAGAAGAATGCGTCATTGGCCATAACTCCCCAACTCTTTAGCGTTTTAAGGGCACGCTCATGCGAAGGCGCGTTACGCGAAGTCACGATTGATATGCGAAGCCTATTGCTATAGCCGGAGTGATTAGTTTTATAGACTTCCTCTACTGACTGGATATTTGCCATACGAACAAGAAAGTTCTTAAGAGGCCCTGGATTATGAGGTTGCATAACGTTCTTCACCTCATGTTCATGAGAATCACTTAGGCCTGAATGTTGCATGACAGCTTCTGACTCATCACCTGCTACCACCCCATCAAAATCAAATGCAATGCGGAGCATTCTATCTTCTTCATCATCTTCAAATTTCGAATCAAGAGCTTGACCAGCCGGATACCCAGCATTAATAGCTGCGTCGACATCAGCCTTATTACTTGATAAAAATAGAGAAATATTTAATGCAGGTATATATTCATAAGGAGACTTTCCCTGCATAAATATAGCGCGTGTCGTATTTAGTCCGTAATGCGCAATGGTCTTCATCACCCTTAATCCCGTATCGGGATCATTTCGAGACAATAATATGACTTCAACTAGAGGATCTAAATTGTTAATACTCAGGTCGTTGAGGGAAAGAAGACGCTTGATGAAAGGAAATGCAATTCCTCGTGGAAGAGGGTCATTAAGATGCTTTTCTTGAAAAGCTCGATAACCCTCTTCACCTTCGCTTCTAAAAACTCTATCTGACTCTGTTAAATTGAAAACGGCGCTAGAAGCGACTCCAACTACTAGTCTAGTCTCTAGATCATACGGCATAAGCATGTCCTCTGCTTAATTCTGTCGTTTAGAAACCATACATCCCTGCTAGTGTTGGTCAATTGCAATTAAGAGGATCGTCATGGTACCCAACACTACGCCCGTCTGGTTCATCAGCGGCTGCTCGACCGGTTTCGGCCACGAGCTCGCCAAGCTCGTCCTGGCCCGCGGCTGGCGCGTCGTCGTCACCGCCCGCGACGCGGCTCGGGTCGCCCCGTCGGTCGAGGGCACCGACGGCCGGGGGCTGGCGCTCGCCCTCGACGTCACCGACCAGGACCAGATCGCCCACGCCGTCCGCTCGGCGCACGAGAGGTTCGGCCGCATCGATGTGCTGGTGAACAACGCCGGCTATGGCTACCAGGCCTCGGTCGAGGAGGGCGACGAGGCCGAGATTCGGGCGCAGTTCGACGCCAACGTGTTCGGGCTGTTCGCGCTGACCCGCGCCGTGCTGCCGATCATGCGGGCGCAGAAGGCTGGGCGGATCATCAACATCACCTCGGTCGCCGGGCTGATCGGCTTCCCCGGGTCGAGCTACTACGCCGCCAGCAAGCACGCGGTCGAGGGCTGGTCGGACGCGCTCGCCGTCGAGGGCGCGCCGCTCGGCATCAAGGTCACCTGCGTCGAGCCGGGGCCGTTCCGCACCGACTGGGCCGGGCGCTCGCTCCGGCAGACTCCGAACCGCATCGAGGCCTACGCCGAGACCGCCGGCGCCCGGCTCGCCGGCACCTCGGGCGGCAGCGGCAAGCAGGCCGGCGACCCGATCCGAGCCGGCGAGGCCATGATCCACATCACCGAGATCCCCGACCCGCCGCGCCACCTCGTGCTCGGCCGCATGGCCCACGACGCCGCCACCGCCAAGTACAAGGAGCGCGCCGCCGAGATCGCCGCTTGGCGCGATGCCGGCCTTGCGACAGACTACCCCGACGCGGGCTGACGGCCCGTCCCCGCCGCCGGGGCCCGCACGGGTCCTGGCGACACCGGAGCGCCCATGGCCGATCGCATCGTCGTCCTCGCCGAGTTCACCGCCCCCCGGGAGCATCTCGACGCCTTCCTGGAGCTGTGCGCGTTCGACTCGACATCCTCGGTGCGCGACGAGCCGGGCTGCCAGCAGTTCGACGTGCTGACCGACCCCGACGTGCCGGACGGGGTGGTGCTGCACGAGATCTATGCCGACCGGGTGGCGTTCGACGCGCACAGGCAGACGCCGCACTACGCCACCTTCTCCGAGGGCGTGGCCCGGCTCGGCGCGACCCTCGCCCGGCTCAGGATCCTGTCGCACCGTCACCCCTGACGCGGGTGCCGCCTCCCACCGACCGCAGCTTCTTCGGGCACCCGCGCGGGCTGGCCATCCTCGCCGCGACCGAGGGTTGGATCGGCTTCTCGTTCTACGGCATGCAGTCGCTGCTCGTGCTCTACATGACGCGGCAACTGCTGATGCCGGCGCATCTCGGCCACGTGCTCGGCTTCGGCGCGTTCCGGCGTGGGCTCGCCCTGCTCTACGGCCCGGTGGACGGGCAGCCGCTGGCCTCGGCGATCATGGGCCTCTACACGGCGCTGGCTTGGGGCTCGCCGATCCTTGGCGGCCTGGTCGCCGACCGGCTGCTCGGCCGCACCCGCACCATCGTGCTGGGCGCGGCGCTGATGACCGCCGGGCACTTCCTGATGGCCTGGGACGCCACCTTCCTGCCGGCACTGCTCTGTCTGGTCATCGGCGCCGGATGCGCCAAGACGCTCGCCGCGCAGATCGGCGCGCTCTACGCGGCGGACGACCCGCGCCGGGCGGACGCGTTTCAGATCGACCAGCTGACGGTGGCGGTCGCCGTCATCCTGGCGCCGCTGATCTGCGGCACGCTCGGCGAGGGCTATGCCTGGGCCTGGGGCTTCGCCGCCGCCGGCACCGGCATGCTGATCGGGCTCGTGCTCTACCTCGCCGGACGGCGCTGGCTGCCGCCGGAGCCGCCGCCGCAATCGAGGGCGGCGCGGGTGCGGCTGACGCCGGCGGAGCAACGGCGGCTGGGCGGGCTGGTGCTGCTGCTGCCGGTGCTGGCGGTGGCCTCGGTCGGCAACATGCAGATCTTCAACGCCTACCTGGTCTGGGGCGCGCACGACTACGCGCTGGTGTTCCACGGCCGCACGATGCCGATCAGCTGGCTGCTGTCGCTGGATGCCTTCATCTCCACCTTCACGATCCTGGGCTCGATCCGGTTCTGGCGCTGGTGGTCGGTGCGGCACGGCACGCCGCACGAGCTGACCAAGCTGGCCGTCGGCGCCGGCATCTCCGCGCTGGCGCCGCTGGTGCTGGCGGCGGCCTCGCTGCAGGCGGCGGGCGGGCACAGGGTCGGCCTGGCGTGGGGGCTGGCGTTCCACGTCGTCAACGACATCGGCTTCGCCAACCTCTTCGCGATCGGGCTGGCGCTGTATTCGCGGCTGGCGCCGCCTGGGCTGAACGCGACCGTGGTGAACGGCTACGCGCTGAGCCTGTTCCTGTCGAACGTGCTGGTGGGCTGGCTGGGCGGCCTGCTGGGCGAGATGTCCGGGGCGCAGTTCTGGCTGCTGCATGCGGCTCTTGTTGCGTCTGCAGCATTCGTGCTCGCCGCGGCGGCGCTGGGGCAGGCCAGGGGCTCTGCCCCTGGACCCCGCCAAAGGCTCGCCTTTGGAAACCACTT
>CALMVO010000073.1 GCA_937873205.1 uncultured Acetobacteraceae bacterium
GGACGGGCCCGGCGCCACCCGCCGCCCGTCCAGCGCGTCCAGCAGCGCCCGCGCCTCCGCCCCGGCGCACCCGTCGAGGGCGGCGGCGAGCGAGTCCGGGTCGGCCGCGGGCGCGGTCCGCCGCAGCGCGTCCAGCAGCGCGTCGCGGCCCGGCGGCGTCCGGCCGAACACGTGCAACCCGTCGCGGATCTGCAGCTCCTTCACGTCGCAGAGATAGGCGTCGAGCCGGGCCAGCGCGTCCGCATCGTCGGTGTCGGCGCGGCGGACACCGGTCTCGGCCAGCAGCCCGGCCGCCTCCGCCTGGTCGAGGATCTCGGCCCGCAGCAGGGCCGCGCGGCGCCGGTCGAGCCCGTCGCAGGCGGCATAGTCCTCGATCAACCGCTCCAGCGCCGGCGCCGCGCCGTGGCTGCCGGCCCGGCCGATCGGCGGCGTCAGGTGGCCGATGGTGACGGCACCCAGCCGACGCTTGGCGCAGGCGGCCTCGCCGGGGTTGTTCACGATGAACGGGTAGATCACCGGCAGCCCGCGCAGCAGCGCCGCCGGCAGGCAGTCGTCCGACAGCGCCGCCGCCTTGCCCGGCAGCCATTCCAGCGTGCCGTGCGTGCCCAGATGCACCAGCGCCTGCACGCGCTCGGCCTCGCGCAGCCAGAGATAGGCGGCGAGGTAGCCGTGCCGCGCCGGCAAGTCGGGGTCGTGGTAGCCCGCCTTGCGGTCGAGCGCCGAGCCCCGGTCCGGCTGCACCGCCACAACGAGGCCGCCGAAGCGATGGTGCCGCAGCACGAACCGTCCGTCGACGCAGGCCGGGTCCGCCTCCGGCTGGCCCCAGGCGTCGACGGTCATGGCGCGGACCGCCGCCGGCAGCGCGTCGAACAGCGTTCGGTAGCCGGCGAGGCTGAGGATCGGCGTAGGCGGCGCGTGGCACAGCAGCTCGGGCAGCCGCTCCGCCGCCGGCAGCGTCCCGGTGGCGTAGCCGGCGGCGCGCAGCAGCTCCAGGATCGCATCCAGGCTGGCGAAGCTGTCGAGCCCGACCGCGTGCGCGACCTGTCCGCCGGCCGCCGGATAGTCCGACAGCAGGATCGCGACGCGCCGCTCCGCCCGGGGCGTGCCGGCGAGCTTGGCCCAGCCGACGGCGCGGTCGGCGGCCCTGGCGATGCCGGGCTCGAACGGCCGGTTCACCGTCTGCGCGAACCCCTGCAGCGCCCCCGGGTGAGTCGATGGCGGCCGCGGCGCCTTGAACGAGATCGCGCCGGCCAGCAGCCGGCCGTCCAGTTCGGGCAGCACCACCTGCATGGCGAGGTCGGTCTGCGACAGGCCGCGCCGGCTGTCCCGCCACGCCGACTCGCCGCCGACCGGCTGCATCAGCTGCAGCACCGGTGCCCCGGCGGCGTCCAACGGCGAGCCGGCACCATCGGTCCGGGCCGAGAAGAAGGTGGCGTTCAGCACCACCGCCGGCCGCGTCTGCCGCAGCCGGTCCGCGACGAAGCCGGCGGCGGCCGGCTCCTTCAGCGAGGCGGCGTAGAGCAGCTCGGGCGCCAGCCCGCGCGCCTCCAGCGCCTGGCCCAGCGCCTCGAACGCCGCCACGTCGCCTGCCATCAGGTGCGAGCGGTAGAACACCACGGTCGCACGCGGCCGGCCCCGCGTCGGCGTGCTGCCGTGGATGCCGGCGGTCGGCACCGCCTCCGGCAGGGCCCCGTCATCCGGCCCGCGTCCCGCCAGGTGCTCCAGCAGGCGAAGGCAGGCGGCATGGTTGCGCGGGCCGCCCTCGCGCAGATACCCGTCGAGGCGAGCCCATATCGCCTGCGGCACGGTCGAGAGCCCTGCCAGCCTCGCGTCGTCACGGGCGTTGCCCGGCACCAGCGCCAGCGGGATGCGGTGGCGCCGGCAGGTCTCGGCCAGCTCCTCGGCGCCGTAGCGCCAGTACTCGAGGCCGCCCAGCAGTCGCACCAGCACGCAGCGCGAGCCGGCGATGGTGGTCTCGGCATAGAGGTCGACCGACAGCGGATGGCGCAGCCGGGCGAGGGGGGCCAGGCGCAGGTCGGGACGCGGCGAGGACGCCGCGTCCCAGGCCGCCGCCAGGCTGCCGAGGTCGGCATCCGAGAAGGAGAGCACGACGATGTCGGCCGGCGCGTGGCCGAGATCGTCGGCCGCCTCCTGCTCGTCGACGCTCCGGGTCTCGCGGACCAGCAGGTGCATGGGCCGGTCTAGCCGCCGGCCAGGATGGCCTCGATCGCGCCGCGATCGATTCCCCGCCGGCCGATGACCACGAGGCCGCCGCTGCAACCCGTGTCCCAGACGCGGTCGTACTGGTGCCGGAACCGCGTGCCGACGCCCTGCACGGCCAGGCGCATCGGCCGGCCGGCGACCTGCGCGAAGCCCTTGATCCGCAGCACGTCATGCGCCTCGGTGGCCGTCCGCAGCCGCTCGACCAGCGCGTCGGGGCTCGCCTGCGGGCCGATCGACACCACGAAGCTGTCGAAATCGTCGTGCTCGTGCGCGCCGTCCTCGGCATCGTGGTGCGAGGGCCGCGCGGCCAGGTCGTCCTCGGCGGCGGCGTCCAGCCCCAGCAGCACCGCGGGATCGAGCCGTCCCTCGGTCGCCCGCATCAGCTTCACCGCCCGCGGGATCCGCGCCCGGATCCCGGCCTCCAGCGCATCGAGCGCGGCGTCGTCCAGCAGGTCGGCCTTGTTCAGCACCACCAGGTCGGCCGCCGTCAGCTGGTCCTCGTAGACTTCGGCCAGCGGGTTGTCGTGGTCGAGCGAGGGGTCGGCGGCACGGCTGCGCGCCACCTCCTCCGGATCGTCGGCGAAGCGTCCGGCGGCGACCGCCGGCGCGTCGACCACGGCGATCACCCCGTCCACCGTCACCCGGGTACGCATCGAGGGCCAGTTGAACGCCTTCAGCAGCGGCTTGGGCAGGGCGAGACCGGAGGTCTCGATGACGATGTGGTCGGGCGGATCGGCGCGCCCGACCAGCGCCTCCATCGTCGGCAGGAAGTCGTCGGCCACGGTGCAGCACAGGCAGCCGTTGGACAGCTCGACGATGTCCTCGTCACGGCAGCTCTCGATGCCGCAGCCGCGCAGCGTCTCGCCGTCGATGCCGAGCGAGCCGAACTCGTTCACGATGACCGCGATGCGCCGGCCGCGGCTATGGGCCAGCAGGTGGCGCAGCAGCGTGGTCTTGCCGGCGCCGAGGAACCCGGTGACCACCGTGGCCGGGATCTTGCCGGCGGTGGCGCTCACGCCGCTTCTCCCGCGGCCATCGACGGCACCCGTCCCAGGATCGCGTCGGCGAGTGAGGCGGCGCGCCGCGACGGCATCACCGTGCCGGTCTTCGATGCCCGGTAGAGTGCTGCGAAGTCGAGGAGGTCGGCGGCCTTCTCGGCCGAGAGTCGTCCCAGCAGGTAGGACCACTTGCCAGGCATGGCGATCGACGCGGCGCAGCCGTCGCGGCAGACCGCGAGGCATTCGACCGCCTGCAGGCGCAGGCCCGGCACGGCGGCCTCGGCCAACAGCCGCCGGGCGCGGTCGTGCAGCACCTGGCCCGGCACCGGCACCCCGGGCAGCTTCTCGGTGCCGGCGCGGCAGGTGATGCAGACATGCAGCGTGGTCTCAGGCTCGAACACGGGACCCCCGAACGATTGCCGGCGCCGGACGATCCGGAGCCGGGCCATGGGGTGCCGTCCGTCCCCTGGCGCGCAGGGCGGCCGGGTGGATCGATATCGCGCGATATCGCTGCCGCCCTGGCACCCCGCCGGACCGCACGGTGGAACGGCAGCCTCGCGGCCGCCGGCGATGGCAGGTCTCCTGGCTCGCGGTTGCGGACGATCCGGAGGTCTCCGGCCGTCCACGTCGTCCGTGGCCTTCCCGGTGCCTCGGGCCTTCGCCGTCAACACAAGTGGCCGTGCGCGAAACGCTCGCGACGGACGCCTCACCGCCTACAGTTGCGGGGGCAGCGACGGCATGCGGCTCATCCCTGGAGATGGACCGGCACCGTCTTCCCTTTTCACCCTTCTCTCGAAGGGACCATCAATAACGATTGTAGCCGGGCGCCGGCCGGCCGGTCAAAGCGGATCGCGTAGGCGGGGCGGCGACTTCATGCCAAGTTCGTCATCATGCGCATGCCCGTCCTCGCCGCCGCCCTCCTGCTCGCCGCCGCAGCGCCGTCACCCGTGCCGTCGCCGTCGCAGATCGCCGCCGCGGCGCCGGACGCGGACTGGCGCGCGGTCGATCCCGACCGGCTGCTGGTGATGGAGCTGGCCGACGGGCGCCGGATCGCGATCGAGCTCGCCCCGGACTTCGCGCCCGCGCACGTCGCCAACATCCGCGCCCTGGCCAGGTCCGGCTGGTGGGACGGCGCGGCAATCGTGCGGGTGCAGGACGATTACGTGGTGCAGTGGGCCGGGGCCGGGGGCCGCCACCTGCCGGACGGCGTCGCGGCGCATCCGCCGGCCGAATACGACCGCCCGGCCGCCGGGCTCGTGCTCCGCCGCCTGGGCTTCCCGGACGGCTACGCGCCGATGACGGGTTTCGCCGGCGACTGGCCGGTCGCCGGCGACGGCCACCGGATCTGGCTGACGCACTGCTACGGCATGGTGGGCGTCGGCCGCGACATGCCGCCCGACACCGGCGACGGCAGCGAGCTCTACGCGGTGATCGGGCAGGCGCCGCGCCAGCTCGACCGCAACATTGCCCTGGTCGGCCGCGTGCTGGACGGCTTGCCAGCGCTGGCGTCGCTGCCGCGCGGCACCGCCGCCCTCGGCTTCTATGCCGAACCGGGGCAGCGGGTGCCGATCCGCCGGGTGCGGCTGGCGGCCGACATGCCGGAGGCCGAACGTCCGCGGGTCGAGGTGCTACGGACGGAGTCCGCCTCCTTCCATCGCTACCTGGACGCATCCGCCAATCGACGCGACCCCTTCTTCGTCCGCCCCGCCGGCGGGACCGATCTCTGCAACGTCCGGGTGCCATCTCGAATCCGCTAGAGGATGATCCGATCGCTTAGGCTCGCGGATCATCCTCTAGCTTGTTGTTTTGACGAGCATCTTTATCCGATCGACGAGTCCGTTCGATCGGATGATGCTCTAGGCGTCGTCTTGCGTTCTTCCCGCGTCCGTCTGAAATGAAACGGACAAGGGAGGAACAACAAATGGACGACAACAGGCGTCAATTTCTGGGTACCGCGGCGTTCGGCGTCGGCGGCCTGATCGCGCTCGGCGGCACGGCCGCGGCCGCGGCCGCCGTCGTCGAGACGGACAAGGGCCAGCCCGGCGCGGGCGGCTTTGGCCTCAACTCGGAGCAGCTGCCGCCGGGGGCCACGGTCGCCTACCACGACCCCGGCGACATCAGCGCGATGCCGGCCTTCACCCGCTCGCTCGACGGCTCGCGTCCCAAGATCACCTCGGGCGGCTGGGCCAAGGAATCGACCGAGCACCAGCTGCCGATCATGAAGGGCCTGGCCGGCGTCCACATGCTGCTCGACCCCGGCAGCTCGCGCGAGCTGCACTGGCACGCGATCGCCGCCGAGTGGGCCTACGTCATCGGCGGACGCTGCCAGACCGTGGTGCTCGACCCGTCGGGGCAGACCGAGATCAACAACTACCAGCCGGGCGATCTCTGGTTCTTCCCCAAGGGCCATGGCCACTCGATCCAGACCATCGGCGACGAGCCCTGCCACTTCATCCTGTCGTTCGACAACGGCGCCTTCTCCGAGCACGGCACCTTCTCGATCAGCGACTGGATCAACGTGACGCCCAAGCCGATGCTGGGCGAGAACTTCGGCATCAAGCCCGGCCTGTTCGACTCCTTTCCCAAGGGCGAGACCTACATCCAGGCCGGCCCCGTGGTGCCGATCTCGGCGGCGGTCGATGCGCCCTGGCCGCGCGAGTCCACCCACAAGTTCAGCGTCACCCGCGATCCGCGCGCCCGCCGCGACTTCGATGGCGGCAGCTTCCAGCTCGCCACCGTCGACGAGTGGCCGATCTCGACGACCATGTCCGGCGGACTCATGGTCATCAAGCCGGGCCAGATGAAGGAGCTGCACTGGAACCCGAACGCGGACGAGTTCCACTACTACCTGGCCGGCACCGGCCAGGTCGCCCTGTTCGGCTCCGGCGGCCGCGGCCAGCTCGCCGACGTCAAGGCCGGCGACACCGCCTACATCCCGGCCGGCTACGGCCACGGCATCGTCAACACCGGCAGCGACGACCTGCAGATCGTCCAGACCTGGAACGCCGGAAAGTTCGAGGAGATCACCCTCAAGCGCTGGATGCAGACGGCGCCGCGCTACCTGCTGTCGAACAACATGGTCGGCGTGCCGGCCAGCACCCTGGACAGGATCAAGCCGGCGTAGGGACGCTAGAGCGTGATCCGATCGCATAGGCTCACGGATCACACTCTAGCTTGTTGTTTTAACGAGCACCTTTATCCGATCAAACCATTCCGTTCGATCGGATGATGCTCTAGAACCGCCGACTTGGCGGCGGCTCACGCCGGCCCGACCCAGCGGTCGCCCGGGACCGGTCGCAGCCGGTCCACCGGCCGATTGTAGAGATAGATCCAGGCCTCGTGGGCCACGCCCTCGACCAGGACCGGACGCCGGCATCTCAGATAGATGGAGGCGTCCGGATCATCCGGGATGCAGTCCTCGTAGCAATCGGTGGCGGCCAGCACGGCGGAGGCCTCCTCCGGTGAGCCACTGATCGCGAACACCTCGCCCACGATCCACGCCCGGTCGTCCCGGCCTTCGACCAGCGCCGGATAGACCACCTCCCCGCCGTTCGGCATCGGCTCGCGGATCTCGTAGAGCCGGCCGCGGATCAGGCAGCGCCGCCCGTCCCGCAGCCGGGCGCGCATCGCCGGGGGAAGACCGTTCTCCTGCCCGGTCATCAGCGTGCCGTAGGTCGCCAGCAGCACCGGCCCCGGCTCCGATGCCGGCATCCGGTCAGGTCTTCTCGGGCAGGTTGGGAATCGGCCGGCCGATCAGGTAGCCCTGGATCTCCTCGCAGCCATGCGCATCGAGGAAAGCCAGCTGCTCCTCGGTCTCGACGCCCTCGGCGCAGCTGGTCATGCCGAGCGACTGCACCATCTGCAGCACGCTGCGGGTGATCGCCTCGGCGCGGCGGTCGTGCCCCAGCGCGGCCACGAACTGGCGGTCGAGCTTCACCTGGTCGAACGGGTAGGTGCCGAGCGTGCCCAGGCACGAATAGCCGGTGCCGAAATCGTCGAGCGCCAGCCGGACCCCCATCGCCCGCACCTGCGACAGCTCGCGCCGCAGATTGCCGTCCTCGCCCAGCGACTTGCGCTCCGACAGCTCGATCTGCAGCCGGTTGGGGTCGAGCCCGGTCTCGTCCAGCACCCGGCGCAGCAGCCGGGCCAGCCGCCCGTGCGACAGCCAGACCGGCGACACGTTCACCGACACCCCCAGCGCCTGCTCCCAGGACTGCGCCTCGCGGCAGGCCGCCTCCAGCACCCAGGCGTCGATCTGCTCGATCAGCCCGCCGGCCTCGGCGACCGGGATGAACAGGTCCGGCATCACCTCGCCGCGCCCGGGCCGGTTCCAGCGCACCAGCGCCTCGAAGCTCACCACCCGCTCGGTGGCGGTGTCGATCGCCGGCATCCAGTTTAGGTGGAAGGCGCCCTGCGCCACCGCCGCCTGCAGGTCCTGCTCGAGGCCGGTGGAGAGCGTGTAGGCGTCGATGAGCGCGGCGCTGGCGCGGGTGTGCCGGCCATCGCCGTGGAGCTTGCCCTGCGCCAGCGCCGCCTCCGAGGCCAGCAGCAGGCCGGGTACGTCCTGCGCATCGGCCGGGCAGAGCGCCATGCCAAGCGAGGGCCGCAGCGGCAGCTCCAGGGTCTCGAGCTGGATCGGCTCGCGAAGCCGCTCCATCATCCGGAGCGCCATCGCCTCGGCGTCGCTGGCGCCGATGCGGCCGGGCGCGACCAGCGCGAAGCCGCTGCCGCCGAGATGGGCCAGGAAGCCTGGGATCGGCGCCAGCGTCCGCAGACGATCGGCCGCCTGCTTCAGGAACCGGTCGGCGATCTCGCGGCCATACATCTCGTTCAGGGTCGCCAACCGGCCGAAATCGATTCGGAACAGCGCGGCACCCGATGTGGCACCGACGGTGGCGCCGGCCGGCGCCGTCGCGTCCATGGTCGCCTGCTCCAGGTAGCGTTCCAGCCCCTGCCGGCCGGGCAGCGCGGTCAGCGCGTCGATGCCGGCCGGCTCGCTCGGCAGCGCCTCCCGCTGCATGGCCAGCAGGGCGCCGGCTGCGCGGGCCAGGTCGGACAGCGTGACCAGCACGTCGCGGCCGTAGCGGCGCGGCTCGCGGTCCAGCAGGAACAGGACGCCGACCGCGTCGTTGGCCTGATTGCGGATCGTGGCCCCGGCATAGGCGCAGAACCCGGTGTTGCGCTCGTACGCGGGCGCCCGCGCGAACGTG
Source organism: uncultured Acetobacteraceae bacterium (assembly GCA_937873205.1). GTDB lineage: Bacteria > Pseudomonadota > Alphaproteobacteria > Acetobacterales > Acetobacteraceae > Lichenicola. The sequence continues at coordinate 8,432 of CALMVO010000073.1, forward strand.
GGATCGGAGGCGAGGTCGGGGATCTCGGTGGTCATGCGCCGCCGGCGGCTCATCTGCGCTCGCAGGATCGAGACCGGCAGCATCTGGCCCTGGGTCATGCCCTGGGCCGGGCCGGAGACCGCGTGCACCTGCAGGCCGGACGCCTCCTCGATCACCAGGACCGCCAGCCGGCTGCCGGTGCAGCGGGCGGCCAGCCGGGTGAAGACCATGAACGGGGTCTCGGTGGCCGCGATCTCCTCGTCGCGCACCGGGGAGCGCGGCAGCGCCAGGCGCTGCGCCGACCGCCGCTCGGGGGCGGCCGCCTCGCCCCGGTGCCCGTCGGGATCGCCGTCGCCCAGGGCTCCGCCATCCCCATCCGGAGCCGCCGGCTCGTAGGGGACGAGCGGATCGGGCGCGCTGTCTGTCATGGTCGCCTCTGGTGCCTGGAAGCGGCGCCTACGTCCGGTTGTGGTCGGCGTCAAACTCGTCTGCCTGTAGTGCGGGCGCAAGATGCACTGCCGTAACGTTAGTGTTCACCTTTGGGTCCGTCCTTCAACCGGAGGTCAGCGTCCGCGCCGCATGGCTGCGTCCCATCAGCGCCAGCAGCAGCCGGATCGGCGCGCCGCGCGGGCCGTCCAGCCCGGGATCGCGCGCCAGCAGCCGCTCCGCATCCTGCCAGGCGCGCCGGACCTGCCGGTCCAGGTCGACGAGGCGGGCCAGCCGGTACCCGGGCAGGCCGGACTGCCGCCGGCCCATCAGGTCGCCCCCGCCGCGGATGCGGAAATCCTCGTCGGCGATCGCGAAGCCGTCCTCGGTATCGCGCAGCAGCGCCAGCCGGCGCCGCGCGGTGGCGCCCAGCGCGTCGGCGTGCAGCAGCAGGCAGTAGCTGGCCGCGGCACCCCGCCCGACCCGGCCGCGCAGCTGGTGCAGCTGGGCCAGCCCGAACCGCTCGGCATGCTCGACCACCATCACGGTGGCGGACGGGATGTCGACGCCGACCTCGATCACCGTGGTCGCCACCAGGATGCGGGTGCGGCCGGCGGCGAAATCGGCCAGCGCCGCCTCGCGCACCGGGACATCCTGGCGTCCGTGCGCCAGCCCGACCTGGCCCGGGAAGCGCTCGGCCAGGCCGGCATGGCGGGCCTCGGCGGCGGCGAGGTCGAGCAGCTCGCTCTCGGCCACCAGCGGGCACACCCAGAACACCCTGGCACCGCCGGCCAGCGCCCGGCCGATCGCCGCCAGCATCTCCGCCTCGGCGCCGATCGGGTGCAGCGTGGTGCGGATGGGCTGCCGCCCGGCCGGCTTCTCGTCGAGCCGGCTCACCTGCATCTCCCCATACTGGGTCAGCAGCACGGTGCGCGGGATCGGCGTCGCCGTCATCACCAGCACGTCGGTGTCGGTGCCCTTGTCGCCCAGCAGCAGCCGCTGCTCGACGCCGAAGCGGTGCTGCTCGTCGATCACCGCGAGGCCGAGGTCGCGGAACCGCACGCCGTCCTGGAACAGCGCGTGGGTGCCGACCGCCAGCGGCGCGTCGCCGGTCGCCAGCGCCGTCAGCGCCGCCCGCCGCGCGGCGCCCTTCAGGCTGCCGGTCAGCAGCGCCACCGGCACCGGCGAGAGGCGCGACAGCGTGTGGTGGTGCTGGCGGGCCAGGATCTCGGTCGGCGCCATCAGGCAGGCCTGCGCCCCGGCCTCGACCGCGCGCAGCATCGCCAGCAGCGCCACCAGCGTCTTGCCGGCGCCGACGTCGCCCTGCAGCAGCCGCAGCATCCGGGTCGGGCGGGCGAGGTCGGCGTCGATCTCGGCCAGCGCGCGGCGCTGCGCCCCGGTCGGCGCGTGGCCGAAGCGGGCCAGCGCCTGCGACCGCAGCCGCTCGTCGCCGACCAGCGCCCGCCCGCAGCGGCTCCGCGCCGCCAGCCGCGCCTGGCCGATCGCCACCTGGTCGGCCAGCAGCTCGTCGCAGGCCAGCCGGGCCCGCGCCGCGGCGTCTCGCGTCGGCCGCTCCGCGTCCGGACCGCCTGGCAGATGCAGCGTCCGCAGCGCCTCGCCGAAGCCGGGCCAGCCCTCGCGACGCACCAGCACCGGATCGAGCCATTCCGGCAGCTCCGGCAGCCGGGCCAGCGCCAGCCGGATCGCGCGGCCGAGCAGCCGCCCGGACAGCCCGGCGGTGAGTGGCCACACCGCCTCCAGCTCTGGGATGAACCCGTTGCCGCCGGCCACCACCACCAGATGGTCCGGGTGCGGCATCGACAGCCGGTTGCCGTATGCCTCCACCACACCGGACACCAGCAGCGCCTGGCCGGGGGCGAGCTGCCGGGCCCGCGCGCCGTTGAAGAACACCAGCTCCAGGCTGCCGGTGCCGTCGTTGACCAGCACCCGCCAGGGCTGGCGCGGCCGCGACGGCGCCTCGATGCGGCCGACGGTCACCGGCAGCGTGGCGATCCGCCCCGGCTCCAGCGCCGCCAGCGTCGGGCGGTAGCGCCGGTCGATCACGCTCTCGGGCAGGTGGAACAGCAGGTCGACGACCCGGGTCCCGCCGACGGCGCGCGCGATCAGCCCGGCGATGCCGGGACCGACCCCGGGCAGGCCGGTGAGCGGCGCCAGCAGCGGCTCCAGCAGGCCGGTCGTCGGGGCCCGGGACCCGTCCTGCCGCTCCGGCATCCTGACCACGCGGTATCGCTGCCTTTCGAGCCGACGGGCTGCCAGTGGGCTGCCAGGTGGGCTGACACGGGAAGGGGCCGTCGCTATATGACAGCCCGCCCATGGAACCAAACGCCATCCCGACCGAACCCGCGTCCGATGCCCCGCCCCTCGACACGCGCCGCCGCCGCATCCTGTTCCGGGCCACCCATCGCGGCACCCACGAGACCGACCTGCTGATCGGCGGCTTCGTCACCCCCCGCATCGCCGGCTTCACCGACGCCGATCTCGACGCGCTGGAGGAGCTCATGGAGCTGCCCGACGTCGACCTCGCCGACTGGCTGATGGGCCGCCGCGCGATCCCGCCCGAGTGCGACACCCCGATGCTGCGGGCGGTGCTGGCGGCGGCGCGGGCGCGGCCGTTCGACCAGATGGGCCGCTAATGCCGGCCGAGGCCGTGGCCACCACCACCACCGTATGGGGCGTGCCGGAGGGCTACGACGCTGTGCTGCTGGCCCGCCGGCAGACGCCCTTCGGCGGCGAGCATGACGGCCCGCTGCTGCACGTGATGCGCGACGATGCCGGCCTCGCCCGCCTCGCCGACCTCCTCGCTTACGTGCGGCCGGAGGCCGAGATCCTGCGCTTCCCGGCCTGGGACTGCCTGCCCTACGACCGCGCCTCGCCGAACCCGGCCATCGTCTCCGAGCGCGTCGCCACGCTCACCCGGCTGCTGGAGGCGTCCGCGGCGCCGCGGATCGTGCTCACCACGGTGAACGCGCTGGTGCAGCGCGTGCCGCCGCGCAGCACCTTCGCCGGCCAGTCGCTGTCGGTGCGGTCGGGCGAGAGCCTGGACGTCGCCTTCCTGATCGAGGTGCTGGTCGCCAACGGCTACAACCGCACCGACACGGTGATGGAGCCGGGCGAGTTCGCCACCCGCGGCGGCATCGTCGACGTGTTCCCGTCGGGCGAAGACGAGCCGGTGCGGCTCGACCTGTTCGGCGACGAGGTCGAGAACATCCGCCGCTTCGACCCGGCGACGCAGCGCTCCGCCGGCCGCCTCGACGCGCTGGTGCTGCGGCCGGTCTCGGAGATCTCGTTCGACCCGGACAGCGTCAGCCGCTTCCGCACCGGCTGGCGCGAGCGCTTCGGGGCCGAGGCGGCGAACGATCCGATCTACCACAGCGTCTCCGACGCCCGCCGCCACGTCGGCGTCGAGCACTGGATGCCGCTGTTCCACGACGCGCTGGAGACCCTGGTCGACTACCTGCCCGGCGTCTCGGTCAGCCTGGAGCACCAGGCGATGGAGGTGCTGGCGGCCCGGCTGGAGATGATCGCCGACCACGCCCAGGCCCGCACCCTGCCCACCCGCGACGGTGAGGTGGCGTACCGCCCGCTGCCGCCCGGGCTGCTCTACCTCGACCGCGCCGGCTGGGACGCCATGCTGGCGCGGCTGCCGGTGCTGGCGTTCAGCCCGTTCGCCAAGCCGGACGATTCCGACGGCCACGACGCCGGCGGCCGGCCGGGGATCATGTTCGCGCGCAGCCTGCCGGCCGGACAGCGCGACGGCGTGTTCGCCATGCTGCGCGACCAGGCCGCCAAGTGGGCGGGCCGGCAGCGCCGCTGCGTCGTCACCGCCTGGACCCGCGGCTCGCGCGAGCGCATCGGCACGCTGCTGAAGGAGGCCGGGCTCGAGGTCGAGGCCATCGGCGCCTGGGCCGGGGTCGCGACGCTGAAGCCCGGCCGCGTCGGGCTGCTGACGCTGGGGCTGGAGCGCGGCTTCACGTCGCCGCTGGGCCCCGACGCGGTGTCTCCCGCCCTGGGCGGCCTCGCCCTGGTGTCGGAGCAGGACCTGCTCGGCGAGCGCATCGCGCGGCCGCCGCGCCGCGCCAAGCGCGCCGCCCAATTCATCGCCGAGGCCACCGAGATCGCCGAGGGCGACCTGGTCGTGCACCAGGATTACGGCATCGGCCGCTATGACGGCCTGGAGACCATCGGCATCGACCGCGGCAGCCTCGCCAGCGTGCCGCACGCCTGCCTGCGGCTGATCTACGACGGCGCCCAGAAGCTGTTCCTGCCGGTCGAGAACATTGAGCTGCTGAGCCGCTTCGGCTCTGAGCAGAACGGCGTGGCGCTGGACAAGCTCGGTGGCGCGTCCTGGCAGAACCGCAAGTCCAAGATGAAGCAGCGCATCCGCGACATGGCGGGCGAGCTGATCCGCACCGCCGCCGCGCGCCAGACCCGCGACGCGCCGAGCCTGGCGCCGGCGGAGGGCAGCTGGGACGAGTTCTGCGCCCGCTTCCCGTTCGTCGAGACCGAGGACCAGACCCGCGCCATCGCCGACGTGCTGGAGGACCTGGCCGCCGGCCGGCCGATGGACCGTCTGATCTGCGGCGACGTCGGCTTCGGCAAGACCGAGGTGGCGCGGCGCGGGGGCTGCGTCGCCGCCCGGTGCGGCGCGCAGGGCGCCGTCGTGGGGGCGCCCACGCTGCTGGCGCGCCAGCACGCCCGCACCTTCGCCGCCCGCTTCGAGGGCCTGCCGGTGCGGGTCGAGCAGCTCTCCCGCATGGTCTCGCCCAAGGACGCCGCCCTGGTGAAGAAGGGCGTCGCCGACGGCGACGTCAACATCGTGGTCGGCACCCATGCGCTGCTGGCCAAGGGCGTCGAGTTCGCCGATCTCGGCCTGCTGATCGTCGACGAGGAGCAGCATTTCGGCGTCGCCCATAAGGAGAAGCTGAAGGCGCTGCGGGAGGACGTGCACGTCCTGACCCTATCCGCGACGCCGATCCCGCGCACGCTCCAGCTGGCACTCACCGGCGTGCGCGAGATGAGCCTGATCGCGACCCCGCCCGCCGACCGGCTTGCGGTGCGCACCTTCATCATGCCGTTCGACTCCGTGGTGATCCGGGAGGCGCTGCAGCGCGAGCGCTTCCGCGGCGGCCAGGTGTTCTGCGTGGTGCCGCGCATCGAGGACCTCGACCGCATGGCCGAGCGGCTGCGCGAGATCGCCCCCGACGCCCGCCTGGCACAGGCGCACGGACGCCTCACCCCGACCGAGCTCGAGCGGGTGATGACCGAGTTCGGCGACGGGCGCTACGACATCCTGCTCTCCACCAACATCGTCGAGAGCGGCCTCGACATGCCCGCCGTGAACACGCTGCTGATCTACCGCGCCGACATGTTCGGGCTGGGCCAGCTCTACCAGCTGCGCGGCCGCGTCGGCCGCGGCAAGCAGCGCGGCTACGCCTACCTCACCTGGCCGCAGCAGCACCGGCTGTCGCCCGCCGCCGAGAAGCGGCTGGAGGTGATGCAGACGCTGGACCAGCTCGGCGCCGGCTTCACGCTGGCCAGCCACGACCTCGACCTGCGCGGCGCGGGCAACCTGCTCGGCGACGAGCAGTCCGGCCACATCCGCGAGGTCGGCATCGAGCTCTACCAGCAGATGCTGGAGGACGCCGTCGCCGACCTCCGCCGCGAGAAGGGCCGCCGCAAGGCCGAGGACCGGGACTGGACGCCCAACATCGTGCTCGGCCTGCCGGTGCTGATCCCCGAGACCTACGTGCCCGACCTGCCGGTCCGCCTCGGCCTCTACCGCCGCATCGGCGCACTCACCAGCGACCCGGAGACCGAGGCGATGGCCGCCGAGCTGGTCGACCGCTTCGGCCCGCTGCCCGACGAGGTCGAGACCCTGCTGCAGGTGGTGACTCTGAAGCGCCTGTGCCGCGCCGCCGGGGTCGAGAAGCTGGAGGCCGGGCCGAAGGGCATGGTGGTGCAGTTCCGCGGCAACAGCTTCCGCAACCCGGCCGGGCTTGTCGCCTGGATCGGGGCCAAGAATGCTGACATGCGGCTGCGCCCGGACCACAAGCTGGCGATCTCGCGCGAGATGACCACGGCTGCGCGCATCAACCTCGCCCGCGACGTGGTCGGCACCCTAAACCGCATCGCCGAGGAGGCGCGCGCGGCGTAGGGGTCAGGAGCACCGCATGGACGGCTGCCGCAATGCGGCCGATGTAGCCCATCGCGGCCATGCGGAACGTGCCAGTGTCAGTCGAGGGCGCGGTCGAGCAGCGTCGGCAGCAGGCTTCTCGCCCGCTCGGTGGTGCCGGGGCGCGCCATCTCCAGGATCGTGATTCCCTCCATGATCGCCAGCACCGCCACGGCCCTCGCCTCGCGGTCCGGCGACGGCAGCAGCCGGCCGGCGATCCAGTCGAGCCAAGCCCCGACCGTGTGGTCCGCGACCTCGCGGTAGGGTGCCTCGCCGCGGGCCGCCCGCACGATCACGTCGGTCCAGACCCGCATGAACGGTGCCGTGGCCGGGTCGATGCCGGCCCGCATCATGTCGCCGAGGAACTTGGCTGCCGTGTCCGGCGCGCCCGCGTCCGCCGCGTCCTGCAGCACCGCCATCCGCCCCGAGATGCACGCGAGCACGGCCCGCACCAGCGCGTCCTTGGTGCCGAAATGGTAGAGCAGCATGCGTCCGCTGGTGGATAGGCGGCCCGCCAACCCCCGGAGGGCGAGCGCGTCGAGGCCATCCTCGAGCACGATCGTGGCGATCGCCTCGACGAGCTCGGCGCGCCGGGCAGTTTCGTTCGACGCCATCGACTTCCTGTAGCAGGTGTTACGTCAGTCTGCTACGTAACGGCTGTTACGCAAGGGGACGTCCGACATGCTCGACAAGCGACAGCTGGCAATCCTGTGCGCCGGCGGCGCCGCGTTCTGGTTTGCCGATGCGCTCTGGATCCGATCGGCGCCGGTTCTCGTCCTCGATCCGCTCTGGGGCGATGTCGGCTTCCTGCTCAGCGTTCCGGTGGCGTGGATGTGTGTCCGGCTGTGCCAGCGTCTGGCCGGCCTCGATGGGATGCAGCTGGTCCCGGGCGTCACGCTCCTGGTGATCGTGGCGGCACTGGTCCACGCGTCGGCGCTCCGCTGGGCGCCGGGCCTCTACGGCGACGACCATGTGGGCCGCCTCGGGAGCGCGTGGCTGCTCTGGATCTACGGCCTGATCCTCGGCTTCGCCTTGCTCTCGGCGCGGCGGGCGGGGCGGACGCGGCTGGTTCCCGCCATCGCGGCCTCGAACAGGGGGTGACGGTTTCGTTCCGATAGCGATAAGGGCGTCGCCTTCGGGGATCACGAAGGCCGGCGACGGGCCGACGCGCGGCCTGCTGATCGAGGGCTGGCGTCGCGTCAACCATTCTTACGCCCTCATCAACCAGCATCAGATCCTGGCGATGCTGCGGACGGCCGGGGTCTCGATGTGGCATCGCGACCTGCCGTTCCATGGCCCTGACTGGAACGACCGCGACAACGACAGCGGCTTCGGCACCGATGAGGCGGCGTTGCTGGCCGCGGTGCCGCCACCGGACGAGGCCACCCGTCCGGATGCGGTCTATCGGATCTGCACGCCGTCCCTGCCGCCCTGTACAGCCTGTCCGACCACGACGTTCATGGTCATCGAGATCGGCCTGTCCCTGGACCACTTCTCCGACGGCCGCCCGGAGCGCTACACGCGCGAATGCGACCGGATCGTCACGCCCTCGCCCTGGTCGCGCGACAGGCTGGTCGAATGGGGCTTCGATCCCGAGCACATCGAGAAACCCGGCCATGCAAGCTGTCAGCGCGCGGATCGACATCGGCTCGGGCAGCCCGTGCGAGTTGCCGAGACCCGGCAGGTCGACCGCGATCGTGCGGACGGTCGGTGCCAGCAGCGGCAACAGGGGCTCGAAGAAGCGGTGGCCGCGGAGGCATCCCGCCGACCAGCAGTACAGGATGCCCGATCGCCGAACGAGCACGGCAGCTTCCGTGAAGGGCGAGGTATGACCCGCGGTGCCATCCTGCCAGGATCGGAAACTACCCGAGAGCCTTCTTGTGCAGACCGTCCGGTTTTGGCTGGTCGGACGGCGCGGCGGCGACGCTCCGGGCGGCGTTCGGTCCGGAGGCCGGCGTCACCGCGCCGCGGGACGGATCACGCCGACGCCGTTCTCGATCGTGATGCGGGTGCCGAACCGAGCCGACAGGCGCTGCAGGCGGGCAAGGATGCGAAGCGCCTGGGCGGGATCGGCCGGGTGCGGCATGCCGCCGCCGGGGCCGGCTTCGGCGTCGATCTGCATCGGGTGCAGCCGGATCTCCTGCAGCGTCCTGCCGCTGAACGTGCTGACCGGCACCACCGTCTCGAACAGCTCGGGCGGGAACTGCATCACCTCGCCGTAGGCGTTGGTGTAGCTGCGCCGACCGCCGAAATCGAAGAACAGGCTGCCCAGGCTGTAGAAGATCGGCCGGCCTCGGTAGAGCTCGATCCCGCCCAGTACGTGCGGGCCGGTGCGCACCACGGCGTCCGCACCGGCGTCGATCGCGGCATGGAACAGCGCCGGCTCGAAGGCGGCCGGCTCCGGATCGTTCGGACTCGGCGCCTCGTCGGCCCGGTGCAGTGCCATCGGCTCGAAGTCGGGCGGCGGCGAGGGATCGTCGCCGCCGGCGGTCTCGTGCGCATGGACCCCGAACAGCACGAAGCGGGCGCGGGCGCGGGCGGCGCGGATCGCCGACAGGATCGCGGTCTCGTCCGCCGGGTCCATCTCCCAGGCGAAGCCCGGCGCGGACGCGGCGCGGAACAGCTGGTCGGAGATCCGTAAGCTGCCGCCGTTCCAGATCCCGGCCGCGCCGGCGAGCGTGCGCAGGACCTGCAGCTGGTCGGGCGGGAGCAGCCGGACCTCGTGCACGTGCAGCGGGTTCAGGCCCGGGCGGGGCTGGGAGGTTAGGCCGTGCCGGGTGATCGCCGGGCCCGCCACGGCCATCGGCGGGAAGGTGGAGGCCGCATCGACGACACCGACCAGCCCGTGCGCGGTCGGCAGGAACGCGGGTGCCCGCGCCCCGTCGAGGTCGAGCCCGGCACCGGCCTGTGCGAGGCCGGCGGCGGCGAGAGTGTGCAGGGTCGCGACCAGACCGTCGCTGCCCCAGTCGGTGGCATGGTTGTTCGCCTTCGACACGACCGAGAGCCCCATGGCACGCATCGTCCGCGCTGCCCCCGCGCGCTGCAGCGGAGTGCCGCCGCCATTCTCCGCCGCCGGGAAGCCGGTGAAGCGCTCGAGGTCGAAGATCGAGCCCTCCTGGTTGGCGAAGCCGAGATCGGCGCCCCGGAACAGGGCGGCCACCTGCGTGAAGCCGGCATCGTCCGGTGCCGGCCACGGATGGTACGGCCCGATCATGTCGCCGCCGGCGGCGAAGGTGAACGCGTCGTCCTGCGCCTGGGCGGAAGAGGGGGGAGTGGCGGCGACGGCGAGTGCTGCGCACAGCAGGGCGAACGGTCGACGCATCGGGTGTCTCCGTGAGGTGGCGGCATGGGCTGACGTGACCCTGCCGCCGGCCCGCGGCCGATGCGGGTCCCGGATCAGCGCAGCGGCAACGGCACGTTGTTGACCAGCAGCGTGCCGTCCCGCCAGGACAGGGTCCAGGCAAGGGTGTCGCCACTGCGGTGCGCCACCAGCCTGGCCAGGAACAGGGCGGTGTGCAGCCGTTCCAGGCCGGGCACGCCGGCGGCGTCGATCAGCCCGTCGAAGCCGCGCACGCTGACCTCGCCCTCGCCAGCGCTGGCCTGCGTGTCCGGGCCGAGCAGGGCCTGGCCGTGGCCGTCGAGCGTGCTGTCGCCGCGCGTCGCGTGGAGCGCCTCGACCGTCATCTGGATCCCGCTGTCACGGGCGCCGGCCACCAGCGCCGGCAGCTCCGCGGCCGGGATCGACACGCGCAGCGTCAGCGCCTCCGGCGTCAGCGCTGCCGCCTCGCCGTTACTGATCACGCCGTCCAGCGTCGCCTCCAGGCGGGCGGTCGGCCCGCCGGTCAGCCGCAGCGACAGGTGGCGGGCGCCGAACCGCGCTCGGCCGGCGCGGACCGCCACGCCCGACCAGCTGAAGCCGGCGCCGTCGCCCGCCCGCAGTGCCTGCGCCAGCGGCCGCAGCGCCTGCCGCAGCACCAGGTCCGGGCAGCCGCCGTCACGGTGGCCGGACAGCGCGGTGAGCAGGGCGGCCGCGGCGGCGGTCGAGGCCTGCTCGAGCGCGGACGGTGCCAGCGCGGCGGGGCCCTGCACGTCCGCATGCAGGTGGGCGGCATGCAGCGACGGCGCCGCGGTGAGGCCCGGTAACAGCAGCTCGAGGCCGCCGGCGTCGAAGCCCACGCGCGGACCGTCCCCCTCGTGCAGGCTGACGCTGCCAGCGGTGGCGCAGCCGCCGGGCAGGTCGAGCTCGGCCGCGCGTGCCGGGGACGAGACCGCCAGGCAGGCCGCCAGTATCGAGGCCAGCATCGGAGCCGGCATCGGCGAGATCATCCGTCCCGCGGCACGTAGTTTGGAGAACCGTGTCATCGGGGGCTAAGGGTGGCCCAGCCTTCGCGCGGAGGCAACCGAGGGCGCAGGACCGGGACCGCCGCCGAGGGACTGGATCAGCATGCTCAAGCCCGACCCGTTCCTGCTGGCGCTGATCGCGACCGTGTTGCTGGCCTCGTTCCTGCCGTGCCGGGGCCAGGCGGTACCGGTGTTCCACGGCCTCACGATCGCCGTCATCGCGCTGATGTTCTTCATGCAGGGGGCGCGGCTGTCGCGGGCGGCGATCCTGACCGGGCTCGGCCATTGGCGGCTGCATCTGGCGATCCTCGGCTGCACCTTCGTGCTGTTCCCGTTGCTGGGGCTCGGCCTGCACGCGCTGCTTCCCGGCCTGCTGACCCCCAGCCTGTGGCTCGGCGTGCTGTTCGTCTGCGTGCTGCCCTCCACCGTGCAGTCCTCGATCGCGTTCACCTCGATCGCGCACGGCAACATCCCGGCCGCGGTCTGCTCGGCGACCGCGTCCAACCTGTTCGGCATCGCGCTGACGCCGCTGCTCACTGGGCTGGTGCTGGCGGGCGCCACGCATGGCCACGGCGTGTCGGCGGGCGGCGTGCTGGACATCGTGCTGCAGCTGCTGCTGCCGTTCCTGGCCGGGCAGCTGTTGCAGCCGCTGCTCGGCGGCTGGGCGCTGCGGCGCCGCCGCCTGCTCAGCCTCACCGACCGCGGCTCGGTGCTGATCGTGGTCTACACCGCGTTCAGCGAGGCGGTGGTGCAGGGGCTCTGGCACCAGGTGCCGGCGAGCCAGCTCGCCCTGGTGCTGGCGGTCGACGCCGTGCTGCTGGCGGCGGTGCTGCTGGCCACCCGCCTCGGCGCGCAAGCCGCCGGCTTCGCCACCGCCGACGAGATCGCAATCGTGTTCTGCGGCTCCAAGAAGACGCTGGCCTCCGGAGTGCCCATGGCGGGCGTGCTGTTCCCGGCGGCGATCGTCGGCCAGATCGTGCTGCCGCTGATGATCTTCCACCAGCTGCAGCTGTTCGTCTGTGCGGTGCTGGCCCGGCGCTACGCGCGGCGGGCGGGGGCGTAGAACCAGGATCTCGACAAGGCTCTCGCGGCCGGCGTGACCGGCGGACGGTCCGTGATCCGGTCCAACGCGATGCCGAGGATGCCAGGCCGGGCTGGGCGATCGGCCGAGGCCATGCTCGGCAACGGCCGACGCGACGTCCCGGTCCGCCTCGGCCTCGATACGAAGACCTGAGACACGCGACGTTCAACGGACAGACGAGGCTCCGGCAGCCCGCCGTATCCCGGCCTCAGGCGCGACCATGGGTGGGAGCGCCCACGTTGGCGATCATCTCGCCGAACGGGCCGGCGTTGTGCGCCGGGCCGTAGCCGTTTCCGGTGGTGGCCTTCAGCGGCAGCCTGGGGAACACCAGCTCCGCGAAGCGGTAGCACTCCTCGAGGTGCGGGTAGCCGGACATGATGAAGCGGTCGATGCCAAGCGCCATGTACTCCCTCATCCGTGTCGCCACCTGCTCCGGATCGCCGACCAGCGCGGTGCCCGCGCCACCCCGTACCAGCCCGACCCCGGCCCACAGGTTCGGCGAGATCTCCAGCCCTTCGCGGCCGCCGCGGTGCAAGCTGGCCATGCGCTGCTGGCCCACGCTGTCGAACCGCGAGAACGCCGCCTGCGCCCGGACGATATCCTCGTCGCTGACGTGCCGGATCAGGGCATCGGCGGCCGCCCACGCCGCGTCCGCGGTCTCGCGCACGATGACGTGCAGCCGGATGCCGAACGACATCGTTCGCCCATGTGCCTCTGCCAGCGCCCGAACCTGCGCGATCTTCTCCGCCACCGCCGCCGGCGGCTCGCCCCAGGTCAGGTAGACGTCGACGTGCTCGGCCGCGACCCGCTGGCCGACCTCGGACGACCCGCCGAAGTAGAGCGGCGGATAGGGCTGCTGCACCGGCGGAAACAGTAGGCGGCCGGCCTGGCTGCGCAGATGAGCGCCCTCGAAATCGACGGCCTCTCCCGCCATCAGCCGGCGCCAGATGTGCAGGTATTCGTCGGTCGCCTCGTAGCGTGCGGCGTGATCTAGGAAGACGCCGTCGCCCGCAAGCTCCGCCGGATCGCCGCCGGTCACCACGTTGACCAGCAGCCGGCCGCCGGACAGGCGGTCGAAGGTCGCCGCCATGCGCGCGGTCATCGCCGGCTCCGACAGCCCGGGTCGCACCGCGACCAGAAATCGCACCCGCTGCGTCAACGGGATCATCGACGATGCGACGACCCAGGAATCCTCGCACGATTTCCCGGTCGGCAGCAGCATGCCGAAGTAGCCGAGTTCATCCGCCGCCCGCGCCACCTGGCTCAGGTAGTTCAACGTGACGTGGCGTGCGCCGACCTGCGAGCCGAGGTGGCGGCCGTCGCCATGCGTCGGCAGGAACCACAGCACGTCGGTCTCGCGAGCCGGATGGTGACCGACGACGGCATGATGAGAGGCCTGGACGGTATCGGGAACCACGGCGCCCTCCGGGTTGGTTGGCCAAGGCGCATCGGGTTGCACCGACGCCGCAAACAATCCTAGAGAAGAGCGTGAAATCGTGCAATGCACGGACAAGACACGGAGTATACGAGTTGTCCTTGACGAGACGCCTGGCCCTGACGGGCGCGGCCGCCCTGCTGGCGGCGCCCGTACGCGCTTTCGCGGCGACGTCGCGAACGGTGCGGATCGGTTACCAGCGCTACGGCACCCTGATCATCCTCAAGCACACCGGGATGCTGGAACAGGCCCTGGCGCCAACCGAAACCAAGGTGAGCTGGAGCGAGTTCGCGGCAGGTCCGCAGCTGCTGCAGGCGATGGCGGCGGGCGCGATCGATTTCGGCATCACCGGCGACGCACCGCCCATCATCGCCCAGGCGGCGAGCGACCGGGTGGTCTATGTGGGCCACGAGCCGCCGGCGCCCTTCGGCGAGGCCATCATCGTCCCGGCGACGAGCCCGATCCGCGACGTCGCCGGGCTGAGGGGGAGGACGGTCGGGCTCAACCGGGCCTCCAACGTGGAGTGGCTGCTGCTGGCGGCGTTGGCGAGGGCCGGACTGACCATGGCGGATATCCGGCCGGTGTTCCTGGTGCCAGGCTCGGCGCGACCGGCCTTCGACAGCGGCCGGCTGGATGCCTGGGCGATCTGGGATCCCTATCTGTCCTCGGCGGAGAGCGGCATGCCCACCCGGGTGCTGACGCAGGCGGACGGGCTGGTCGGCAACCGGCAGTTCTTCCTGGCCGCACGGAGCTTCGCAAAGGCCAATCCCGATCTGGTTCGGCTGCTCTTGGTGCAGATGGCGCGCTCCGATGCCTGGTCGGCGGTGCATCACGCCGAGGTCGCCCAGTACCTCGCCGCGGACACCGGCCTGCCGGTGTCCGTGGTGCGCCGAGCGGTCGACCGGCTGAGCTTCGGCGTGGCGCCGATGACGCCGGACGTGGTCGCCGAGCAGCAGCAGATCGCCGATGCCTTCTTCAGCCAGCACCTGCTGCCGGCCCGCCTTGCAGTGCGGGATGCGGTGTGGACGCCTCCCGGCTGACGCGGTCGTATAACATCATCCGATCGAGCGGAGCCGTTCGAGCGGATGAAGATGCTCGTCAAACAACAATGCTCCAGACCCTCGCGAGCTCGCCCGCCGACGCGCGTCCGGACTAGGCGGTCTTCCGGATCGGGGCGCGCGTCGGCATCCGCGCCGGCCTGCAGATGGCGGCGAGCCGATGGGACAGAAATTCTGCCTGCTGCCGGATATCCGGAACCGCAGTCATCTCCCAGAACGCACCCTTGGTCACCGGTCCGACCGCAAACAGCCTTCGGGAGATCTCGCCGGCGCGACTCAGCAGCGCGCAGCTGCCGGTCACGTCGAGGCCGAGGCAAAGCGGGTCTGGTCGAACCAGCCCCTTCTCGAGAAGCGAGCGGATGAGCGAGTGCCGGATGCGGGAGTAGTCGGCATTCGGGCCGGCGCAGTTTATCACGCGCCCGGAGACGACGCTGTCGAGATCGTCCCGTCCGCGCGGGCGATAGGATACGCACACGCGATCGTCCTTGATCGCGTAGGCCTTGATGTAGCCGACCAGTATCCGGAGTTGGCCGCGTCGCCGCGCGCTGTCGATCCGCTCCGCCACCGGGCCGGCGATGCGGTGACGGTGGACGTCCCACAACGGGCGGAGGTGGCGAAGGAAACGCTTCCGCTCGACAGGCTCCATCGCCTGCCAGACCTCGGTCGTGATGGGGCGCAGCTCGTCGATGACCGTCTGCCAGCTCCCGCCGACTTCGGAAATTCGGGCGCTCCGCCGACGCAGGAGGCGGACAAAGGCCTTCACGTGCGTCGGGAAGGCGGGCGTGTCGGGGAGGACGGCGGACGCGCCCGAGACGGCGTGGCTGTTCGGAAGTAGGCCGCGGCGCGACAGGGCGACGATGGGTCCGACATGGCCCTGGTCGAGGAGCGATATCACCGTATCGACCATCGTCAGTCCGGTCCCGATCAGCAATACCGGAACCTCGGGGGCCAGATCGGCCAGGGTATCGGGCGCCCAGGGATCGGGACGATAGAAGCGCGTGTCGTAGAAGGAGTGATCGGCGACGGGAGGAGGTGCCGGGGGGAAGTTTCCGACAGCCAACACCGCGCGATCGGCACGCAGCAGGCGCTCCCTGTCGAGGCATATGCAGAGGCCGTCTGCCTCCAGCGTGATGTCCATCACGTCGCCACGCACGAGCGTCAGGCGGTCAAGCGTGTCGCCCTTGATCTCGGCATTCAGAAGATGTCGAACATAGCTACCGAAAATGTGACGAGGAACGAAGGTGTTTGGCTCCACGGCCGCCCATTCGCCGTGGCGCCGAAGCCATTCGAGGAAATGCAGCGGGTTGCCGTGGAAGGCGCTCATCTTGGAGGCTGGCACGTTCAGCAGATGCGACGAGTTACCGGTCGCGTAGGCCGGTCCTCGCCCGAACTGGGCGTTGCGCTCGATCAGGAGGATGCGGACCGGCGTCTCCAACTGGCGCAGGAGATGAAGCGCCAGCAGCGTCCCGCTGAATCCGGCGCCGATGATGGCGATGGTCTGACACTCGTCAGACTCGATGGGCGTCGCCGGTGACGCGTTCGCTGACGTCATGTCGCTGGCTCCTCGGTCGTGTGCGTCGTCACGTCTTGAAGCGTAGGGCGGGAAGAAGTCCAGGTGAAGGGCAGGCTGTCGACCCGGGGGAACATCCCCGCGCGTGTCCGACGGACGTCCCGAGCGGCCATTTCCGGTCGCCGCACCTCAACCCAGATGACCGCGTGCGGCTGGAAGCACGATTGAAGATCGGGTTATTCTTGACCAACTGCAAGGGATGATGGTTTGTTGGCGCGGCCCAGAAGGCGGGAAGGCGGATCATGCTTGAAACCACGGTCGAACGTGGGACCGTGATCGGGGGTACGCGACGTCCCCCGCGTCGCGCGTTGCGACTGCCGACTCGCACCCTGCGCCGGCTGGTCTCGCCGCTGCTGATCCTGCTGCTGTGGCAGGCTGCGTCCTGGACGGGGCTGGTGTCGCCACAGACCCTGGCCTCGCCGCTGCGCATCCTGTCGACCGCCACCGACCTGACCCGCGACGGTACCCTGCCCGAAAATCTGCTGGTCTCGCTGGCCCGTGCCGGCATCGGGCTGGCGATCGCCGTGGTCGCCGGCACCGGTCTCGCCTTGGCCGCCGGCCTGTCGCGGTTCGGCGAGGAGGCGATCGATGCGCCGATGCAGATGCTGCGCACCCTGCCGGCGCTGGCGCTGGTGCCGCTGTTCATCCTGTGGTTCGGCATTGGCGAGTTGCCCAAGGTGGCGTTGGTGGCGCTCGGCTCGACGATCCCGATCTACCTCAACCTGTTCAAGGGCATCCGCTCGATCGACCCAAAGCTGCTGGAGATGGGGCGCACGCTCGGCCTGTCGCGCATCCAGACGGTCCGCCAGATCGTCCTGCCCGGGGCGCTGCCGGACCTGCTGACCGGCCTGCGGTTCTCGGTCGGCATCTCCTGGCTGATGCTGGTGGTGGCCGAGCAGGTCAACGCCAACTCCGGCATTGGCCACATGATGACCGACGCGGAGGACTTCCTGCGCACCGACATCATCCTGGTCGGGCTGCTGGTCTATGCGTTGCTGGGCCTCCTCAGCGACCAGATGGTGCGGACCCTGGAGCGTATCCTGCTGGCCTGGCAACCGGTCCGGGCGAGGGGCCCTCGATGAGCCTCAGGCGCAGCCGATGAGTTATGAGCGACGGCTGGAGCCGCTGATCCGCGTCGAAGGGCTGAGCCGACGCTACGGCGCCGCCACGGTGCTCGACCGCCTCGACCTCACGATCGGCCACGGCGAATTCCTGGCGCTGCTGGGACGCAGCGGCTCTGGCAAGACCACGCTGCTCCGCATCCTGGCCGGGCTCGACCGGGTCGAGGAGGGAAAGGTGTCGGTACCGCGCAACGCGGCGGTGGTTTTCCAAGAAAGCCGTCTGCTGCCGTGGAAGCGGGTCTGGGAGAATGTGGCATTGGGCCTGCCTGGGCCGGACGCCCATGACCGCGCGATGGCGGCGCTGGAAGAGGTCGGACTCGGCCACCGGACCCACGTTTGGCCGCTGACGCTATCCGGCGGCGAGGCGCAGCGCGTCGGTATCGCCCGGGCCCTGGTGCGCCAGCCCGAGTTCCTGATGCTGGACGAGCCGTTCGCCAGCCTTGACGCGCTGACCCGGCTGCGGATGCAGGCGATGGTCGGCGAGCTCTGGCGGAAGCATCGCTGCGCGGTGCTGCTGGTGACGCACGACGTGGACGAAGCGCTGCTGCTGGGTGACCGGGCGGTGGTGCTGGAGCAGGGGCGGATCGGCATGGAGCTGCAGATTTCGCTCGTCCGGCCGCGCCGGCAAGACGATCCGGACTTCGTCTCGACGCGCCGGGCGTTGCTTGCCGCCCTCGACGTGCACGACGCGGTCTGACCAAGCGAAGGGCAAAGGCTAGGGGCTCTGCCCCTGCACCCCGCCAGAGGCTAGCCTTTGGAAACCGCTTATAAGATGGGATCCAAGGGCCTTGGCCCTTGGCGGGTCCAGGGCAGGGCCCTGGCCTCTCTCCTAGAGGATGATCCGATCGCTTAGGCTCACGGATCATCCTCTAGCTTGTTGTTTTGACGAGCATCTTTATCCGATCGAACGAGTCCGTTCGATCGGATGATGCTCTAGAACGTGTAGTTGAGCCGCCCGTAGTAGAACCCGCCGGTGATCGGGATCTGCAGCGAGGTCTGGTCGAAGCGCGACACGTTGACGTAGCCGACCTCGGCCGGCTCCTCGCGCGGCAGCATGTTGAAGATGTTGGAGCCGCCGAGCGCCATGTGCAGATGCGGCGTGAGCTGGTAGCCGATCTCGAGGTCGGTGAGCCAGACCGGTGTCTGCTCGAACTGCAGGAACTGGGTGCCCGAGAAGGCGAGCGCGGCCGGCGCCAGGTCGGCGTAGGACGCCTCGCTGGTGGTCTGGCCCCAGCGGGTCCAGCGGACGTTGACGTCGAACTTCTGGATCTTCCAGAACGCGTTGAGGATCAGCTTGCTGCGTGGCGAGGCGGTGGTGATGTAGCCGATGCCCTGCTCGGTCAGGAACGGGTCGCCCTGGCTGTCGATGCCCAGATGGTGCAGGCGAGTGCGGTTGAGGTCGAGGGCAGCGGTCCAGTTTACGGTGCCGTATCGGCGGAAGTCGCTGAAATAGTCGGCGGCGATGTTGGCGCCCTGGGTGCGGGTGCTGGCGCCGTTGGCGAAGTAGAACGCCGAGATCTGGTCGAGTGCGACGCCGGACGCGATCGGGGTACCGGTCAGCTGGATCGCGTTCAGGGCGGCCTGGCCGGTCACGCCGCCGGCGCCGACGATGCGGTCGCGGATGTTGATCTGGTAGATGTCGGCGGTGATGCTGAGGTTGCGGATCGGCTCCAGCACCACGCCGGCTGAGGCGTTGGTGGAGCGCTCCGGCTTCAGCGGCACCGCGCCGATCGAGCGCGCGGCGGCGGAGTTGACGGCGAGGTCGCCGCTGGCGCTGGTCGGGCCCACGTTCAGCGCGCTGAAGTTCTCCTCGGCCAGGGTCGGCGCGCGGAAGCCGTTGCTGACCGTGCCGCGGATCGCGAACTGGTGCGTGAAGTCGTAGCGGGCCGCGATCTTGCCGTTCTCGGTGTCGCCGAAGTCGGTGTAGTGCTCGTAGCGGCCGGCGAAGTCGAGATCCAGCTTCGGCAGCGGATGGGTGTCGATGTCGATGTAGCCGGCATAGACGTCGCGGTAGAAGTTGCCGGCGTTCTGCGGCCGCAGGCCCGCGAAGCCCTGGGTGCCGCCCTCCTCGTAGGAGGCTGGGTTGCCGGCGCCGAGCTTGTAGATGTCGACTCGGTTCTCGGCGCCGAAGGCGACGTTGAGCGGCCGGCCGAACAGCGTGACAGGTTTCACGAAGTCGAGGTTGTTGGTCCACTGCCCGGTGCGCTGCGTCTGCGCCAGCACCTTGGTCGGCGTGAAGCCGGGGGCCTGGCCGAAATCCGGATCGCTTGGCGTGGTGTCGCCTCCGTCGAACAGGTCGACGTTGCCGGTGTTCTTGTTGCCGATGTCGGTCTCGTCGTCGCCGTAGGTGGTGCTGAGGTTGACGTGGAAGCCGAAGAAGTCATCAGCCTTCACGCCGAGCGTCGCCGCGAAGTCGTTCTCATCGTCGGTTTCGAGCGGCGAGAAGCCGGACGGGTAGAGGGTCGGCAGCTTGTTCGGCGTGCGCCAGTTCTCATAGGCTTCCGAGTGGCGGTGGCCGTAGGTGATCAGGCTGAAGCCCTGCAGGCCGCCGAACAGGTTGGGCACCAGGGTGTCGCCGGCGGCGATGCTGAGCGTCTCGCGGGTCTCCTCCGGCACGCCGACGATCTTGTTCTCGTTGCCGGGCTCGGGGTTGTTGTCCGGTACGAAGCCGTAGGAAAGCTCGGCCGGCGTCGGTGTGAAGGCGGAGGTGCGATCGTCGACGGTCTGCCTGACGAAGAAATCCTTATGATACACCTGTCCGCCGAGGTGGACGTAGCCGTCCTGCCCGAACGCGAGGCCGCCGTCGGCGTCGAGCTGGTAGAGCCAGCCATCGCCGTTGACGGCGTCGGCGCCGGTCTCGGCGCTGACGTTCATGCCGTGGTCGGTCTTCTTGGTGATGATGTTGACCACGCCGGCGATCGCGTCCGAGCCGTACTGCGCGGCGGCGCCGTCCTTCAGCACCTCGATGTGGTCGATCGCGGCGGCCGGGATCATGTTGATGTCGGGCGCGGTCGAGCCCTGTTCTGGGCCGGCATCGGCCGAGATGTTCGAGGTCGGGTGGCGGCGGACGCCATCGAGCAGGATCAGGGTGTCGTTCGGGTTGAGGCCGCGCAGGATGATGTTGGCGGTGAGTGCCGCGGTGTCCGAGCCTTCGGTCTTGACGTCGATCGACGGGTCCGTCTTGACCAGCTGGTCATCGAGGTTGACCTGGCCGGAGCGGCGCAGCGTGGCGGCGCTGATGACGTCGATCGGGCTGGTGCTGTCGCGGGCCTTGGTGTTGAGGCTGCGGGTGCCGGTGACGATGACGCTCTCGCCCTGGTCCGCGGCGGCCGGCACCGCGGCGCCGGCGCCAGCGCCGCCCGGGCCGCCTGGCGTGGTGTCGCTCGCGGCGACATAGGGCCGATCGGCAGCGACGGTGGCTCCTGCCGCGGTCGCGGCTGCGGCTGTCCCGGCCGCGGCCGTCTTCGTCCGGGCGGCGGGCTTCGTCCCCTTCCTGGCCGCGGTCTTCGCCACCGTCTTGTGGGCATGATGCGCATGGGCGGTGGTCGTTGGCGTGGTCGCCGTCGCGGTCGGAGTTGTCGCTGCGGTCTGCGCTCTCGCCGAAGCGGCACCGGCCGCGATGGCAAGCGGACATGCGGTCATGAGCAGAACGCGCTGCCAACTCATGCGCCTTCCGACATTGCTGGGAGCCGGCTGCTGTCCGCGATCATTCGACATGCGCTGCATACGTTTCTTTCCGTCCGAGCAAACGGCCCTGGCGGCGACCATCGTGCCGCCACCGGACCGTTCTTCTATCGCGACGAACACGCCGGCGTGAGCGGTCTCGTGGCAAGTCCAAATTGCACGTTGCCGATGCAAAATCAGGGTGTGCGACAAAAAAGCCTCAGTGATATGTGGCTAAACTATTTGCATGTGCATTTCAGGAAAGCATTTTGAGCGCTGACCGTTGGAACGCCCCCGACTCGATTGGCCGATCAACGGGACGCGTCGCAGCCGCGGTTCAAGGCCGTTACGCGTCGATGGCGGATGATCAAGCAGGCCTGCATCCAGGAGCTGATCTGCATCTGGGTCGGGCAGGCCAACGGGCAGAACAGCTCGCTGTCGCTTTAGCTGCTGAGAAAGAATGCAGTTGCCTGTCAAATGAGCGAATTGACGTCGGCGCGCCGATCGTCCTAGCGTCGGGCAACCGCGAGGCCGCCATGGTCATCCGGCCCTGGAGCATGTGCGTTGAACCGAATGGGCACACGGGAGCCGACCCGCCGGCAGTTGCTGATGCGGATCGGCGCGGCCGCAGGCAGCATGGCGGCCTATCAGGCCATGACGCAGCTCGGCCATGCCGCCGGCACCGACTTCTCGGGCTTTCCCTCGCTGTCCGGTGCCAGGAAGGGCACCACCGTGCTGGTGCTGGGTGCCGGGCTTGCCGGGATGCTGGCCGCCTACGAGCTGCGCAAGGCAGGCTACGATGTGCGCGTGCTCGAGTACCAGAACCGTTCCGGCGGCCGCAACTTCACCCTGCGCGGCGGCGACACCCTGACCGAGCTTGGCGGCGCAACCCAACATGTCGGGTTCGCCCCCGGCAACTACCTCAATCCCGGTCCCTGGCGCATCCCCTACCACCACCAGGGCCTGCTGCATTACTGCAAGCTGTTCGGCGTGCAGCTCGAGCCGTTCATCGAGGTCAACCACAACGCCTACCTGCACGACAGCGACAGCTTCGGCGGCCGCCCGCAGCGCTATCGCGACGTGATGACCGACTTCACCGGCTACACCGCCGAGCTGCTCGCCAAGGCGATCAACCAGAACAAGCTCGACCAGCCCATCAGCGCCGACGAGCAGCACGACCTGCTGGCGGCGATGAAGGGCTGGGGCCTGCTCGATAAGAATTACGGCTATTCCGGCACCGAACTCGTGGCATTGCGCCGCGGCTACGACAAGATGCCGGGCGGCGGCCCCGATGGCGCGCCGACCCCGTCGCAGCCGCTGGGACGGGCCGCGATCATGAAGTCAGGCCTGTGGCAGTGGCTCGCCTTCAACATGAGCTACGAGATGCAGACGACCATGTTCCAGCCGGTCGGCGGCATGGACATGATCGGCAAGGGCTTCGCCAAGCACGTCAACGACATCGTCACGCACAACGTCAAGGTCACCAAGATCGGGCAGGACGGCGGCGGCGTCACCATCACCTATGTCGACGACCAGGGCAGCGGCGCCGTGACCGAGGCCAAGGCCGAATATTGCGTCTGCACCATCCCGCTGCCGGTGCTGGCCGAGATCGAGGTGCAGGCGAGCGCTCCGATGCGGGCTGCGATCCAGGCGGTGCCCTATGCCTCCTCGGTCAAGGTCGGCCTCGAGTTCAAGCGCCGCTTCTGGGAGCAGGACGATCAGATCTACGGCGGCATCAGCTTCACCAACCAGCCGATCAGCCAGGTCTCGTATCCGAGCACGCGCTACTTCACCGACGGGCCCGGCGTCATGCTGGGCGGCTACATGTTCGGCCCGGCCGCCTATGCCTTTTCCGGCATGACCCCGGCGGAGCGGGTCGAGGAGGCCCTGAAGCAGGGCAGCGTGCTGCATCCGCAATACCGCGAGGAGTTCTCCAACGGCATCGGTGTGGCGTGGAGCCGGATGCCGTGGACGCTGGGCTGCTGCTCGGCCTGGAGCGAGGAGACGCGCCGCGCGCACTACAAGGCGATGACGACGATGGACAACCGCCTGGTGCTGGCCGGCGAGCACGCCTCCCATGTCGGCTGCTGGCAGGAGGGGGCGATCCTGTCCTCGGTCTCCGCCGTCACCCAGCTGCACCAGCGCGCGGTCAGCGCGGCATGAGGCGCGTGTTCCACCAGGCGCTGGCGGCGCTGCCAACGCTGCCGGTTGTGGCCCTGGCGCTGCTGCCGATGCGGGCGGCGCACGCCGACGTCGCCTCCAGCGTCGCCGGTGCCGGCACCACCAGCACCGACGGCCAGGTGATCTACGCCCAGGTCTGCCAGGGCTGCCATCAGGCCAACGCGAAGGGCGCCACGGGTGCGGCCACCATCCCGGCGCTGGCGGGGAACCCCAAGCTGGCGAACGCCGGCTACCCGATCTACGTCGTGCTGAACGGCAAGGGCGGCATGCCGTGGCTCGGCACCATGCTGAACGACACCCAGGTGGCCTCGGTCGTCGGCTACGTCCGCACGCACTTCGGCAACCACTACACCGACCCGGTCACGCCGCAGGACGTGGCGGCGCTGCGTGGCCCGGCACCCACTCCGGAGAAGTAAGCCATGACCACCCGGTTCCTGCTCGCTGCCCTGTTCGCCTCCGCCGCGCTGGCCTCGCCGGCCGGTGCCGCGGACCTGGTGCGGCAATCGACGGGCAAGTTCCCGATCGCCAGCGCGATCGAGGTGCCGCCCGGCTACACCACGATCTACCTGTCCGGCATGGGCGCCGACGTCGCCGACAAGAGCGCGGCTCCGATGACGCTTGCCGCCTACGGCGATACCGAGACCCAGACCGCGAGCGCGTTGGGCAAGATCCAGGCTACCCTGGCGGGACTGCACCTGACCTTCGCCGACGTGGTGCAGATGCACGTCTACCTCGCCCCCGACCCGAAGCTGGGCAGGATGGACTTCGCCGGCATGATGAAATCCTACACCAAGTTCTTCGGCACGGCGGCGCAGCCCGATCTGCCGACGCGATCCGCGTTCCAGGTGGCGGCGCTGGCCAACCCGGGGTGGTTGGTCGAGATCGAGG
>CALMVO010000074.1 GCA_937873205.1 uncultured Acetobacteraceae bacterium
CTTAGGCTCACGGATCATCCTCTAGCTTGTTGTTTTGACGAGCATCTTTATCCGACCGAACGAGTCCGCTCGATCGAATGATGCTCTAGATCCGCCCCACTACCAGCAGAATGATGACGATCAGCAACAGGAGCCCAAGGCCGCCGGATGGGAAATAGCCCCACGACCCGCTATATCCCCAGCTCGGCAGGGCGCCGATCACCAGCAGGATCAGGACGATCAGCAGGATGGTGCCGAGCATGGGAGATGTCCTCGTCGGTTGAGCGTGCGGATGGCGATAACGAAGGCGAACGAACTTGGTTCGCGGCCGAAACGCCGATCCCTGGAAGCGGACAGTCTACACCCGGCGGTTTCGACGCCGAAATCATGACGGAGGCGGGACATGGGCGAGATCGTCAACCTGCGGCAGCGCCGCCGGCGCCAGGAGCGCGACGCCGCCGCGAAGGCCGCCGCCGACAACCGCGCCCGCCACGGCCGCACCCCCGCCCAGCGGGCGCAGGACGCGCTGGAGGCCGCACAGCGTGAGGCCACGCTGGACGGCGCCCGCCTCGAGCCGGGGACCGACGGCCCGGGATCGCCCGGCTGATCAACAGTTTGGCACTCGGCCTCACCGAGTGCCGCCAGTTGGTTGACTTCGGCCATCGACCCGCCTAGACCGCCGCTGGCACTCCCGAGCCATGAGTGCCAACCGGGCGTCGCGGGCACCAGGACCCGGGCGACCACCAACCGGCGGCGCCGCTCCTTCCGAGGGCGTCGCCCCTACCGACTATCAAAGGAGCGAACGCATGGCGAAATTCCGTCCCCTGCACGACCGCGTCGTCGTCAAGCGCATCACCGGCGAAGAGAAGACCGCCGGCGGGATCATCATTCCTGACACCGCCAAGGAGAAGCCGATGGAGGGCGAGATCATCGCCGTCGGCGCCGGCGCCCGCAACGAGACCGGGGCGATCGTCGCCCTCGACGTCAAGACCGGCGACCGCATCCTGTTCGGCAAGTGGTCGGGCACGGAAGTCAAGATCGATGGCGAGGAGCTGCTGATCATGAAGGAGAGCGACATCATGGGCGTGATCGAGACGGCGGCCTGACAGCCCTCTCTCGCGCCTCCGACTGACCGCTTCCTTCCCCAACAGGAGAATACAACATGGCTGCCAAAGACGTCCGCTTCGGCGGTGAAGCCCGCCAGCGCATGCTGCGCGGTGTCGACATCCTCGCCGACGCCGTCAAGGTGACGCTGGGCCCCAAGGGCCGCAACGTCGTGATCGACAAGAGCTTCGGCGCGCCCCGCATCACCAAGGACGGTGTGACGGTCGCCAAGGAGATCGAGCTCTCCGACAAGTTCGAGAACATGGGCGCCCAGATGGTGCGCGAAGTGGCCTCGAAGACCAACGACCTCGCCGGCGACGGCACCACCACCGCCACCGTGCTGGCCCAGGCCATCGTCCGCGAGGGCGCCAAGGCGGTCGCCGCTGGCATGAACCCGATGGGGCTCAAGCGCGGCATCGACAAGGCGGTCATCCACGTCGTCGCCGAGCTGGCAAAGAACACCAAGAAGATCACCACGCCCGCTGAGACCGCGCAGGTCGGCACCATCTCGTCGAACGGCGAGACCGAGATCGGCGAGATGATCAGCCAGGCCATGCAGAAGGTCGGCAACGAGGGCGTCATCACCGTCGAGGAGGCCAAGGGCATCCAGACCGAGCTCGACGTCGTCGAGGGCATGCAGTTCGACCGCGGCTACATCTCGCCCTACTTCATCACCAACGCCGAGAAGATGATCGCTGATCTCGATCAGCCCTACATCCTCATCCACGAGAAGAAGCTCTCCTCGCTGCAGCCGATGCTGCCGCTGCTCGAGAGCGTCGTGCAGTCCGGCCGTCCGCTGCTGATCATCGCCGAGGACGTCGACGGCGAGGCGCTCGCCACCCTGGTTGTCAACAAGCTGCGCGGCGGCCTCAAGATCGCCGCCGTCAAGGCGCCGGGCTTCGGCGATCGCCGCAAGGCGATGCTGGAAGACATCGCGATCCTGACCGGTGGCCAGGTGATCTCCGAGGATCTCGGCATCAAGCTGGAGAGCGTCACGCTCGCCATGATGGGCCGGGCCAAGAAGATCCACATCGAGAAGGAGAACACCACGATCGTAGAGGGCGTCGGCGAGAAGGCCGACATCCAGGGTCGTTGCGGTCAGATCCGGGCGCAGATCGAGGAGACCACCTCGGACTACGACCGCGAGAAGCTGCAGGAGCGTCTGGCGAAGCTCGCCGGCGGCGTCGCGGTCATCCGCGTCGGCGGCTCGTCCGAGGTCGAGGTGAAGGAGCGCAAGGATCGCGTCGACGACGCGCTGCATGCGACCCGCGCCGCGGTCGAGGAGGGCGTCGTCCCGGGCGGCGGCACGGCGCTGGCCCGCGCCTCGCTCGAGCTCGCCAACCTGGTCCCGCTCAACGAGGACGAGAAGTTCGGCATCGAGATCATCCGCAAGGCGTTGCAGACGCCGCTGCGGCAGATCGCCGAGAACGCGGGCGAGGACGGTGCCGTCATCGCCGGCAAGGTGCTCGAGAACAGCGACTACGCGTACGGCTTCGACGCGCAGCTGATGGAATACAAGAACCTGATCGACGCCGGCATCATCGACCCCACCAAGGTCGTGCGCACGGCGCTGCAGGACGCGGCCTCGGTCGCCGGCCTGCTCGTCACCACCGAGGCGATGATCGCCGAGAAGCCCGAGAAGAAGTCCGCGGCCGGTGGCCCTCCGGGCGGCGGCATGGGCGACATGGACTTCTGAGATCCTTCCAGGTCCCGGATATCCCGATACGAGGAGGGCGGCCCCGCAGGGGGCCGCCCTTTTTCGTGCCCGGACGAAAGACGCCCCTCCGGCAGTGCGACATCATCTCTTCGTGATTGACAGCGATAAATCTTTCTGGCCCCATAACGACGGTCGGCGGCAAGCATCTTCTCGAATGGCGGGAATAGCCGCCTACCCGAGGCTGGCTCGCGGCGAGAAGGACAGACCGACATGGCGATCGGTGCGGTGAAGTGGTTCAACACCACCAAGGGTTTCGGCTTCATCATGCCCGATGACGGCGGCAAGGATGTATTCGTGCACATCACCGCGGTGCAGGCGGCGGGCCTGCGTGGCCTCAACGAGGGCCAGAAGGTCACCTACGAGATCGCCATGGAGCGCGGCAAGGCAGCCGCGATCAACCTCAAGCCGCTCTGACGCCAGCGCCCGTCCTGGTCCTCAACCGGACGGCGGACGCCGTCCGGACAGGAACGATCGCGTCTCGGCCACCGCCTCCGCCAGCCCGACGCGCCGCACCTCCACCCCATCGGGGAACGCGGAGAACAATCGGCTCGGCGTGCGCCGGTCCAGCAGCGCGAACACCCCCTGGTCCGTCGCGCTGCGGATCAGCCGACCGAACGCCTGGCGCAGCCGCAGCCGCGCGATGCGGTCGTCGTAGACCGTGGGCGCCCCCTCCGACAGGTGGATGCGCCGCTCGCGGTGCAGGATGTCCGGCCGCGGCCACGGCACCCGCTCGAACACGACCAGCCTGAGCGCCCGCCCCGGCACGTCGACGCCGTCGCGCATCGCGTCGGTGCCCAGCAGGCAGCTGTCCTCCTCGGTGCGGAACACGTCCACCAGCGTCGCATTGTCCATGGCGTCGACATGCTGCGCGAACAGCGCGATGCCGGCCTCCTCCAGCGGCACCGCGATCCGCTGCTGCACCTGGCGCAGCCGGCTGATTGCCGTGAACAGCCCGAGCCCGCCGCCCCCGGCGGCCAGGAACAGCGCGCGGTAGGCCCCGGCCAGCGCTGCCGGATCGTCGTGCGCCACGTCCGTCACCACGAAGGCGCGCGTCTGCCGCCCATAGACGAACGGGCTCGGCAGCGACGCCCGCAGCGCCGCCGACGGCAGGTGCGGCGCCCCCACCCGCGCCTCGGCGCTGAGCCAGCTCGCATCGACCTCGTCCCCGCCCAGGTCGCCCGCCGCGCCGCGCGACTGATCGCCTGCCGCGCCGCGCGGCTGATCGCCCGCCGCGCCTCGCGGCTGGTCGCGCAGCGTCGCCGACGTCACCAGCAGCCCGTGCGCGGGCGCCGCCACCGCGGCCGCGAACGGCAGCGTCGGGTCCAGCCAGTGCCGGTGCAGCCCGACGTCGCGCGCGCCCGGCTGCCCGCCCAGCGGCCGCTGGTCCAGCCGCAGGAACATCACGTGCGTCGGCCGCAAGTCCGGGTCCGGCGTCTCTACCATCCCCTGCAGCATCAGGCTCCACGCCTCCAGCCGGGACAGCACCCGCCGCCGCATGGTGCGGCACATCGCCTCGATGCGGCCGCGCAGGGCGCTGTCGAGGCTGTCGGCCTCCTCCTCCAGCCGCGCCTGCAGCCGCTCCACCAGCGTGGTCATCGGCTCCCGGATCCGCGCCAGCGCCCGCTCCAGCCGCTGCGCCGCCTCCGCCAGCTCCGGCTCGACCGGCCGCAGGTCGCACTCCGCGGCCCCCATCGCGTCGCCGCGCCCAGGACCGCCGCCAGAGCCACCGCCAGCACCGCCGCGCCCGCCGCTGCGCGCTAGCACCTGGCGCCGCAGCAGCCGCAGCAGCGCCTCGGTCGGGTTGCCGGGGTCGCCCGCTTGCTCCCCTGCCGCCTCGCCGCCGAGTGCCCCGGGCAGCGACGGCGTCTCGTCCGCCAGCCGCCCCGACCACCCCGGCGCCGGCAGCGCCCGCGCCGCCAGCAGGGCCGCCTGCATCGGCGTTTCCAGCTCCGGCTGCCCGGCCACCAGGTCGTCCAGCCGCCGCGCCAGCCCACGCGCCCGCGACCGGCTGCCCTCCGCCCCCAGCAGCCAGCGCCGCAGCTCCGCCGCTTCCAGACCGGACAGCTCGGCCGAGAACGCGCCGTCGGCCGCGTCCATCAGGTGGTGGCCCTCGTCGAACACGTAGCGCAACGGCACGGAATCCTCGTCGCCGCCGTCGCCGAACCGCCCGTGCCAGGCCGCCTGCGCCATCACCAGCGCGTGGTTCGCCACCACCAGGTCGGCCTCGCGGGCACGCCGGATGCCGTGCTCGATGTAGCACCGCGTATAGTGCGCGCAGGCGCCGTGGATGCACTCGCCGCGCCGGTCCGCCAGGCCCGAGGTGAACGCGCTGCCGAACAGCTCCACGAACCAGCCGGGCAGGTCGCCGCCCAGCACGTCGCCGTCCGACGTCGCCCCCGCCCACCGCACCAGCAGCGACAGCGGCACCAGCGAGGCCGGCGCCCCGCCGCCGTCCATCCGCCCGGCGCTCGCCTGCGCCGTGACGACCGCCTCCTCCATGTTCAGCAGGCAGAGGTAGTTCTCGCGCCCCTTGCGCAGCACCACCCGGCGCCGCCGCACCGCCGGGTCCGGATGCAGCCGCGCGAGCTCCGCCTCGATCTGCCGCTGCAGATGCCGCGTGTAGGTGCTGATCCACACCGTCCCCCCGTTGCGCTCCGCCCACAGGCTGGCCGGCGCAACATACCCCAGCGTCTTGCCGGTGCCGGTGCCGGCCTCCGCCAGCACCAGGTGCGGGTCGCCCCGCACCAGCCGCGGCGCGAACGCCGCCGTCGCCGCGTCGGCATAGTCGGCTTGGCCGGCGCGGTCCTCCGCCCCCGGACCCAGCAGCCGCGACAGCCGCGCCCGCGCCTCCTGCGGCAGCACCCCGTTCTGCGACGGCGCCGGCCGCGCCGCCGTCTCCTCCCATTTCGGCAGCCGCCGCCACACCCGCAGCGCGTCCGCCGGCTGCATCGCCTCCGGCGGCAGCAGCGTCCCGACGCCGAGCCGCGCGCACAGCGTCGCTCCCCAGCTCCATCCCGCCTGCCGCATCACCAGCGCCAGCGCCCGCATCTCGCCCCCGGACGGCGTGTGCGCCAGCTGCCCCGCCCGCTCCAGCAGCACCGACGCCAGCTCCGGCAGCAGGTCCGCCTCCGCCCGCCCGATCGCCCGCGCGTCGAGCCCGAGCGCCAGTGCCACCCCCCGCGGCGTCGGCGCCGCCGCCCGGGCCGGCATCACGAACGCGAACAACTCCAGCAGGTCGAGGCAGGCGAGCCGCCCGGCCCCGAGCCCGAGCCGCCGCGCCGTGGCCGGCCCATGCACCACCAGCGGCGGGCCGAGCCCGCGCAGCATCGCCACCGCTTCCGCCGGCGAAGGCGTCAGCAGCTCCCCGTCCGGCGTCAGCAGCGAGACCCGCCCATGCCCGGCGATCAGGGCCGGCACGGCATCGGGCGGAGGATGATCGGGCATCCCCTGATCTAGTGCCCCATCCCTTCCGGCAGAACGACCGTCCCAAAGCACCATCGCGATCACCCAGTGCAGCCGCCGCATCTCGGCCCGCAAGGCATGGTCATACTGCTCGCGTGATGTCGGTCTGGGAAAAGTCGTCGCCCTTGAACAGCAAGGGTTCGCCGGTCGCTTTGGCGAGCGCATAGGAGAAGCAGTCGCCAAAGTTCAGGCCTGCTGGGTGCCGTCCCTTGCCGAAACGTCGGAAGGCATCGACGGCGAGCCGCGCATGGTTGGCCGAGACTGGAACGGTCTCGACCTGCATGTCGGCCAGCAGCTCGTCGAGGATGGCCAGTCCTTCCTCGCGCCGGCGGGACAGCACCACGATCGAGGTTTCGACCAGCCCGCAGGCGCTCAGCAGCCTGGCAGGAGCCAACCTGATGCTGTCCTCGAACGGACGGCGTTCCGCCTCCTTGGACAGGATGGCGATCAGGGCCGAACTGTCGATCACCATCAGGACGGAAGGCCGTTCTTGTCATACCCCAGGATCTCATCATCGGTACGGGTGTCGAAGACGGGCAGGACGTTGTAGCGCTCGATCAGGGCGTCGATTCTGCCCGCGTCCCACGGCCCCTTGCCCCGCTTGAGCTGCTCATCGCGCAACCGCAGCCGGAGCGCGCCGCGCACCGCCTCGGTCAGGCTCTCCCCTGTCAGGCTCGCGACCTGACGCGCGAGGCTGTCGGTTTCTCGATCCTTTAAGCTGAGCGCCATGCAACCGCTTCCATATAGAATTATGGTCCAATTATATAAGATGGACGCTCCGGATGTCGAGGACGAAGCGTCAAACGGATGGTCGTCACGACAATGGATGTTATCGAGGTGACGAGCGGGTGACGGATGGGCGGCAGCAAGGTCGGCAAGCCATGACGATTGACCGACCCTTAACGTTCATGAACCAGGTGTAGCCCGGCGGATGCCCCGATGGGGAGGATTGTTCGAAAGCTGCTTGTAAACCGCTGATCTTGACCGGCTTTGGCACCATCGATCTACTCGCCGCCATGACGTCCTCATACAACTCGTTCCTTAATCCAACTTTCCTCCGTTCCGTCTGGGCCGACGACTACGTCGCCTTCAAAGACACGGCGGCCGAAGCAACCCTTCTTGAACGACTTCAGAATTGGGCCGCTCGACCAGATGTCGGCGAGACAAGCGCCGAAGCGGCCTTCGTTGAGACCTTCTTCCGGGACACTTGGGGTTATGTCGGACCCGGACAGGGCGCGGCCGGCGACGGTCACACGATGATCCAGCAGTTCACCATTCCCGGCGCCGGTGCAGGTGGCGGACCGGGCCGCGCTGACCTCGCACTCGGCTACCTGACCGGGACCAGAGACGTGCCGCAGGCCCTCTGCGAGTTCAAGGGGACGCGGCGGGACCGAACGACCCTCGATACGGAGCAATCGCGCAAGGGTAGCCGCCGTTCGCCGGTGGATCAGTGCCTCGACTATCTCGGCGGCGCCCGGCGCGGGATGATCGGCAGCGAACCGATCCTGCCGCGCTGGGGGATCGTCACCGACATGAACGAGTTCCGCCTCTACTGGTATGATCGGGGTAGGAACCAGTACCTTTCCTTCGTCATCCGTCAGCCACAGGGCGATCTGTTCCGCACGCCCTCCCTGCTTGACGATACCGAGGATGCGCGGTTCGGCCGCTATCTTTTCTCCAGGATTTTCCATCGCGACGCGCTCCTGACGCGGGGCGGGAAGCCCGCGCTCCTCGCCCTCATCGAGCAGCGACGCTTCCGGGACCGTCAGATTGAGACGAAATTCTATGAACAATATAGAGCGTTCCGTGACGAACTGATCACGACGCTCGTCACGCAGAACGGCCCGCTTACGCCGCGTTATCCCGGCACCAACGGTCGCCTCGTACGCATGGCGCAGAAGATCCTCGACAGGTTGCTGTTCGTTTTCTACTGCGAGGACATGGGGCAGGTCCTCGCTTTCCCGCCGAAGCTATTGCAACAGTTCCTGTCGGATCGCAGCGCCGATCCCTATTACGACCCCGATGCGACCACGATCTGGGCGGATATGACGCGCCTGTTCCATGCGATGAATGCGGGCACGACTTTCGGGCAGCGGACAATCCATCGGTTCAACGGCGGGTTGTTCGCGCCCGACCCGATGCTGGACGCACTGCAAATTCCAAATCGGCTCTTCTGCCAACCCAACCAGGCCCAGAACGAAGCGGCCATCGCATCATCGCCGCTCACCGTCCTCTTTCTCTGCGCCACCTACAACTACGCCGCCGCACTTGGAGAGGGAACTGAGCGGGAAGCGCTCGGTCTCTACACCCTCGGCCACATCTTCGAGCAGAGCATCACCGAGCTGGAGATGCTGGAGGCTCAGTTCGAGGGGAGAGAGTCTGTCAACAAGCTGTCCGGCCGCAAGACCGATGGCGTCTATTACACTCCCGAGTGGATCGTGGACCGGCTCGTGGACGGGACGATCGGGCCGTGCCTATTGGAGATGCGGCGCGAGGCCGGGTGGTCCGAGACCGGACCACCGGACGGGGCGGCGGTGGAGCGCTACCGCGAAGCGCTGCGCCGCTTCACGGTGCTGGATCCGGCGTGCGGCTCCGGCGCTTTCCTCATCACCGCGCTTCGCTACTTGGAGGCCGCGTGGCGGGACACTGAACCGCTGCGCGATGTCGGTGCGCCATCCGAGCCGATGCACGACTTCCTTGCCACCGCGATCCACGGCGTGGACATAAATCCGTCCTCCGTCGAGATCGCGCAGCTCGCGCTCTGGCTCCACACTGCGCGGTCGGACCGGCCGCTCTCGTCTCTCGACGCGACGGTGAAATCGGGTAATTCCCTCGTCTCCCCTGCTTTCTATATTGGCCTGCAGGAGGACGCCTTCGATGACGTAAAGCGGGAGCGCGTCAACACCTTCGATTGGGTTGCAGCCTTTCCAGCAGTGGCTGCGCGCGGTGGCTTTGACGCAGTGGTTGGTAACCCGCCTTATGTAAAGTTGCAGAATTATCGGCTTGCTCATCCCGATGTCGCGTACTGGCTCGTCAACGGCCGCTTAGTCGGAGCGCCTCCCTATGAGAGCACTAGTACCGGCAACTTCGACCTTTACCTCCCCTTCATCGAGAAGGGGTTAATTCTGCTGCGGCCAGGCGGGCGGATGGGCTACATCGCGCCCTCCGTCTGGACCGTGAACGACTACGGCGAGGGCCTGCGGAACCTCATCGCACGCGGGCGGCATCTCGACCGCTGGCTCGACTTCCGGAGCCATCAGGTGTTCGAGGAGGCGACGGTCTATACAGCGCTCCAATTCTTTTCGCGTGCCCCCACTGGATTGATCCGGGTGGCGGAAGCGCCGAGAGGGCCTTCGCAGGTTCCGCCGGATCCGTGGGCGGCAGGCGGTGGCCTTGCCTGGGGGGAACAGGATCACGGTGACCGCTGGGTCATGCTCGCGGGCGCGGCGCGGACGCTGATCAACCGATTGGCACGAGATTGCCGCCCATTGACCGCCGTGACGACGCAGATCTTTGTTGGCGTGCAGACGAGCGCGGATGCAATCTTCCATCTCGATCGGCTCGGCCCTGGCCGCTACCGTTGCCGCCCACCTGGATCGCCGCGCCCACTCGCCTATGAAGTCGAGATCGAGGACGCGATCATGCGGCCGCTCGTCTCGGGGGCAGAGGCGAAACGCTACGTCACGCCGGCATCCGGAACATATATCATGTTTCCCTATGTTCCTGACCCTTCGGGAGCCATGCGCCTTATCCCGGAGGCGAGAATGCACTGCGATTACCCGCAGGCCTGGGCATATTTGACGCGCTTCCGACAGGAGTTAGAGGGACGTGAAACCAAGCGTGAGGGCAGTGCAACAATCCGTCCGTTTGCCAACGCGGACTGGTACCGGTTCGGCCGCAACCAGAACATCGACAAGCAGGACTGGCCTAAACTAATTGTGGCACAGACGGTGCCGAACCTCCGTCTCTGTTACGATCAGGCTGGTGGCTTCGCTCTCAACAATGTTCGGGTGAACGGGATCGTCCCCATAGAAGGAACGGACCCCTGGTTTCTCCTCGGTATCCTCAACGCACCCGTGGCCGACTTCGTCTTTCGCCGCACCGCGAAGCCAAAGGACAACAACTATTTTGAAGCTAATCGGCAGTTCATCAAGGATCTACCGATCCCAAACGCCACCGCGGCAGCACAGGCACCCGTCGCCAACCTCGCCCGCGACTTGCAGCGCCTTCATACCGAGCGCCGCCGCACCGTCAACGCCCTCAACCGCCGCCTCGAAGTCACAATCCGCGCCCGCCCAATCGAGTGGCTGTTCCATGGCCTCCCCGCCGCCGGGGACTTCGCGCTGACCGCGCCCACGAGCCTCGGCGCCCGCGAGCGCCGCGGCCGCGGCATAACGCTGCGGGAGGCCGAGATTGCGCGGCGGGAGGCGGCGGTTGGTGCTGCGCTACGTCCCGGCGCCCGCCTCTTAGCCACCCTCGCAGGGGGTGAACTCACACTCCTTGCGGACGGGGTGCCGGTGCTGGACCGCGTTTTCGTCACCGCGGCCGAGAGTGCCTTCGTTCACGCAGTCTGGCGCCGCCTCGCCGCGATGACGACAGTGACGGAGCAGCTGACGGGCAGGGCCCTCTGCGACCTGCTCCGCCGCATCCCGCCCGCGACGGATCCCGCGCTGGTCGAGGGCGTCGTATCACTTGCAGCCGAACTCGATGCGGTCGAAGCGGGGATCGCGATGGCGGAGACGGCGCTGAATGAAGCGAGTTTCGCTCTTTATAGCCTGTCGGCGGAGGAACGGGCGATGGTGCAGGCTGGATGAACGCTGAAGTAGCCGTAGTCGGATCAGAGCCTCAATAGTGATACCGGCACTGGATGATTTCGATCCGCTGATCCTCGCCCTTCCGGCCCTGCACCCGGTAGACCAGCTGGTGCTCCGACGTGATGCGTCGGGACCACCACCCGGATAGGTCGCCCTTCAGGGCCTCGGGCTTCCCTAGTCCCATGAACGGACGGCGGCGCGCATCCTCGATCAGCTCGTTCAGCCGGCGATGAACGTCCGGATCGGCCTCGACCTAGTGCAGGTAGTCGGCCCACCCGTCGTCGCTGACATGGACCCTCACGACCCAGGAGGCAGCAGCCCGTGCTCGTGTCCCTGATCCGCCTCGAACTGCCGAAGGCCGCGCAGCAGCCGCTCGGCATTCCGCGGGCTGCTGAGCAGGTGCACCGTCTCCTGCCAGCCGGAGAACTCCGCCTCGGAGATCATCACGACGTTGCCCTTGCCGCCCTGCCGCGTCACCACGAGCGGGGCACGGGTCTCGACGGCCGCATCCAGATAGCGCGACAGGTTCTGCCGCAGCTCGCTGTAGGAAACATGGGACATGGGACCGTACCTCCGAGCTCACCCTATCACGCGCTCGTACAAGTAAGCGTACTGATTGCTAAAGCGCCATGACATCTGCCGTCGCACAGGCCGTCATCCACCCCGGCACCCTGCCTAAACCACCCCTAGATCCAGCCGCCCCGTCCGCCGCATCGCTTCCCGGGTCCACGCGTTCAGGCTCATCCCGCACGCCTCCGCCGCCATCGCCGCGATCCGGTGCGTCCGCGGCGACATCCGCAGCCGCAGCTCCCCGCTATGGCTCCGCTGCGCCTGCCGCCCTAGCGCCGTGCACGCCGCCTCGCAGTCGTCCAGCGCGATCGCGAACGCCTTCTCCAGGATCGCCACGCTGTCGGCGTGGAGCCCCACCACGTCGCGGGTCCCCAGCACCCGCCCCACCAGCACCCGGTCGCGCCCGTCGAACTCCACCCGCGCCACGTAGCCCCGCCGCCGCAGCACGTTCATGCCGTCTCCTCCAGGAACGCCTGCAGCGCCTCCAGCCGATACCCCCGCGCGATCCCCACCGCATGATGGAACCGCGTCACCCGTCCGCCCCGCTCGATCGACAGGTGGAACCCCTCCGTCTCCACCGCCCGGCCCCCCGTCCGTCGCAGCGCCAGCGCGAGGCACGCCCACTTGACCGTCCGGTCGGGCGGATCCCGCAGCAGCACCCTGAGATCGCGATCGTGACACCATTTCATGACACCACGCTCC
>CALMVO010000075.1:0-4568 GCA_937873205.1 uncultured Acetobacteraceae bacterium
TGGGCCGCTACGTGCCGCGGCCGGCGTGCGCGCCGATCTGCTTCCCGGGGCGGCGGTAGCAAGGCCAGGGGCTTTGCCCCTGGACCCCACCAGCGGCGGAGCCTCTGGACACCATTCTTAAGCAAAGGGGCCTGGGGCCCACGGCCCCAGCGGGGTCCAGGGGCGGCGCCCCTGGCCTTCCCTACCCCGGCAGCGCCGCCGGCAGGTCGGCCTTGGCCACTTCCGTCGCCACCTCGTCGGTGATGACGGTGAAGCCGGCCAGGCGGCAGGGGCCGAAGGTGGTGGCGATGGCGACGTCGGTGGCGTCGCGGCCGCGCGCGATCAGGATGCGGCCGATGCGCGGGGTGTTGTTGCGCGCGTCGAAGGTGTGCCAGCCGTCCTCCAGATAGACCTCGAACCAAGCGGCGAAGTCCATCACCCCGTAGGGCGGCGGCGTGCCCATGTCGCCGAGGAAGCCGGTGCAGTAGCGCGCCGGGATGTTCATGCAGCGGCACAGCGTCACCGCCAGGTGGGCGTAGTCGCGGCAGACGCCGCGGCGGTCGCGCTCGCCCTCCGACGCGGTGCGGGTGGCGTCGGCGTCCTGGTAGTTGAAGGCGATCCGCGCGTGCGCGTAGTCGCAGATCGCCTGCACCAGCGCCCAGCCGCGCGGCCCGTCGCCGAACAGCGCCCAGGCGCGGTCGGACATCCGGTCGGTGTCGCAGTAGCGGCTGCCGAGCAGGTGGACCAGCGTGTCGGCCGGCAGCGCCTCGACCGGCAGCTGCTTCGCCTCGGGCATCAGCCGGTCGGGCTCGCCGCTGTCCCGCACCTCCATCCGGCAGGAGATCGACAGCAGGCCGGGCGGCGCCAGCAGGCGGGTGCAGACGTTGCCAAAGCTGTCCAGGTAGCGCTCGGACGGGATGGGTGGATCGAAGGCGATCGCGTGCGGCGCTGCGAGGTCGGCGTCGCGCGACGGGTGCGGGCTCAGCAGCAGGATCATCGGCGTCGGCCGCGGGCAGTCATAGACGATGTCGTAGCCGGCGGTGATCTGCATCGGGCGGGCGTTCCGTTCGCGCTGTCCGGGCGGGGGCGACGGACCGCACGCCCGGGTGTCCCAAAATCGATCCAGACCATGACGGCGCCGGACCGGACCGGCAAGCGGCGATTCCGGGCCAGAGCGGTTCCAGCGGCGGCCCGGCGGCCCTAGAACGGCCTCATGCCGAACCGAGCCGTGACCGCGCCGCCCGACGCCACCGCCACCGCCACCGCTTCCACTGCCACCGTGGAGCATGACGGGCTGCATGGCGGAGCGCGCAGGATCGCCATGCTGGCGGTCGGGCTGTCGGTGCTGCTGTCGGTGCTGGACTACGCCATCGCCAACGTGGCGCTGCCGCGGATCGCGCACGACATCCACGCCACCACCTCGTCGGCGATCTGGGTCATCAACGCCTACCAGCTGGTCTCGGTGATCTCGCTGCTGCCGCTGGCCGCGATCGGCGACCGCATCGGCTATGCGCGCCTGTGCCGCATCGGGCTGGCGCTGTTCCTGATCGCCTCGCTGCTGTGCGCGGCCTCGACCACGCTGCTGGAGCTCTCGCTCGCCCGGGCGCTGCAGGGGTTCGGAGGTGCGTGCATCGTCAGCGTCAACGTCGCCCTGGTGCGCCACATCTACCCGCGCGCGATCATCGGCCGCGGCATCGCGCTGAACGGGCTGGTGATCGCGGCCGGCGTGGCGCTCGGCCCCACCATCGCGGCCGGGGTGCTGTCGGTGGCGCGCTGGCCGTGGCTGTTCCTGATCAACCTGCCGCTGGGAGGCATCGCCCTGCTGGCCGCGGCTACCTCGCTGCCGCGCACGAAGCCCCTGCCGACGCCGCTGGACGGGCTATCGGTGGTGCTGAACGCGATCGCCTTCGGCGGCCTCATCGTCGGCTTCGACCGGCTGGCGCATCGGGACGGCATCGCCGCCTCAAGCCTGCTGCTGCTGGTCGGCGCCGTCTGCCTGGTGCTGCTGGTGCGCCGGCAGCTCGGCCGCGCCGACCCGCTGCTGCCGCTCGACCTGCTGCGGCTGGGCGGGTTCCGCAGCGCGGTGCTGACCGGGTTCCTCGCCTTCGTCGCCTCCAACTTCTTCATCATCTCGATGCCGTTCACGCTGGAGGGGGTGCTGGGCCGCTCCGACGTCGCCACCGGGCTGCTGATCACGCCGTGGCCGCTGGCCATCGTGGTGGTGGCGCCGCTGGTGGGTCGGCTGTCGGACCGCTACCCGGCCGCGGTGCTGTCCTCGGCCGGGCTCGGCCTCACCGCCTGCGGCTTCGCGGCGCTGTGGCTGCTGCCGGCCCGGCCGAGCGATGCCGACATCGTCTGGCGCATCGCGCTGGCCGGCGCCGGCTTCGGGCTGTTCCAGCCGCCCAACAACCGCGCCATCCTGCTCGCCGCACCCCTGTCGCGCGGCGGCAGCGCCAGCGGCATGATCTCGGTGGCGCGGCTGCTGGGCCAGACCATCGGCGCCATGCTGGTGGCGACCTGCTTCACGCTGCTGGGTGCGGCCGCCAATCGGACGTGCCTGGTGCTGGCGTCGGCGACGGCGCTCCTGGCCGCCCTCATCAGCATCGGCCGGCCGCGCTCTTGACCGCGCCCGCCCGGCCACGCCCCAATGCGCGGCCGCAGCGCCCGCCCCCGAGGACGACATGGCCGAGCCGACCGCCTACGATTTCACCCTGACGAGCCTGCAGGGCGAGACCATGCCGCTGCGCCGGTTCGCCGGCCGCCCGCTGCTGATCGTCAACACCGCGTCGAAGTGCGGCTTCACGCCGCAATATGGCGGGCTGCAGACGCTGTGGTCGCGCTACGAGCCGGATGGACTTGTCGTCATCGGGGTCCCCAGCAACGATTTCGCCGGCCAGGAGCCGGGCGACGCGGACGAGATCGGCGCCTTCTGCAGCCGCAACTACGGCGTCAGCTTTCCAATGACCGAAAAGCTGCACGTGCGCGGGCCGGAGACGCACCCGCTGTTCGGCTGGCTCGGCCGCGAGGGCGGCGTGCTGTCGCGGCCGCGCTGGAACTTCTTCAAGTACGTGATCGGGCGGGATGGGCGGCTGGCGGCATGGTTCTCCAGCGTTACGGCGCCGGGCAGCGGCAGGCTGCAAAAAGTGGTGGAGAACGTATTACGGACGTAACGAAGGCCACGGCTCTGCCCTGGACCCTGCAGGGGACAGTCGTCCCCTGCACCCCCGATTCCGGCGGGCTTCCCGTCAGCCTTACGGGGCCGATGGCGTTCTGCCTCGGGCTGAAGCAAGTCATCGGCGGCGGCGTCATCGTGCTCACCGGCACGGCGGTGGCGCTCACAGGCGCGGGTGCCGCACCCGCCTACCTGCTGGCCAGTCTCGTCGTGCTGCTGGTCAGCCTGCCCTACGCGGTGCTGGGTGCCGCCGACCCGGTCTCCGGCAGCCTCTATCGCTGGCCGGCCCGCTACATCGACCCGCTCGCCGGCTTCCTCGGCTTCTGGATGGTGCTCGGCACCCATGTCGGGCTCGCGGCCTACACCGCGACCTTCGGCGCCACCCTGCACGCGCTGCTGCCGGCGGTGCCGGCCCGGCTCGCCGGTCCGGCCATGCTGCTGCTGGTGCTGGCGCTGAACCTGGTCGGCGCCGCCGCCTCGGCCCGGGCCGGCATCCTGATCACCTCCCTGGTCGGAGTGGCGCTGCTGGCGCTCGCCGTGTGCGGCCTGCCGCAGATCGAGCCGCGCCGGCTCGCCGTGCTGCTGCCGCACGGCTGGCACGGGCTGCTGTCGGCGGCCGCCCTGCTCACCTTCCCGCTCAGCGGCGCGACCCTGGTCACCGAACTCGGCGGCGAGATGCGCCGGCCCGCCCGTGACCTGCCGGTGGCGATCATCGGCGCCACCGCGGTCGCGACCCTGCTCTACGTCGCCGTCTCCCTGGTTGTCGCCGGCCTGCCGGGCACCACCGCCACGACCGGGGCGGGGGCGCTCACCGCGGTGGCGGCGCGGGTGATGGACCCGGCCGGCGCCGCCTTGTTCGGCATCGGCGTGGGCATCGTCAGCATGCTGGGCATCGTCAACGCCCACATGCTGTGGGGCAGCCGCAGCATCCTCATGGTCTGCCAGGACCGCTGGCTGCCGCAGCGCTTCGGCCGGCCGAACCGGTACGGCGCGCCCGGCTGGCCGCTCTGCCTGCTGGCGGCGATCGGTATCCTGCCGGTGCTGGCCGGGATCGACATCGCCGACATCCTGCGCGTCGCCGGCCTCGGCGCCGCCGGCTCGGCGATCCTGTCGGTGGCGTGCGCGCCGATCTACGCGCGGCGGCAGCCGAGCGCCTATGCGGCCTCGGCGCTGGCGATCCCGCGCGGCCTGCTGCTGGCCGCGGCCCTCGCCGCGATCGGCTCGCAGCTGGTGACGCTCTACCTGCTGCTGCGCGACCTGCCGTTGCGGCTGGGGCTGCTCTGGCTCGGCTGGGTGGGGGTGGGGCTGCTGCTGGCGCTGTCCCGGCGGCGCGGGCTGCTCGCCGCGGCGCCACTTGCAGCCGGGCGTCGCCCCGGCGGCGCCGGCCAGGAGCTTCCGGCCCACGGCGTAAAGCCGC
>CALMVO010000075.1:4578-13475 GCA_937873205.1 uncultured Acetobacteraceae bacterium
GGGTGCCGGTCTCCGGGGGGCTGCGCGCGGGGCGGGGGG
The DNA here is from genome assembly GCA_937873205.1 of uncultured Acetobacteraceae bacterium. Classification (GTDB taxonomy): domain Bacteria; phylum Pseudomonadota; class Alphaproteobacteria; order Acetobacterales; family Acetobacteraceae; genus Lichenicola. The sequence continues at coordinate 4,618 of CALMVO010000075.1, forward strand.
GGGGGGGGCGGGGGGGGGGGGGGGGGGGGGGGGGGCCCCTGCTGCTGGCGCTGTCCCGGCGCCGCGGCATCATCGCCGCGCCGCCAATTCCAGCAGTCCGTCGACCATGAGGTCGACGTCGGCGGGTACGGTGCGGTGGTTGACGATCGCCGCCCGGATCGCGCGGCGGCCGCCGATCACCGTGGTGGAGGGCACCGCGATGCCGGCCTCCTGCAGGTCCTTCACCAACTCGCCGTTCAGCCAGTCGAGGTCGGCATGGCCGCTTGCAACCCGGAAGCAGACGATGTTGAGGGGGACGGGTGCCAGGAGCTCCAGCGACGGCTCGGCCTCCACCCGCGCCGCCAGGTGCCGAGCCACCGCGCAGCATTCGTCCACCATCCGGCCCAGCCGATCGGCGCCGTAGGTCGCCAGCGTCATCCAGACCTTGAGTGCCCGGAAGCCGCGCGACAGGTCGGGTCCCAGGTCGCAGGGCCAGGGCGCGTTGCCGGCCGCACCCCGGTCCTCGCGCGACAGATAGGCCAATGTCTGCGCGAACGCGTCGGCCTGCGCCTGCCCGTCGCGCACCACCACGCAACCGGCGTCGTAGGGCACCTGCGCCCATTTATGGAAGTCGAACGCCAGGCTGTCCGCGCGCTCGATGCCGGCGAGGCGCGGCCGGATCGCGGGCGACAGCGCCGCCAGCGCCCCGAACGCGCCGTCGACGTGGAACCACAGGCCCTCGTCGGCGCAGAGGCCGGCGATGCCGGCGAGGTCGTCGATGGCACCGGTGTCGACCGTGCCGGCGGTGCCGGCCACCATGAACGGGGCGAGTCCGGCGGCACGGTCGCGGCGCACCGCGTCGGCCAGGGCCGGCAGGCTTATGCGGTGATCGCCGTCGACCGGGACCAGCCGCAGCGCCTCGGTGCCGAGCCCGGCCATGTCGAAGGCGCGGGGGATGCAGCCATGCGCGCTGGCCCCGGCATAGCCGACCAGGCCGCGCCCGCCGACGCCGTCGCTTCGCACCGCCGGCCCCGCCGCCCGCCGCCGCGCGGTCAGCACGGCGATCAGGTTGGCCATCGACGAGCCGGTGACCAGCAGCCCGGAGCTGCTCGCCGGCATGCCGACCATCTCCGCCGCCCAGCCGACCACCACGCGCTCGAGCTCGATCGGCGCATGGTCACGGCCGCCGAGGTTGGCGTCGAGGCCGCCCGCGAGCAGCTCGGCCAGCATGCCGATGCCGGTGCCGCCGCCATGCACCCAGCCCATGAAGCGCGGATGGGTGTTGCCGAGCGCGTAGGGCACGATGCGACGGCGGAACTCGTCGTAGAGCTCTGCGGGGTCGGTCGGGCCGCGAGGCAGCGGCCGCCGCAGCGCCTGCCGCGCGGTATCGGGCATCGGCGTCCAGACCTTCTGCCCGTCCTGCGCGGCCAGCCGGTCGATCATGTCGTCCAGCATGCGGTGGCCGAGCGCCCGCAGTCCGCTCCAGTCGTCGGGATCAAGCCCGGCCATGGCTGCCGCCGATGCTGCCGGAGTCCATTGCGGGCGGAACCAAGGTCGGGAACAAGAGTAGGGGATCGGGTCCGGGATCGTTAAGCATTGCCCGCTATGGTGTGGCCTGCGGCCGGACGTGGGAAGGGCCGGACCGTGGCGCGCAGCGATGGCGGGACGGCGCGCGGGATCGGCATTGGCTGAGGGACACGGACGCGATGTTCTTCGCGGGCTTTCACTACGAGGAGATGACGCTGTCCGGCACCCGCTACCGGATGCGGACCGGCGGCGTGGCCGGCTGGAAGGCGGAGCCGCTGCTGCTGCTGCACGGCCAGCCGCAGACCCATGCGATGTGGCACCAGGGGGCGCCGGCGGTGGCCGATCGGTTCGCGGTGGTGTGCGCCGACCTGCCGGCGCACCTGACCCAGGACGAGCTGGCGCACGACATGCTGACGCTGATGAGCCGGTTCGGCCATCGCCGGTTCTCGGTCGCCGGGCACGATTTCGGCGCCCATGTCGCAGCCCAGCTGGCGCTGGACGCGCCCGACCGCATCCAGCGGCTGGGGCTGGTCGAGGCGGTGCCGCTGCTGGGCCATGCCGGGCGCCAGGACATGGCGTTCTCGCTCGCCGGCTATGAGGCCTGCTGGTTCGCGCAGCTGCACCCCAAGCCCGAGGCGCTGCAGATGAAGGCGCCGGACGACTGGTTCAGCCTGGCGGCCCCGGACGAGGCGCGCGAGATCTTCCATCCCGAGGCGGTCGCCGACTACCTGCTGGAAGGCCCTTGGAACGAGGAGCTGCGCGGACACGGTGCCGCCGCCGACGGCTCGGCGCCGATGCGGGAGCTGGAGCGCGGCGGCCACCGCCGCATCGGCTGCCCCGTGATGCTGGTCTGGGGCACGCGCGGCCGCATCGGCGGCTGGTACGATCCGCGGGCACTCTGGCGCGAGGGGGTCGAGAGCGACATCACCGGCGGCCCGATCGAGGCGGGCCACTTCATCCCCGAAGAGTCGCCGCAGCCGCTGGCGATGATGTTCCGGGAGTTTTTCGCGACCGAGGTGCCGGACAACGAGGCCTGGTTCCGCTAACGCAACGGCTGTTCGTTGGTCTCGCCGGTCTGCGCGTTGCCTGCCCCGACCGGTTTGGACTCCGAAGAGCCCTCCTGCCTCAGGAAGATGCTGAGCACGATGTAGATGCACATCGCGCCGCCGCGCGGACCTGATACGAAACGAAAATGGCCGGTCCGGAGAACGACGGTCCAGACCGGCTCACGCCGCGCCCGATGGGCCGGACAGGGCGGCGATCCCGCCTTGCGCGGCCCGCTTCTCCTCGTCGGTGATGAGGTCTCGCAGCGAGGCGTCCTGCTTCAGCGCGAAGCGGCGCATGTCGTCCGCCCGGCGCTGCAGGATCCTGGCCTGCCGGCGCAGGAAGCCCGGTAGCACTGGCTGCCCCTGCAGCCTCGATGCGAGGGCGTCGAGATGGGGCACGCAGAAGGTCGGTTCCGGCTGCGGTGTCCCGCTGCCCGATAGCAGCCCGGCCTCGGCCTCGGCCAGGGCGGCCGCCGCGATCTCGTGCGTGAGGGCGCAGACCGCGCAGCCGGGCGCGAAGCGGATCGGCGCTCTGGCGGCGCCAGGCGCATCCTCTGCATTCGCCACGTCCTCCAAGGCGGCAGCCTGCGCCTCGAGCACGGGGGCCAGGCCGATGCACACCTCGCGCGGTGCCGCGAGGGCGGCGAACTGTCGGCCGTGCGGTCCGCATAGGCCGCCCTGTCGGGCGAGTGTCTGCCTGGCTTCGACATCCCGTCTCAGCCTGCCCTGCAGCGAGGTCAGCGCGTCGAACACGGCGCGCTGGATCCGGCTGCAGATCAGGCAGTCCGGCAGGTTGGCGGCGATCGGGGCGTCCAGGGCGGGCGACGGCCGGACCACGCTGGGCGGCCGCGCCGGCGGCGCCTCGATCTCCTGGCGCAGCCGCGCCATCCGGTCCCGCACGGAGGCGGGCACCGGCGCCGCCGCGAGCACGGCCTCCAGCCGGGCGCACATCCCGCGCAGGAAGGCGGCTCGCTTGCCGTCGGTCAGGTAGGCGACGACGTCGCGCTCCAGCTCCTCCAGCCCGTGCGCCGGCAGCCGGCCGAGCCGGGCGCCGAGCCTGGCGCCGAGCGCCTTGGCGGCCGAGACCGGATAGAGCGGCTGGTCTTGCGGCAGGCCCAGCGCATGCAGCCGAGCTCGGAGATCGGCGACCGCAAGGTCGCGGGCAGGCGGCTCGAGCAGGTCCGCCTTGTTCAGGACGATGAACACCTGCCGATGGGCCTCGGACGCGAGGCGCAGGATGTCCGCCTCGTCGCCGGTGAGCGGACCGTCGAACCCGGTGACGAGCAGGAACGCGTCGGCCTCCGGTAGGAAGTCGCGCGTGGTCGCCGTGTTGCCGGCGACCGGAGAGCCGAGCCCCGGCGTGTCGACGAAGCGGAAGCCGGTTCGCAACAGGGCCGCCGGAAGCTGGATCTCGGCCTCCCGGATGCGGCGGCGATTGCCGGGATTGCCGCGCTCGGTGACGTACTCCTCGAGTTCGTCCAGGCGGATGTCGAGGAACAGCGACGTATCTTGGAAATGCAGCACGACCTTCTCGTGGCTGCCATAGGTGATGCTGGTGATCACCGAGGTGAGCGGTTCGATGCCGGTCGGCAGGCGATCCTGCCCCAGCATGGCGTTCATCAGGGTGGACTTGCCCCGACTGAAGCGCCCGACCACGGCGACGTTGAAGCGGTCCTCCGCGAGACGGGCGAATAGGTCGCGATGGCGCTCGAACTGCTCCGCCTGCCAGGGTACCGCCCGCAACAGGTCGGCCAGCTCGCTCTTCAGCAGCTCGTAGCGATGAAGGTCCACAGACGAGGTCGTCCTGCGCGGAGGGTTGACGAGGGTCGAGCCGTCGGCCGCCCGGCGGACGATCAGGCGACGTCGCGTTTCGGATGGAGCGCCGGCGCGCTCAGGCGCCCGTGGGAATAGCTCGGATCGGTGGGCATGGACCGGTCCTTCCATGCCGCCCTGCAGCGGATCGAGCGATGCGGCTGCAGGCGGACGGGCATCCGCACCATTTCGATCAACCGGCCAGCAGATCGAGGGTTGCCGCCGCAAGAAAGGTCAAGGGCGCTGCCCTTGGAACCCGCCGAAGGCCAGCCTTTGGAAACCCCTTAATGATGACGGATTCTCAAGGTGCCGCCTTGGGTGGGTCCAGGGCAGAGCCCTGGCCTTGCTTCCTCGACCGGCCAAAGCCGCTCACTGCCACTACTGGTTAGTTCGGGCCCGTGAGGCCATGGCAGAACGCGGCGATGCGGCGGCAGGCCTCGTCCAGGCTGGCATCGTCGGCGGCGACGCTCACCCGCATGAACGGGCTGCTACCGAACGCCGATCCGGCCACCACGGCCACGTGCTGCTCGTCCAGCAGCGCCAGCGCGAAGTCGCCGTCGGTGTCGAGGCGCCGGCCACCGGCGCTGGTGCGGCCGAGGCAGCCGGCGAGCCCCGGATAGACGTAGAACGCGCCGTCCGGAACGGCGCAGGTGAGGCCGGGAATCTCCCGCAGCGCCGACACCACGACGTCGCGCCGGCGCCGGTAGGTGTCGCGCATCAGCCCGACCTCGTCCTGCGGACCGGACAGCGCCGCCGCCGCCGCCGCCTGGCCGATCGAGGAGGCGCCGGAGGTGGAGTTGCTCTGCACCGTGGTCATCGCGGCGATGAGCGGCGCCGGGCCGCCGCCGTAGCCGATGCGCCAGCCGGTCATCGCGTAGCTCTTGGAGACGCCGGACAGGGTGAGCACGCGGTCGGCGAGGTCGGGCACTACGCGGGCCAGCGAGGCGTGCGCCGCCTGCCCGAACACCAGGCGCTCGTAGATCTCGTCGCACAGCACCCAGACGTGGGGGTAGCGGAACAGGACCGCGCCCAGCTCGGCCAGCAGCGCCTCGGGATACACGGCACCGGTCGGGTTGTTCGGCGAGTTCAGGATCACCCAGCGCGTGCGCGGCCCGATTGCGGCGTCCAGCGCCGCCGGGTCCGGCCGGAAGCCGTCCGCCTCCCGGCACGGCACGAACACCGGCACGCCGCCCAGCAGCCGCACGATCAGCGGGTAGCTGGCCCAGTACGGGGCCGGGATCACCACCTCGCAGCCGGGATCGAGCGTCGCCGCCAGCGCGTTGAACAGGACCTGCTTGGCGCCGGTGGCGATGCAGATCTGGTCCGGCCGGTAGTCGAGGCCGTTCTCGCGCCGGAACTTTTCGGCCACCGCCCGCTTCAGCGCCGCGGAGCCGTCGGTGGGCGGATACTTGGTCTGGCCGGCCAGCGCCGCCGCGTGCGCCGCCGCGATGGCATGGGACGGCGTCGCGAAATCGGGCTCGCCGATCGCCAGCGAGATCACGTCGTGGCCCTGCGCGCGCAGCGCGCGCGCCCGCACCGACATCGCCACCGTGGCCGGCGCGGACAGGTTGCGCAGGCGCTGGGCGAGATCCGGCATGCGGGCCGTCTAGCTGAGGGCGGCGCAGAAGCGCTGGATGCGCAGGCAGGCCTCGCGCAGGCTGTCGGTGTCGGTCGCATACGACACCCGGAAGTGGCCGGGGAACATGAAGGCGCTGCCGTGCACGGCGGCGACACCCTGCTCGTCCAGCAGCGCGGTCACGAAGGCGGCGTCGTTGGCGATGTGCGTGCCGCCGGCGCTGGTCTTGCCGATGCAGCCCTGGCACGACGGATAGACGTAGAACGCGCCCTCGGGCATGTGGCAGGCGAGCCCGGGAGCGGCGTTCAGCATGCCCACCACCAGGTCGCGACGCGCCTGATAGGCGGCCACCATGCCCTCGATGAAGTCCTGCGGACCGGTCAGCGCCTCCAGCGCCGCCGCCTGGGAGATCGAGGACGGGTTGGACGTGGACTGGCTCTGCAGCGTGTCCATTGCCCGGATCAGCGCCCGCGGCGCGCCGGCGAATCCGATGCGCCAGCCCGTCATCGCGTAGGCCTTCGAGCAGCCGTTCATGGTCACGGTGCGCTCGCGCAGCCGCGGCTCCACCTGCACGATCGTGGCTGGCCGGAAGTCGCCGTAGACCAGCTTGTCGTAGATGTCGTCCGTGAAGATCCAGACGTTTGGGTGCCGCAGCAGCACGTCGCAGATCGGCCGTAGCTCCGCGGCCGAATAGGCGGCCCCGGTCGGGTTGTTCGGCGAGTTGATGAAGAACCACTTCGTGCGCGGCGTGATCGCCGCCTCCAGGTCCTCGGCCCGCAGCTTGAAGCCGGCGTTGGGGCCGCAGGGCACGATCACCGGTGTGCCGTCGGCCAGCGCCACGATGTCCGGGTAGGAGACCCAGCAGGGCGACGGGATGATCACCTCGTCGCCCGCGTCGAGCGTCGCCACCATGGCGTTGTAGATCACCTGCTTGCCGCCGGTGCAGACGATGATCTCGTCCGGCTGGTAGTCGAGGCCGGAATCGAGCCGGAACCGCTCGGCCACCGCGCGCCGGAGCGCCGGAGTGCCGGAGACGTCGGTGTATTTGGTCTGTCCGGCCTCGATGGCGCGGACCGCCGCCTGCTTCACGTTGGGGGGGGTATCGAAGTCGGGTTCTCCGGCAGACAGGCTGATGATGTCGCGGCCAGCTGCCTTCAGCGCGCGCGCCTTGCTCGAAATGGCGATGGTCTGGCTCGGGCTGATCTTGCCAAGGCGCGTGGCGACGAGGTCCATAGGCTGGCTGCTTCCGGATTCGGGAACGGGAGTGCGGAGGCTAGTGCCAGTCGGCGCGGGGGGAAACCGCCCCCGCGTCGGGGCTGCCTCCCGCACGCGCGCCGATCGCGAACAGGTTGTGGCCCCAGCCGGGCAGGTCGAGGAACAGCCCGTCGGCGGCGATCTCGCGGCCGTCGCGGTCGTAGCGCTCGTCGCCGAGGCGGTCGGCCAGCGCGACCGGGCCGTCGCCCAGCTGCACCCAAAGCCGGCACTGGCCGCGGTCGGGCGCGAAGTTCGCCGCCAGCAGGAAAGCGGGCCCGGCCTCATCGGACCACAGGGCGGCCACAAACCCTGCGTGGCTGGGATTGCCCGACCACGCGGGGTCCGGCGGCACCGGGTCGTAGCGCCCGTCCCGCAACACCGGGTCGTCCAAAACCGAGAGCAGCCGCCGGTAGAAGGCCAGTACCGCCTCGTCCACCGGCTCGTCGGGGCAGCGATCCAGGTGGATCGGGATGTGCGCGCGCAGGCCCTCGAGCTGGCCCTGGTGCAGGAAGCGCAGGCCGGGGGAGGCGAAGGCCAGCAGCGCCGCGGCCTGATGGCGCGGCCAGTCGAAGGTGGCGGCGGCCCGCGGCTCGTCGTGGTTCTCCAGGAAGCGCGCCAGGTGCGCCTGCGCCGCCACCGGCGCCGACAGCAACGCCCGAACTTCGGCCGCCGGGCCGGACCGCAGCGCGTCGTAGAGCGCCTTGTCGTAGGAGAGGTCGAAGCCTTCGGCGATCAGCCGCTGCTCCAGGCCCCAGTACACCTCCGCCATCAGCAGGAAGTCCGGGTTGCGGGCACGGGCGCTCGCGATGGCGCCGGGCCAGAACGCGGCCACGTGGCGGCCTTCGGCCGGCACCGCCCAGGTGGCGGCGAACACCTCGGGCAGAAGCAGCATCGCCATGTCGCAGCGCACGCCGTCGCAGCGCTCGGCGATCGCGGCCAGCGTGTCGGCCATCGCCGCCTGCGTGTCGGGGTTGGCGTAGTCGAGCTGCACGGTGTCGGGCCAGCCGGGGAAGTAGGGGTCGCGGCCGTGCGCGAACACGCCGCCGTCCAGCCGCACCCAGTTCTCCGGCTGCCGCGCGAGCGCCGCCTCGCCGCCGCGCACGAACAGGCCGGGCCGCTCGCCCACCCAGGGATGGTCCAGCGCCATGTGGTTCGGCACGAAGTCCAGCATGAGACGCAGGCCGGCGTCGTTCGCGCGGCTCCGCAGCCGGGCCAGAGCGACGTCGCCGCCGAACGCGGCCACGGCACTGTAGTCGGCGACCGCGAACGGCGAGCCGCAGATGTCGTCCGGCGCCAGGTCCGGCAGGGCTTCGCGGAAGCCCGCCTGCCAGGCCGGATTGGTCCGCGAGACCGCCAGCCCGGCGGCGCCGGTCTGCCAAACGCCCAGGAACCAGACCCAGTCCACGCCCAGCGCCCGCAGCGCAGCCAGCGCCGCATCGGGTACGTCGTCGAAGCCGGCCGGACGGCCGAGGGCCCGCGTGATCCCACGCATCAGCACGCGGGTGTTGATCTGGTACAGCAGCGGGTTGCGGGGCAGGTCTTGCATCGGGGTCTCCGACTGGATCTTAGCAGAACGGGGGGGGGGGGGGGGGGGGGGGGGGGGGGGGGGGGGGGGGGCGGGCGGGCGGGGGGGGCGGGGGGGGGGGGGGGGGGGGCGGCGGGGG
>CALMVO010000076.1 GCA_937873205.1 uncultured Acetobacteraceae bacterium
GGGATGGGCTGGAACTGGCGGTGGATCCGTCCTGGCCGGACGGCTTTCCGCGCTTCCTCAAGGACGAGGGCGGATTCCAGCGGGCCTTCCTGACGCGGATGATCTTCTCCTGCTTAGTGGACGCGGATCGGCGCTGCACGGCGCGGTTCGAGGCCGCTGCGCGCGGGGAGGCGATCGAGGAGGAGGTGCAGCCTTCGATCGCGGCGCTGGAGGAGGAGCTCGGGCGGTGGTTCGCGGGCCAGCCGACGGCGACGCGCGACCTGGATCGGCTACGGGATCAGGTGCGGGCGGAGGCGATGGCCCGGGCGGGGGAGGAGCCCGGGGTGTTCACCCTGACGGTGCCGACCGGTGGGGGGAAAACGCTGACATCGCTGGCCTTCGCGCTGGCGCATGCGCGGGCGAACGGCCTCGAACGGGTGGTGGTGGTGATCCCGTTTACCTCGGTCATCGAGCAGACGGCGGCGGTGTACCGCAAGGTGCTGGGCGCGCTCGGCGCGACGGTTCTGGAACATCACAGCGCGTTCGAGATGGCCAACGAAGGAAAATGGAGTGAGGGCCGTGTCGGACCGGAGCGGCTGGACCTAGCAATGGAGCGGTGGGATCGGCCGATCGTGGTGACGACGGCGGTGCAGTTCTTCGAGAGCCTGTTCGCATCGAGAACGAGTCGATGCCGGAAGCTGCACAGCCTGGCGAAGAGCGTCGTGGTGCTGGACGAGGCGCAGACCATGCCATTGCCGTTGCTGCGGCCATGCGTGGCGGCGCTGAAGGAGCTGTGCCGGAACTACGGGAGTTCGGTGGTGCTGTGTACGGCGACGCAACCGGCCCTGCTCGCCGGCGCGACGAAAGCAGAGGGTTTCGCGGGCGGGTTCAGCAATGCGCGGGAACTGGTGCGGGACGTGCCGGACCTGTTCGCGCGGCTGCGACGGGTGACGTTACGATGTATCGGCGAGCAGGATGACGCGGCGCTGGCGGAGCGGATCGTTGCGGCGCGGCAGGTGCTGTGCATCGTCAATCAGCGGGCGCATGCGCGGGCGCTGTTCGCGGCAATCCGGCACCTGCCGGGCGCGCGTCACCTGTCGACCTGCATGCACAGCGTGCACCGGCAGCGTGTGCTGGCGGAGATCCGGGACGACCTGACGCACGGGCGGCCATGCCGGGTGGTGTCGACGTCGCTGATCGAGGCGGGGGTGGATATCGACTTTCCGTTCGTGATGCGCGCGGAGGCGGGGCTCGACCAGATTGCCCAGGCGGCGGGGCGGTGCAACCGTGAGTTCGCACGGGCGGCCGGGGACAGCGAGGTGCTGGTGTTCGCGTCGCAGGACTATCCGGTGATCCGGCCGCTGCGGAAGAACGCCGAGGCCGGGGCGGAGATGCTGCGGACCCGAGGGGAGGATCCGTTCTCGCCGAACACGATGCAGGCGTTCTTCGAGCTGCTGTACTGGCGGTATGGGAAGGAGGCGCTCGACCGGGGTGGGGTGATCGAAATGACCGAGGAGCGGCGCGGCGACCTCGATTTCCCCTTCGAGACCATCGCGACGGAGATGCGGTTCATCGACGAGGAGATGGCGCCGGTGATCGTGCCGGTCGAGGATGGGGGCGAGGTCTGCCGGCTGCTGGCGCGGCTGCCGAACGCAACCGGGACCGGTGGGATCGCGCGGCGGCTGGGACGCTACGCGGTCGGGGTACCACGCAAGGCGCGGCTGGCGATGATCGCGGGGGGTGCGGCGAGGTGCGTGGCGCCGGACCGGTATGCGGATCAGTTCGTGGTACTGGAGAACCTGGATCTCTACGGCGCCGAGGCCGGGCTGGACTGGACCGACCTGTCGTTCCTTACGACAGAACGCCTCATCCTCGCTTAGAATTTCAGTGTTCATGCTAGCAGAAGTGAAGCTGAGCTGATTCGCATTTTATCATTGACATGCTCATTACCAGCCGGTCATAAGTGGCGTGACGGTATCAGAGTCGACCTGATACCGTCTCTATGCCTGAGATCAGAAGGGCAGGTGGTACATGATAATAGCGTAGACTGACTTCCGAAAATTTCAGCCTCCGTGTCTCTACCACGTTTCACGTAGCACTTAGGCTCGGGCGGGTAAAGGTCGCCCGCGGATCGAAACATGCTGGCCGAAGCGACGGCTGTTGCTGCATCGCAGATTTGCCCGAACAAGTCTGCAGTGCGGTCAATCCGACTATGCAATGCTTTTGAAAAGAGATGGTGTTGAAACCTTTTCGATTGCTGGTGTCCGGACGGCGGGCGCTGTTCTCTCGGCCAGAGATGAAGGTCGAGCGAGTCAGCTACGACGTGATGACGCCGACCGCGGCGCGCGGGGTCCTGGAAGCGATCCACTGGAAGCCGCAGATGGCATGGCGGGTGCGGCGGATCCACGTGCTGAAGCCGATCCGGTTCGAGTCAATCCGGCGGAACGAAGTCGGATCCAAAGTCGCAACGGGGCGAGTCGGGGCGGCGATGCGAGCGGGCTCGACCGCGGGGCTGGCGATGCACGTGGACGAGGATCGGCAGCAGCGGGCGGCGACAATACTGAAGGACGTGGCCTACGTGATCGAGGCCGATATGGCGCTCAGTGCGCGCGGGCGAGCCGATCCCGCGGAGTCGGTGCAGAAGCACCTGGAGATCGCGCGGCGGCGAGCGGCGAAGGGGCAGTGCTTCCATCATCCCTATCTCGGCACGCGGGAGTTCGCCTGCGATTTCGAGCTGCTGGATGGAGAGGCGCCGAAGCCAGACGCGGCGCTCCAGGGCGAGCGGGACCTGGGCTGGATGGTGCTCGACGTGGATTACGCGCCCGGGCTGGAAGCGCGTTTCTTCCGGGCGCGCATGGTGGACGGGGTGATCGAGGTGCCGGGCCCGGACGATCCAGGGGTGGTCTCGTGACGGTGCTGGAGGCGCTGGCGACGCGCTATGAGCGGCAGGTCCAGGCCGGTCAGGCGCCGATGCCGGGGTTCGCGCCGGCGCAGATCAGCTTCACCCTCGTGATCGGACGGGACGGGAGCTACGTCACCACCGACGACGAGCGGGGGGGAGACGGGAAGAAGGCGCGACCCAGGGTGATCCTGGCACCGGCACCGCCGAAACGCACGGTGGCAATCGCCAGCGGAGCCTTCTGGGACAAGACCTCCTACGTGCTCGGTGCTACCGCAGTGGATCCGGCCATTTCGGTGGCGAAGCAGGCCAGGAATGCGGAACGCCTGGTGAAGGAGCACGCGGCGTTCCGGGCCCGCCACGAGGCGATGCTCGGCGAGACAAACGACGAGGGCTGCCTGGCGCTGCTGGCGTTCCTGCGGGAATGGTCGTCGGACCGGTTCGAGGCGCTGCGCTACGCGAGCGAGATGCTGGACCAGGGCATCGCGTTCCGGCTGGAGGGCGATCGCGGCTTTCTCCACGAGCGGGCCGCCGCGCGTAGTGCGCTGCTCGCCGAAGCCGCCGGTGTGGTCGCGGCGGCCGAAGCGATCTGCTTGGTGACCGGGACATCGGCGCCGGTAGCCCGGTTGCACCCGTCGATCAAGGGCGTGCCCGGCGCGCAGAGCGCGGGGGCGGCACTGGTGTCCTTCAATCTGGACGCGTTCACGTCTTACGGGCACGTCCAGGGTGCGAATGCGCCGGTGTCGGAAGCAGCGGCTTTTGCATACACGACCGCGCTGAACGGGTTGCTGGCACCGTCCGGGAGCGATGCCGCCGGGAAGCCGAGGTTCGCCAACCGGGTCCGGTTCGGCGACATCACCACGGTGTTCTGGGCCGAGCATGGCAGCGCGGAAACGCTGATGCGGGAGATGCTGGGCGGGCGCGAAGAGGAGGAGGAGGAGGAGCCGGACGCGGTGCCGGCGGCGAGCGAGCGAACGGAGGCGGTGAAGCTTCGCGACGTGATAGGGCGGCTGAAGGATGGTGTGCCGCTGGATGAGGCGGGCGCCGGGGCGGGTATCGATCCTGGGACCAGGACCTATGTGCTCGGGTTGAGTCCGAACGCGGCGCGCTTGTCGGTGCGGTTCTGGATCGAGCAGGAGCTCGCGGCGTTCGCACGTCACTTCCAGCAGCACTGGCTGGATCTCGAGATCCAACCACGGCCGCCGTTCTGGCCGCCGCCGGCATGGGCGCTGCTGCGGGAGCTGGCGCCGCAGCGCAAGCTCGAGGACATCCCGCCGCATCTGGGTGGCGAGGTGATGCGGGCAATCATGAACGGGACGCCGTATCCGCGGACGCTGCTGGCGCAGACGGTGATGCGCATCCGCGCCGACCGCGACCAGACCGACATGCGGAGCGGGCGAACGCTGGAGAAGGTGAGCACGCTGCGGGTTGCGATCCTGAAGGCATGTCTGGCGCGGATGTATCGCAACGGCCAGATCAGGGAGGACGTACCGGTGTCGGAAGATTCCAAGGCGAGCAACGTCGCCTACCAGCTCGGGCGGTTGTTCGCGGTATTGGAGCGATTGCAGGGGGCAGCGCTGGGGCAGCGCAATGCGACGGTACGGGACCGGTTCTACGCGTCCGCCTCGGCGAGGCCGGCGCTGGTGTTCCCATCGTTGATCCGCAATGCGCGCAATCACAGCAAGGCGGTGCGCGTGAAGGCCGGTGCCGGCCTGGCGGAATGGTTCGAGAACCAGATCGGCGACACGCTTCCGAGTTCGGTCGAGAGTTTCCCAAAGACGTTGCCGCTGGAGGAGCAGGGGCGCTTCGCGCTCGGCTATTATCACCGGCGCGAGGCCTTCCGGCGCAAGAAGGACACGCCGCCGGAACTCGAAGCCGCGACTGCAGACGAGTCCGCCGCCGATGAGGGTTGAGCCATGAGCGAAACGAAACCGCCACCGATCAGCAACCGCTACGACTTCGTGTTCCTGTTCGATGTGCGCAACGGCAATCCGAACGGCGATCCGGATGCCGGCAACATGCCGCGTATGGATCCGGAAACCGGGCATGGCCTGGTCACGGACGTCGCGATCAAGCGCAAGATCCGGAACTACGTGGCGATGGCGCGTGGGGACGCGCCTGGGTACGACATCTACATGCGCGACGGCGCGGTGCTGAACGTGCAGCATCGCAAGGCGTATGGGGCGCTGGGGATCGAGCCGGACACGATCAAAAAGAAGGCGCCGAAGGAGCGGGCGCAGGAGCTGACGCGGTGGATGTGCGACAACTTCTTCGATATCCGCGCCTTCGGGGCGGTGATGTCGACGGAGGTGAATGCTGGGCAGGTGCGGGGGCCGATCCAGGTCACCTTCGCGGAGAGCATCGATCCGATCGTGCCGATGGAAGTCTCGATCACGCGTTCGTCGGTGACGAACGAGGCCGATGCGTTGAAGAACGATCGGACGATGGGGCGCAAGCATATCGTGCCATACGGGTTGTATCGCGCGCACGGCTTCGTCAATGCGCGGCTGGCGAACGATCCGACCAAGGGGACGGGGTTCTCGGAGGCGGATCTGGCGCTGGTCTGGGAGGCGCTGGGAATGATGTTCGATCACGATCGCGCCGCGGCACGGGGCGAGATGACGGCGCGCGAGCTGATCGTGTTCCGGCACGAGAGCGACCTTGGCAACGCGCCGGCGCACAAGCTGCTGGAGCGGGTGACGGTGCGGCGCGCCGGCGGGGAGGGGTCGCCGCGGGGGTTCGGGAATTATGTGGTGGCGATCGACGAGACCGGGCTGCCGAGCGGGGTGACCATCGAGCGGAAGATCTGAGGGCGGAGCGGATGGCGGACGCGGAGCCGGTCGCGCTGTCCGCCCTGCAGCACTACCTGTACTGCCCGCGGCAGTGCGCACTGATCCATGTCGAGCAATGCTGGGCTGAGGACGCGGCGACGGCGGAGGGGCGAATCGCGCATGAGCGGGTGCACTCAACCGGATCCGAGGTGCGACGGGGGGTGCGGACGGTAACCAGCATGCCGCTGCGTTCGGATCGACTCGGAGTGGTCGGGATCGCCGACGTGGTGGAACTGCGGGCGGCGGGTGACGGATGGCTGCCGTATCCGGTGGAACACAAGCGCGGCCGTCCGAAGGCGCACCGAGCCGACGAGGTGCAGCTCTGCGCGCAGGCGTTCGCGCTGGAGGAGATGTTCGCGACGGAGATCGCGGAGGGGGCACTGTTCTACGGCGAGCCGCGACGGAGGACGGTTGTGCCGCTCGACGCCGAGCTGCGGGCGCTGACGATACGGATCGCGGTGGACACGCGGGCGCTGTTCGAGGCCGGACGCACGCCGCGCATGGAGTACGAGCGCAGACGCTGCGATCCGTGTTCGCTGCTGGAGATCTGCCGGCCGCGCGTGACGGGCGCCGCGCGCTCGGCGGCGGCATGGCTCGGCGAGATGCTGCGGGAGTAGCGGGGGACGCGATGCGCCGGCTGCTGAACACGTTGTACGTGACGCTGGACGGAGCTTGGCTGCGCAAGGACGGGCTCAACGTGGTGGTGGAGGTGGATGGCGCGGAGCGGCTGCGGGTGCCGATGCACCTGCTCGGCAGCGTGGCGGCGTTCGGTCGGGTGTCGCTGTCACCGGCGCTGATGGGCGCGCTGGCAGAGGCCGGGGTGGTATGCGCCTTCTTCGGGATGAACGGGCGGTTCCTGGCGCGGGTGGAGGGACCGGTGTCGGGCAACGTGCTGCTGCGGCGGGAGCAATACCGGCGCGGGGACGATCCGGCCGGCTGCGTGGCGGTGGCGCGGGCGATGGTGGCGGGAAAGGCGTTGAACCAGCGGGGGGTGTTGCAGCGGGCGTTGCGGGATCACGGCGGCTCGCTTGCCGAGACGGCGCGAGACGCGCTGACGGCGGCGGTTGAGCGGATGCGGGCGATCGCGGCGCGAGCGGCTTATGAAACCGATCTGGATCGGCTGCGCGGACACGAGGGCGAGGCGGCGGCGCTGTACTTCGGCGTGTTCGGCCAAGCGATACGGGTAACGGAGATCGGTTTCCAGGGGCGGAGCCGGCGGCCGCCGCTGGATCCGGTGAATGCGTTGCTCTCCTTCCTGTACACCTTGCTGGTGCACGATTGTCGCGGGGCGCTGGAAGGGGTCGGGCTCGATCCGGCGGCGGGGTTCCTGCACCGAATGCGGCCGGGCCGGCCGAGTCTGGCGCTGGACCTGATGGAGGAGTTGCGGGCCAATCTCGCGGACCGGTTGGCACTTTCGCTGATCAACCGGCGCGAGGTCGGGGTGGAGGACTTCCGAGCGATGGAGAACGGGGCAGTGCTGCTGGCGGAGGATAGCCGGAAGGCGGTGCTGACCGCCTGGCAGGAGCGCAAGAAGGAGGAGATCGAGCACCCGTTTCTGCGGGAACGTGTGCCGCTCGGCCTGCTGCCGCATGTGCAGGCGAGCCTGCTGGCGCGTACGCTGCGGGGCGACCTGGACGCCTACCCGCCAATGGTCTGGCGGTAGCGGAATGCTGGTTCTGGTGAGCTACGACGTGGAGGTGACGTCGCCGGGTGGAGCGCGCCGGCTGCGGCGGATCGCCCGGGCCTGCCAGGATTACGGGCAGCGGGTGCAGTTCTCGGTATTCGAGTGCGAGGTGTTGCCGGAGCAGTGGGTGGCGCTGCGGGCGCGGCTGGTGGGGGAGATGGATGCGGAGCGTGACAGCCTGCGGTTCTATTTTCTTGGGGCGGGCGGGCGGCAGCGGGTCGAGCATGTCGGTGGCAAACCGGTGGTGGACCTTGAAGGGCCGCTGATCCTATGAGGATGACGCGAACCTGAAGCGTCCGACCAATCGCGGGGAGGGTCGCGCTCGCTCTTTGGCATTGTTCAGGAAAGAGATTATTATTGAGTTCATCTCTGGGGGTGGTTGGTCGGGTTCGGGGGAAGAGGGTTCGCGCAAGCGGGCGGTTTTCCCCTTTGCGATCACGTGACTACCGGGGTGGGGGTCGCTCCCCGCGCGGGAGCGCGGATCGAAACTTTGCTGCAGCCGCCCTCGGCTGCCTCGCCGCCTGTCGCTCCCCGCGCGGGAGCGCGGATCGAAACAGCGACGGTGCGCACCTGGCTCAGGCGGTTGCCGTGAGTCGCTCCCCGCGCGGGAGCGCGGATCGAAACAGCGTCGAGCACCGCAACGCGCAGAGCCGCGGCGGTCGCTCCCCGCGCGGGAGCGCGGATCGAAACGCGGATATTACGGGGCGGTATCTGCCGCAACGAGTCGCTCCCCGCGCGGGAGCGCGGATCGAAACATGTGGAGCGGATAACAGACAAGGGGACTATCATGGTCGCTCCCCGCGCGGGAGCGCGGATCGAAACCAGTTGCCGCCCGGCGGCATCGCCCGCTCCATGACGTCGCTCCCCGCGCGGGAGCGCGGATCGAAACCTCCACGAGAAGGGGGATGGTCGTTTCCGCCACGTGTCGCTCCCCGCGCGGGAGCGCGGATCGAAACCAGTAAGTGAACATGCCCGCAGTCTGGAGCGCCAGTCGCTCCCCGCGCGGGAGCGCGGATCGAAACTTGACCCTCACAGACGCCCCCTCCGGCAACCCGTCGCTCCCCGCGCGGGAGCGCGGATCGAAACATCATCCCTGCCCCTCCCTGCACCACCGTCCGTGCGTCGCTCCCCGCGCGGGAGCGCGGATCGAAACCCAGATCCCGTCGGCGAGACGGCCAGCACGCAACGTCGCTCCCCGCGCGGGAGCGCGGATCGAAACATCGGTCAGCTCGCCGCACGATCGAACCCCAAGCGTCGCTCCCCGCGCGGGAGCGCGGATCGAAACAACTTGACCGGCGTGTTTCTGGAAGGCGACGCCGTCGCTCCCCGCGCGGGAGCGCGGATCGAAACATCGCCGACTCTGGCGCCCACCTGAACGACTAGTCGCTCCCCGCGCGGGAGCGCGGATCGAAACGTGTGCAGCGCGCTGCCCGATGCGCGCGCGGACGTCGCTCCCCGCGCGGGAGCGCGGATCGAAACAGCGCCGTCACCAGCGCCTGCGCGTTCTGCAGCAGGTCGCTCCCCGCGCGGGAGCGCGGATCGAAACGGCCAGCGTGATGGTGCGGTCGGTATGAAGCGAGAAGTCGCTCCCCGCGCGGGAGCGCGGATCGAAACTTCGCCGTGCCGACAGTTGAGGATGCCGTTGAAGTCGCTCCCCGCGCGGGAGCGCGGATCGAAACCTGATCGACCACAAGTATCAGGCGCGAAGCAGTGTCGCTCCCCGCGCGGGAGCGCGGATCGAAACCCGCACCTGGTCGCGCAGTGGGCGTCGGCACGCGTCGCTCCCCGCGCGGGAGCGCGGATCGAAACCTATGACGGTCTTCATGACATGCACATCCCTAGGTCGCTCCCCGCGCGGGAGCGCGGATCGAAACGCGATCTGAGCCGCAAAGGTGCCGACAGGAACGGGTCGCTCCCCGCGCGGGAGCGCGGATCGAAACATCACATCGGCACTCACCATGGAACACTCGTCGAGTCGCTCCCCGCGCGGGAGCGCGGATCGAAACTATGTCCGAGGTACCGTCCGGGGACAAAGCGTAGTCGCTCCCCGCGCGGGAGCGCGGATCGAAACGACATCGCTGAGGTCGGCCATGCGGCGCCTCCCGTCGCTCCCCGCGCGGGAGCGCGGATCGAAACCGGTTTGCCGCAGACGCGTCTCCGATGACCACCTGGTCGCTCCCCGCGCGGGAGCGCGGATCGAAACAGGCTCGACTGCTCGGGCGACAGCGAGGCCAGCCGTCGCTCCCCGCGCGGGAGCGCGGATCGAAACGTGTGCAGCGCGCTGCCCGATGCGCGCGCGGACGTCGCTCCCCGCGCGGGAGCGCGGATCGAAACCCTCGCTGATGATATCGCAGGACGTCAACACCTGCAGTCGCTCCCCGCGCGGGAGCGCGGATCGAAACGCCTTCGGGGCTTAGGAAATCCCGAATCGCCCACGTCGCTCCCCGCGCGGGAGCGCGGATCGAAACTGTCCAAGGATCGTAATCGAACCCTGGATATTGTTGTCGCTCCCCGCGCGGGAGCGCGGATCGAAACAAAGTACGTGCATTGAAACGGATCGCAACCCCGTGGTCGCTCCCCGCGCGGGAGCGCGGATCGAAACCATCGATCTCGTCGCCACCCGGCAGGTTACGAATCGTCGCTCCCCGCGCGGGAGCGCGGATCGAAACATCCGTAACGATAAACTGCGTGAAGCCGGGCGCTGGTCGCTCCCCGCGCGGGAGCGCGGATCGAAACGCACCGCTCCGAATACGACAGCGCGCATACAGCCGTCGCTCCCCGCGCGGGAGCGCGGATCGAAACCCGAACGCCTGCACCATGCAGAGCGCCGTCGTCGTCGCTCCCCGCGCGGGAGCGCGGATCGAAACATCCTCGATGCGAAACGTGATCCGTTGCTAGGCGGTCGCTCCCCGCGCGGGAGCGCGGATCGAAACAAGCTCGGCATCGCGCCTTACATCGGATCGCCAAGTCGCTCCCCGCGCGGGAGCGCGGATCGAAACCCCCCAGGCGATCATGCCGACGCTGGGTCGCTTGTCGCTCCCCGCGCGGGAGCGCGGATCGAAACTCCCTTGCTGCATGGTCCCTGTACGGTCGCGGTGTCGCTCACCGCGCGGGAGCGCGGATCGAAACAGCGGGGGTCCGCCCTGGGCGTCGGCGGCGGCTTGTCGCTCCCCGCGCGGGAGCGCGGATCGAAATCGGATCGACAACGGCGGCGCCCGCTACCACGTCGTCGCTCCCCGCGCGGGAGCGCGGATCGAAACTGGTGAACAATGGCGGTCGCATCTTGATCGAGACGTCGCTCCCCGCGCGGGAGCGCGGATCGAAACAGCACGATCATGAACGAGGCGATGCCGGCCGAGCGTCGCTCCCCGCGCGGGAGCGCGGATCGAAACTGCTGACGACCTCGCTCGGCGCGCACGCCTCGGTCGTCGCTCCCCGCGCGGGAGCGCGGATCGAAACCAGCTGCCGCTGGTGATACAGAACCTCGGCGGCATGTCACTCCCCGCGTAGGGAACGCGGATTGAGACGATCTCCCGGTGCCCAGTTGAGGCGTAGCGCGCGTCGCTCCTCACCCGGGGAGCCTGGATGATCGAAACCCAACGTCCCATCACCCCTGATAACGTCCTTTATCAGGGGTGATGGGTGGACGCGGGTCGGCATGCGGCGGTAGGCTCCGGAAGGAGGTCCCCCATGCCAGACACCGTCCCCGTGATGATCGAGGTCGAGCCCGCCGCGGCCGCCGCGCTCGGCGACGATACTAGGCGTGCCTGGGTCGGCCGCGTCGTCAGCCGCATGCTGCAACCCGCCAGTGTCGACCGGCTGTTCACGGTAATGGACGAGATCTCAGCCGAGGCCCGCCGACGTGGCCTCACGGACGAGATCCTCGAAGCCGAGCTCGAGGCCTACAACGCGGAGCGACGGGATCGGCTGCCCGCCGCGTGATCGTGCTCGACGCGTCGACCCTCGTCAGTGCGACCTTCAACGCTCATGCCGTCCCTGCCCTCGCAGTGCAGCATGCCCTGCGCGAGGATCGGGTCGCGATCTCCGAGCCGGTCATGACCGAGCTGCTGGACGTGCTGCATCGGCGGGGCGTTGCGCGCTTCCTTCAGCCGGAGCTTCGTGCGGAGCTGCTCGGTCAGCTGCTCGCCCTTGGAATGCCGTTCGAGACGACTGAGCGCGTGATGGATTGCCGTGACCCCAAGGACGACAAGTACCTGGAGCTGGCCCTCGCCTCCCGTGCGGACACGATCGTCAGCAGCGATCGCGACCTGCTCGTGCTGCACCCTTGGCGCGGCGTGCGCATCTTGCGACCTGCGACCTACTTGGCGGAGGCTGGCATTGGAGGGTGACTTGGCCGTCTTGGCTCCGCCTCCGCATGCCCTGCTTGTCCCTCCCACGCTCGCGGGTCTCGCGGTGCCGGCGCTGGTGGCGGCGCTGGGTAACGCCGCTGCCTGGCGCTACGTCGAGTTCTTCACCGCCAACATCCGCAACCCAAACACCCGACGTGCCTATGCCCGGGCGTGCGGGCGCTTCTTCGGCTGGTGCGAGCGGCGTAGCCTGCCGCTGGCCGGCATCCGGCCGTTCAGCGTCGCGGCCTACATCGAGGAGCTGCAGCGCGAGGTCGCGGCGTCCAGCGTGAAGCAGCAGCTGGCGGCCATCCGCATGCTGTGCGACTGGCTGGTCACCGGGCAGGTGATGCCGTCCAACCCGGCCAGCTCCGTCCGTGGGCCGAAGCACGTGGTGAAGACCGGCAAGACGCTGGTGCTCGAGGGCGCCGAGTGGCGGCGGCTGATGGACGCCATCCCGCAGGACAGCGTGCGGGACCTACGCGACCGGGCGCTGATCGCGGTGCTGACCTACTCGTTCGCGCGGATCGGGGCGGCGCTGCAGATGCGGGTGGAGGACGTGCGGCCGCAGGGTGCCGGCTGGATGGTGCGGCTGCACGAGAAGGGCGGCCGGCAGCACGCGATGCCGGCGCATCACGCGCTGTCCGAGGCAGTGCACGCCTACGTGGCGGCGGCCGGGATCGACGACGACCGCAAGGGCCGGCTGTTCCGATCGGGCAAGGGGCGGCGGTCGGACGGGCTGTCGGAGCGGCCGCTGCGGCAGGAAGACGCCTGGGCGATGATCCGGCGGCGTGCGGTGGCGGCCGGGATCGCGACGCCGGTGGGGTGCCACTCCTTCCGGGCGACGGGGATCACCGCCTACCTGATGAACGGCGGCACGCTGGAGCATGCTCAGACCATGGCCGGGCATGAGAGCCCGCGTACCACCAAGCTCTACGATCGGACCCGGGAACGGCTGACGCAAGACGAGGTGGAAAGGATACGGCTATGATGGAAGAATGAACCTTGCATTTGTTACCAAACTAGAATGACTGGCACTCAATTTCTATAGTTCATAAGAGAGAAATCAACGTGGTTGAGTTTTCGTTGGCAGAGTCACTCAAGGCACAGAAGGCAATGCGCGATGAACTCGGACTTGTCGAGGAGATTTACGGAGCACCTCAGTTTGTCGGGATGGTCAGCGACGAGATTGAACGCCTTAGGGCCAAGGGATAGAGCGATCAGAAGATTGTCGAGCTGATCACTGAAGCAACCGGTCAGAAATTGGAGACTGCTGCGATCGAGCGGCATTACGTCGAGCCCAAGGATCGTCAGGCATGAGATATCCACTGGAAAGGTAGAGAGTCCATGACCTGTAGAGGCCGCTTCGGTAGTGGCTACGAGGTCTTGGTCTCGCCATGGCCGGCTTGATCTTCCGTCAGCCCACCGTGGTGATCCGGTGCGACCCTGGTTGATCCCATACCCTATGTTCATCCGCAGCGTCTGGTGACGGTCTCCCCGGACCACCGGCTCAACCTGCCCTGCACCGGCCACGGCAGGCTGGTGGTCATCCTAGATGCAAGCTTGAGCGGCCTGACCACCACTTGGGCTTCTGCCCTGCCTGCCGTTTCCGGTTTCACCGAGGTCTGCAACCATGGCCATGCTGCCAGAGATCAGTGCGATGACGGCCTACGCACGCACCGTCGCGCTGGCGGCAAGGCTTTCCTCCCGGGAACAGATCCGCCGACATCAAGACCGTCAGTGCATTCGTTTGACCCAGCATGCCCTCAAGACCATCCCCTTCTACAGGAAAGCAGGTCCGCGTTTCGAAGACTTCCCGATTATCGACAAGGCGCTACAACAATCGCGGTTCGAGGAGTTCAATCAGCCTGGCATCTCCCTTGATGAGGTAATCAAGGCGATCGAAGCTGGTCGCGACCAAGTTCGTGGCCATTTCGTTGGTCAGAGCACCGGGACAAGCGGCAATCGCGGTCGCTTCGTCATCTCCGCCGCCGAGCGCTTCGTCTGGCTCGGCACGATCGTCGCCAAGACGATGCCCGATGCGCTGATGCGGCGTCGGCGTGTTGCGCTGGCACTTCCCGGCTTTTCCACGCTCTATCGGTCTGCAGGCCGCGGCAGCCACATCCAGCTGGCTTTCTTCGATCTTGCCCTCGGTATCCAGAAATGGCGGGATGATCTGGTTCATTTCAGGGCGGATGCGATCGTCGCACCACCCAAGGTGCTGCGCGTCCTTGCCGAGCAGGGGGTGTTGGCGGGTGTCGAACCGTTCAGCGGCGCCGAGGTGCTCGACCCGCTCGACCGAGTCGTGATCGAGCATGCGACCGGCCGCAAGGTGCGTGAGATCTACATGGCGACAGAGGGCCTGTTCGGCGTCGGTTGTCGCCACGGCACGCTCCATCTTGCCGAGGACGTCGTGCGGTTCGAATGGGAGGCCCTGCCGGGAAGCAGCCTCGTGGTTCCCATCGTCACAGACATGGTCCGGCGGGTCCAGCCGATGATCCGCCACCGGATGAACGACCTCGTCGAGCTTTCGGACCGATCCTGTCCATGCGGCTCGGCGTTCCAGGCGGTCACGCGGATCCATGGCCGGGTCGACGACCTCTTCAAGTTCGACGGGCCGCAAGGCCCGATCATCGTCACGCCCGACATCCTCCGGAACGCCGTGGTCGATGCCGACCCGAGGATCGACGACTTCCGCATCCGGCAGAGGAGGGACGGTCACGTCGTCGTCAGCCTCGATGCGGCCCTGCCGGACGAGGTCCACGACAAGGCGCGCCTGTCGTTGGAAAAGGTCCTGCGCCGGCTGGGTGCGGAGGTCCTGGTGGAGGCCGCGCGCGGCATGACACCACGCTTCGACCGCAAGCTCCGTCGCGTCGAGCGCGAGGGATCCTAAAGCTCCATCGTGAGCCTGTGCTGTCGTTCCGGTTCGGCCACGCCGTTCGCCAGTCGCCAGATGGTCGGTCCCATGACGTCGAGCGGTCCGGTCGCATATTTGGATGACCCATCCCGTCGCCAGGTGTCCTGGAGGGCCAGGATGCGCCGGTCCTGCGCGAGGATGGGCCGATGGAAGGCCTTCAGCAGGGACCGCTTGATCCAGGCCGGCATCTGGCCGCGGGCGGTCGCGAAGTGGGCGTAGGGTCGGGTCAGACCGGTGTCCTCCGGACTGAACACGACCGCGACCGACAGCCGCAGGCCCCGATCCCCCTCAAACGCGACCTCGGCGATCGTTGGCGGGTAGAGGCGGCCGATGCTGGTGAGCCGGGTTCCCTCGAACAGCCGCGGGATGAGGCCAACCGCCTTTGTGCGCTCGAGGTAGATCGCCTCCGCGCCCCACGGCCCCGACCGCACCGAGATCTCGACGGGTCGCCGCCGATTCGGGGAACGCATCATCCAGGGATGAACGTGGTGCGGATGGGCCGGGTCGAGATGGTTCTCCACTGCATCGAGCAGACCTGCCCTGGTCGCCCGGAGCGGCCACCAGAAGCGGTCGAGGGCGGAGTTCTCGACCGCGTCGGGAAGCGTGGGCAAGGCGCCTGGCGCGTCAGCGAGCGAGGTCCAGATCAGGCCGACACGCTCGACGGCGGGCAGGGCACCCACGGGCGAGCCTGGCAGCAGCGTCCCGGGAACCCTTAGGCATGTCCCGCCGCGGCCGAAACTCCAGCCGTGATACCTGCAGATCACCGCGCCCCTCTCCATATGCCCGCGCGAGAGCGGCACACCGCGGTGGGGACAGCGGTCGTCGAGCACGAAGGTCCCCTGGTCGTCGCGCGCGACGACCAGGGGACGTCCCATCAGCCGCGCCGCGACGGGACGACCGGCGGTCACCTGCTGCGCGAAGGCGATCGGATGCCATGCGGAGGCGACTGCGGCGGGCCAGTCTCCTACCATCCGTTCGCCGCCATCACCGGCACGGCCAGCCGCCGGAGGAGCCCGGCCAGCGCCGTCACCGCGGCCCGCCGGCCTTGAGGCAGATGCCGCGCATGATAGGCGTTCCACTCGATCACCCCCCGTGCGCCACGGGCCCGCTTGAAGTGCGCCGCCCCCGCGGAGCCGTGCAGCCGCCATCCCGCCTGCAACGCGCGCTCCATGAACATCCAGCTCGCGATCCGGTAGAGGCCCTCGCGGCGCGGGCGCGCGGTGTCGTAGCCGACGACCGGCGGCGTCATCACGCCACCGCGCTCCCACATGCCGGCGACTGATAGGATGGTACCTACCGGATCGCGCGCGACCCGGTAGGTCATCATGCCGGTCCGTGCCGACGCCTCGATGAAGGCGGGCGTGAGGATCGGGTTCAGTGCCGAATAGCGGTCGACGTAGAGCATCGCGTACAGGGCCGCGATCCGCCGCGCATCCCTGTCCCCGATCCACGGCAGGTCCGTGATGCGGAGCGGGGATCTCGCGACTAGGCGGCGGTCATTGTCGTGGTTGTGTCGCGGCCGCCAGTCGCGTGCCAGGTCGTCCACTACCCAGATCTGCCGGCTCGGGACCATGATCCACCTGTCCGCCGCCAGCACCTGCCGCAGCCCCGGGGACGACCAGTCGTCGATCGAGCGGATGCCGATGAGGTGGTCGGGATGCGTGTCGGCCAACTCCTCCCGTGCGGCGGCAATCCCCTCGCCGCGCCAGTCCTCGTTGAGGTTGGTCGACAGCATCCAGTTGCCGACATGAACGATGCGGTTGACCCGGGCGCACCGCAGCAGGCCGTCGAGCCCGACGAGGGCGGCGCGGGCGGGCCCGGCAAACCGGCCGGCATCGACCATGCCCAGCTCGGCACGCGCATACAGGACATAGGCGCTGTGCGGGCTGCACACGTAGCTGCCGCCGAGCGCGCCGTCGTCGCGCGTGACCGGCAGGGTGCGGTCGCCGACCCGCAGGCTCGACAGCACGGTGGATACGTTCGCGACCATCCCCGACGCGCCGCGCGCAACCATTGCGTCGAGCATCGCCTGGGTCACGGGATCGCCTCCCCGTTCCACTCGATGTCGTCGGTCGTCTCGCCGGTCGGGCCGTGCCGCCGCGTGAGCCCCAGCAGCGCGAAGCGCGCCGCGTCCAGCAGCACGCCGGCAACCGGCAGGCGATCCCCACGGCGGCCAACAGAGTCCCGGCCGGAGCGCCCGATGCGCCACAGCAGCGGCAGGGCCCCGCGCGCCACCGCGACCGGCACGCCCATCAGCACCATCGCCGGCGACAGGTAGCGGATCCGTCCGGCGGGCGGCGGCGGAAGGCTGCTACCGTCGAGCAGGGCTCGGGCCAGCGCCGGCGACGCGTCGAACAGGTGGATGCCGCTTACCGTGCGCGGGTTGCACTCGAGCGGCGCGATGCGGCCCCCCGGTGTCACGATCACGTCGTAGGAGAGCTGCCCATCACCGCCCACCGCCTGGGCAATCCGCCGCGCCATCGCGACGATGTCGGGCCTATCCACGGCCTCGAACGCGTACGACGCCGACCGCCCGTGCCGAAGCAGCGGCCGGTAGACCACGCAGGCGACTAGCCGGCCGCCGCGCATGGCGGACCAGACGCACAGCTCGTCGCCCTCGATCAGCTCCTGCGCGACCCAGCGCCGGTCGGGGCGGGGGATCAGCCCGCGCACCGCCGCCCGGGTCGGGGCGATGTGAGTCCCGCCCCCGAAGCGGCAGAACTCGGGCTTCAGCACCAGGTGCGGCAGGCGCCCGATCAGGCGGTCGAGGTCCGCGCGGGCGGCGAGCGGGACCGTGATCGGGGCGTCGATGCCGGCCGCACGTGCAAGGGCCGGGAAGCGCACCTTGGAATGAAGCTCGCGCAGCGCCGCCAGGCCGGGCGCGAAGAGCCGGTCCGCCCAGCCGTCCCGCGCTGCCGCGGCGGCAAGCCAGAACACCTCCTCGCAGGTGGGAACCAGGAGGTCGACATCGGTCATGAGCCCGCGGAGGCGCGCGCGGAAGGCCTCGAAGGCGAACCGGGGCGGCGGCAGGCGATGGATGGCGAAGCCCGGGCGGGAGAGCAGGGCCGCGTGTGGGCGGACGGAGTCCGCCAGCCCGACCCGGCATCCGGCGGCGCGGAAGGCGCGCGCCATGTCGAGCGCCACCGGTGCGCGGGCGCCGGTGATCAGCACGCGCGTCACGACGCCTCCGCGGCGGCGCGTTCGGCGCAGTGCGACGGGGTGAGGATCAGCTCGGGGTTGCGGGTCCGCAGCGCATGGAGCTGCGACAGGGTGTGCCGGCCCTGGATCGTATCGCCCAGCAGGGTGCTGGTGATCCGGGGCGGCGGCCGGTTCTCGCGGATCGCGGTGGAGGACCAGGCCGCATCGGCGACCAGGAAGTGCAGCCCGCGCGCCTCGTGGACGAGCACGCCCCAGTGGCCGGGGCAGTGGCCGGGCAGGGGCACCGCCAGGATCGAGCCATCGCCCAGCAGATCGGCGCCCGACTCGAACGGCAAAAGATCCGACGGCAGTGGGACCACCGGCTGGTCCTCGAAGAAGGCGCTGCGCCGAGGCAGGTCCGGTGGCAGCAGGCCGGCCGGGGTGCCAGCAGCGAGCGCGCGCAAACGTCCGCGTCCCCACACGGAGGCGAGCCCGGCGCGGGCGCAATGGACCGTGGCGTTCGGAAAGCGGAGCAGGCCCGAAGCGTGGTCGCCATGGAAATGGGACAGCACGACGTGCTGGATTCCCGCCGGATCGACGCCCCCGGCGGCGAGCCGGTCGGCGATGGGCGCGGTGATGACGGGCGGCGTCAGCCAGCGGTAGAGCCGTTCCGGCAGGGGCCGCGTCGCCGCCGTAAAGGTCGGGTCGTAGCCGGTGTCAAAAAGGATCGTGCCCTCTCCGGGATGCGTGATGACCCCGACCAGCGCCGGGAAGACTGCCGGGCGCCAGGAACCACCCGCGATGGTGGCGATCTCCGGATGCCAGCAGCTGCCCGTCTCGACGAGCGACAGGTCGATCCGCCTCATCGCGGCACCGCGTGCGCCAGGGCCTCCGCCGGCGCGTAGGCCGGACGCCAGCCCAGCAACCCCGCCGCCTCGCCAAGATCGAACGTGCGCGACCAGGACAGCGTCGATACCGAGTAGCGCGTGATCGGCGGTTCGCGGCCGGATGTGGCGCCCCACCATTCGGCGGCGGTCCCGACCGCGTTCAGCAACGGCTCGGACAGGAACCGCACGCGGACGGCGAGGTCGAGGCGTCCGGCCAGGGCACGTGCCATGTCGACGACGAGGACCGGCTCCCGGCCGGCGATGTTGGCGACGCCGACGTGCGGTCCCAGCGCCGCCACGCAGAACGCCGCCGCCGCGTCCCGGACATCGGTCGGATGGAACAGGGCCACGCCATCGTTGCCGATGGGGAGCACGCCGCGCGACAGCACGCGCAGGAGGCGCGGCAGGATCGACCGGTCATGCGGGCCGATCACCGCCGACGGGCGCAGGATCAGGGTGGCGAGCCGCCGTTCCCTCCTCACCAGGCACTCCGCCACCAGCTTGCTGCGAGCGTAATGGTTTACCGGACGCGCCGGAAGTGGCGAGTTCGCCAGCAGGTCGAGGCGATGGCGCCGTTCCGCGAAGATGGCGGGCGTCGAGGCGTGGACGAAGCGGCCTACCCCCGCCGCGGCAGCCGCATCGAGCAAGCGGCCGGTCGCTCGCACGTTGTCCCTTTCGAAGGCGGCTTGGCTACCCCATGGCGACGATCGCGCGGCCAGATGCACGACCACGGACACGCCGCGCAGCAGCGGGCCGAGATCGTCGCTCGCCAGATCGGCCCGCCTGAACCGGACGGTGCTGCCGGCGGCGAGCGTCCGGCCAATCGCGACGTCGCGGCCCGTCGCCACGACGGCGGCTCCATGCGCCGCCAGGAGCGGGATGAGCGTCCGGCCGATCCCGCCGGTTGCGCCTGTGACGAGGACAGTCACCACCGGATCACCGCGCCGCCGAGGGATAGGCCGGCGGAGGAGCCGACCAGCAGCGAGGTCGAGCCCGGCCTCAGCACCCCGGCCCGCAGGGCGACCGCCAGCGCATGCGGCATGCTTGAGGCGATGCGGTTGCCCAGGGTGGCGAAGACATCGACGATGCGGGACCGGTCGCCCCCAAGGGTGCGCGCCAGATGCGCGATCGCCGGTGCCGAGGCCTGGTGTGGGATGATGCTGTCGAGCCCATCGAGCGCCACGCCCGCCTCGTCCATCAGGCGGGTGAGGAAGCCGGGGAAGCGGCGGGCCGTCGCCTTGAACAGCGCGACCCCTTCCATCCGGAAGTGGCACTGCGCCAGGAAGCCCTCCGGGTCGTCGAGGGGACGCAGCCGCGTGCCGCCTGCCCCGAGCCGGCAGAGGTCAGCGCCGTCACCGAACGTTTCCAGCCGCGAGGCGAGGAGCCGCGATGGCCCGTCCGCCGCGAGCGCGACCGCGGCAGCACCGTCGCCGAAGATGGCGGAGCTTTCCAGGTCGCGATGATCGAGGGCCGCGGAGGCGATGTCGGCGGCGAAGATCACGACGCGCCGCCAGCGACCGAGCGCCATCCCCGCCAGGGCATGGTCGAGGGCCGGCAGGAATGACAGGCACGTCGCGTTCACGTCGAACGCCGGCGTACCACTGCCGCCCAGCCCCAGCCGGCGCTGGACCAGCGGAGCGGTGCCGGGGATGGGTTGCTCCATGACTCCACATGCCCCGATGAGGGCATCGACCTCGTCGACCCGCCATCCCGCCCCGTCGATCGCCCTCCGGGCGGCCTCGGCGCCCATGAAGCTGCTGGTCTCGTCCGCGGCGGCGTAGCGACGCTCCCGGATCCCGAGCGCCGCCGACGTGCCGATCGGTCGCCCATGTCGTTCGTCGAGCTGGTCCGAAGTCACGACCATCCGTGGCTCGTAGGTGCCGACGCCCGCGAGGGTGAACGATGGGTCAGACCCGGTTCGGAACTCATGCATGGACCATGGCTGTAGCGTCTAATTAAACACCGTTCAATAACTATTTTATGGTGATGAATTAGGTGCTATGCCGCATGCATGGCGCGCCGCTACGATCATCATCCCGAGGAGCTACATCGGCTGATCCTGGCCGCGGGCCACGCCCACTTGGCCGAGGTCGGCTTCTTCCGCTTCTCGGCACGCGAGGTGGCACGGCGCATCGGCTACTCGGTTGGGACGATCTACCACGTGTTCGGTACGCTCGACCGGCTCATGTTCGAGATCAACACGATCACCTTCCGGCAGTGGGCGGACCTGCTGGAGTGCCGGCTTGCGGTTGCCGGGGATCGCCGGCTCGACGCGCTGGTCGAGGCCTATTTCGACTTTGCCTTCGAGCATCGAACGTTGTGGCAGGCCATCTGGGCTCATCAGGTTCCGGCCGGGATGATCCTGCCCGAAAGGTCTGCACAAGATCGGTCGCGCCTGACCGCCATCGTCATAGCCGAGGTTGCCGCCGTATTGCCGGAACCCCGGCGCGAGGAGGCTGATCAACTTGCCCGTTCGCTGATCGCGACGGTGCACGGCCATTGCGACTATGCGCTGTCAGGTGCCTTCGCGCTCATGGGTACGGGTAGTCCAATAGAATTGGCGAAGGCTCGGCTGCAGGATGCTCTTGGCGCGAAGCAACCTCAACGAGGTGTATCATGAGATGCACGCTGTTATGAACGGCATGGCCGAGCAGATCGTCATCACCGAGAAGACCAGCCAGGCGAAGGACATCCGCGAGGCTGTCGGCAGCCGCTACGGCGCGATCCTGCCGGCCGAAGGCCATCTGTTCGACCTGCTCGAGCCGGAGGAGGTGGAGCCGGCCTGGAAGCGCTGGAGCCCGGTGCTGCTGCGGCCGGACGGGCTCTACGGCACCAAACCGGCGGAGGGCGGCAACAAGGCGTCGAAGCTCAAGGTGATCCGGGACGCGCTGCAGACGGCCAAGCGGGTCTGGCTCGCGACCGACTGCGACCGCGAGGGCCAGCTGATCGGCCAGGAGATCCTCGAGCACTACGGCTACCGCGGCGAGGTGCGGCGGGTGATGTTCACCGCCCAGGATGCCCGCACCATTCGCGACGCCTTCACCCACGCCCGGCCGAACAGCGACCACGCCGCCCTGTATCACGCCGCCGTCGCCCGGCGGCAGGCGGACCAGATCTACAACCTGTCGCTGACCCGTACCGCGACCGTCACTCTTGCCCGAGGCGCCCGCACCGTGATCGGCGTCGGCCGGGTGAAGACGCCGACCCTGGCGATCGTCTGCCGGCGCGAGCTGGAGATCCGGGACTTCGTGGTGCAGCCGTATTTCGAGGTGGTGGCGACCGCGACCGTCGCGGCCGGGCAGTTCCGGATGCGCCATGCGCCGAAGGAGCGGATCACCGACCGAACGGTGGCCGAGGCGGTCGCAGCGAAGGCCGCAGGGGCGGCCGGTCCGCTGTCGGTCAAGGTGGAGGAGAAGCGCCAGGCGCCGCCCCGTCTGCACGACCTGCCGTCGCTGCAGAAGCTGTGCGCGTCCCGCTTCGGCTGGTCGGCGGCGCGCACACTGGAGGTGGCGCAGGAGCTGTATGACGGGTCGGGCAAGAAGATCATCACCTACCCGCGTGCCGAGACCCACTACCTGCCCGAGAGCCTGATCGGCCAGGCGCCGCACGTCGTCGCCGGTCTCAGGGTCGGCCGGAGCTTCGCGCCGATCCCGGTGCCGGACCCTCCGCTGGTCCGGCGCGGCATATCTGGGACTTTCAGCGACAAGGGGCTGGCGGGCGCCAGCCACCACGCGGTGATCCCCAACCACAACACCATCGAGAACCTGCGCGAGGTCTGGCCGCGGCTGAGCGCCGACGAGCGCCGGCTGTTCGACGTGATCGCCCGCTCCTACCTGGCGGCGATGATGCCGGACTTCCGCTACCGGCAGACGACGGCGCTGCTGGACGTGCAGGGCCATACCTTCCGCGCCGCTGGTCGGCAGCCGATCGAGCTCGGCTGGCGCGCTGCCTTCCCGGACTGGCAGCCGGCCGAGGAGAAGGGCGACGAGGCGCAGCTGCTGCCGGCGCTCCGATCCGGCGAGATGGCAGTGCTGTCCGATCCTCTGGTGGAGGACAAGGAGACCCGGCCGCCGCCGCGCTACAACGAGGGCACGCTGATCGACGCGATGCAGAACGCCTGGCGCTTCGTGGAGGACGAGGCGCTGCGCGAGCGGCTGAAGGAGGCCGAGGGCATCGGCACCCCAGCCACCCGCGCCGAGATCATCCGGGGGCTCAAGGGGCAGGAGTTCCTGGTGGCCCAGGGCAAGAACATCGTGCCGACCGAGCGGGGGCTGGCGCTGTTCGACGTGCTGCGGAAGGCGGATCCGGCGCTGGTCGATCCGGGAGTCACAGCGCAGCTCGAGCGGCTGCTGGACGAGGTGCTGGTCGGGCAGACGGAGATGATGAGCGCGATCGACGCGGTCTGCGCCCAGGCGTCGCGCATCATCGGCCGGCTGACCGAGCGAGCCGCGAGCGGAGCGGCACCGCTCGTTGCCGCGTCCGCGCTTGGCCCGGCCGGACCTGACCGTCCGCCGACGCCCGCGATGAAGGCCTACGTCGACAGCCTGGCGCAGCAGAAGGGGATCAAGCCGCCCCGCGGCTACACCACTTCAGGCGCGACCTGCCG
This sequence comes from uncultured Acetobacteraceae bacterium, assembly GCA_937873205.1. Lineage (GTDB taxonomy): Bacteria > Pseudomonadota > Alphaproteobacteria > Acetobacterales > Acetobacteraceae > Lichenicola. The sequence continues at coordinate 23,288 of CALMVO010000076.1, forward strand.
TGCGTTCCTCGACAAGCACGCTTCCCAGAAGGGAGCGACAACCAGCAACGAACCGGCAATCGCCAGACAGGCAGCGGGCCGGAAGAAACCGAGTCAGGCAGCGACCAGGACCTACGTTCCTGCCGTGAAGAAGGCCAGCAAGGTGAAGCGGCGGGACACGAAGACAGGCACGAAGACTTCGGCGGCACTATCAGGCCTCGCACCCAAGACCAGTGCTGCTACCGGCGAGACCCCTCTCAATATCCCCTATGGAAACAAGGAGGCTGCCCAGAAGCTCGGTGCTCGCTACCGCGACGGCGCCTGGTATGGTCCTACCGGTGTCGACCTTTCCAGCTTCAGGGCTCGGGGTTGGCTCTAACTTTAGCCAAGCTGTTATAATCTGAAACCTCGTTTCACATTCATACACCTGGCCCGCATGACCCCTCAAACCCCTGCCATCATCTACCTGCGCGTCTCCACAGATCGGCAGGGGCAAAGCGGCCTCGGCCTCGAAGCGCAGCGAGCCGCCGTCGCTGCCTACGTGGCCGGGCGGGCGGTTCTGAGCGAGTTCGTTGAGGTGGAGAGTGGGCGGAAGGATGACCGGCCCCAGCTCGCCGCCGCGCTTGCCCTGTGTCGGCAGCGCCGCGCCGTGCTGGTCATCGCCAAGCTAGACCGGCTGGCCCGCTCCGTCGCCTTCATCTCTAACCTAATGGCCTCCGGCGTGGAGTTTGTCGCCGCCGACATGCCAGAGGCCAACCGCCTGACCATCCACATCCTAGCGGCAGTGGCGGAGCATGAGCGGGAGATGATCGCGCACCGGACCAAAGCCGCCCTGGCGGCGGCCAAGGCCCGTGGAACCCGCCTCGGCAATCCCAAGCCCGATATGGCGGCAGCTCGTGCCGTCGCTTCCGGCAACGCAGCCCGGTTCCGGGCCGCCATCCGGCCCCGAATCCAGGCGCTACAGGCAGAAGGACGGTCGCTGCGGGGGATTGCTGCCGAGCTGAACGCTAAGGGCATAAGCGGCCCGCGTAGCGGCTCCTGGCACGCTGCCAGTGTGCGGACTGTCCTTCTAGCGTTTCCCTTGACCTCTAAGTGCTAGTTTGAGAGCCTCACTTAAATGGCACGTCTACCCAGAATGAGCGAAAATCATTTCAGAATAATCTACGACGGCCCTGCTGTCGAAGATGGCGAAATGGAGATTAGCCAGCTGGCACCCTCTCTGCTGGCATTGGGTAAGCTTGTTGAAACCCTTGATGCTATTGAGTCAGGTGAGCTCGGCCGGGTTCGTGTAATGGTCCGTTCGGACCTTCGGCCTGGAAGCTTTGACGTTGGACTTAGCATCGATTTTATCCATTCAATTAAAGACTGGCTTATTTCTCCTACAGGCCAAGCTGTTATCGGCGTTATGGGGTTGCTCGGCGTAACTGGTTTAGGGGGCGTGACTGGACTGATTCAGGCAGTCCGATGGCTAAAGGGTAGACCGATTAAGACAAAGATTACCCTTAAAGACGGAAATGTAAGCATAGAAACGGCTGATGCAGAAATAATTGTTGTCCCCGCAGCTGTCGCTAAGGCAATAGATGATCCAAATGCGCGTCAGCAATTAGAGAAGTTTACTGAGCCACTTAGAGATGATGGAATAGACCACATTCGTTTTGAGTCTAGAGATGTTAAAGCGCCGGAGAAAATTGTCGCAAGCGAAGCTGAATACTTCAAGGCTTCGTATGGCTCCGACCCAACTTCACAAGCAAGGTTTCGCGCCACCTACCAAATTAAGAGGTTATATTTTGAACGTCGTAAGAAGTGGCGGCTTTCCAACGGAGCACAAACTATCCTTGCTGAAATAGAAGATGATGATTTTTGGAAAAGAGTAGAGGCGGCAGACGTAGCCTTTTCTGCGGACGACTATCTTGTGTGTGATGTCCGCATGGATCAGTGGATGAACAGCGCAACAGGCCTGAAGACAGAATATGTTGTTGAAAGAGTTAGGGAACATATCCTGGCCGTAAAGCAGCGTCGCATCCCAGGAACATAGCCTCACGGTTGAGTTTCGATCCTACCTTTCGAAAGACCTGAGTTGTTGATTTTGGGCGATTATAGGTTTGTGCCGAATATCTTGACTTATGGAGCCTCTTGCTTAATGGGATATGCGTAGGAGCGAACCGGAGCCCTAGGTACTCCACCGCTTGGCTCCTTGGCCCTAGCCAGTGCTAATGCCCTTATATGTTGATGGGATGGACGGATGGATCCGGAAGAGACGAAGCGGACTCCGAGGGCTAGGGTAAGCCGTTTTAGTGGAGCGCCCGCAAAAGCTTTGCTCAGCTTTATTGCAGGGCTTTTAAGTTTGTTAGCTGGCACTTCGACGTTTTTTCTATCTAGTGTAGAAGACAAACAATCTAAAGAGCAAGAAAATAAGATCGAGATCCAAAGCATTGAGATTGGTCAGTCCCGCGAGGTTGAAGTTCGTGCTATATCCGCAGAATTAAAGGAACTACAGAAACATATATTATCTATTTCTAACATACCCAAGGAAGACGCGCTCTCTATTGAGATCAGCAAGCTTAATTCATCTGTCCAAGATATAAGCGGCAGAGAGGGTAAATTAGAAGACGCAATAATAGAAAATCCGTCGAGAGCGCTTGAAGTTCCTATCTTGCGGAAAGATATCGACGATCTCAGAAGTTCGCAATCAGATACCTTCGCGGCTCTAAAAGATAGCATTGATCGGGTATACGATCTCAATAAGTGGCTTTTGGGAGCGATGGCCGTTAGCGTTGTAACACTCGCCCTTAGCAATCTTCTGAAGCCTAAAGATCCCCCTAAGCCTTAACTAACTTCAGTGTTGACCGCTTCAATATATAACTAGGGCATAATGGAGATTATGCGGCAGCTATTGAGACTTAGGCCGTTAGCGCGTGATAAACCCGATTATCGCGTGCTGGTTAAGGTGGCTGCACGATTAGCAGCTGCACATTGAACAGACGCGCAGCTGTATCCGACAGGTCTCTCAACTGTCGGTCGATTGGTGGCAGGGACCGAGGCCGGCGGGTAGGCACCCGTTCTGAGGACAGCAGTGATCGTGGAACCGCGTCGCCTTCCATTGCGCGGAAAGCCATCTCGTCACTGGCGCTAGAGCGGCGCCCCTGCTCAGATCGGGCTGCACGGGCGCGCTGTACTCTGCTGCCGGCACCTTCGATGTTTCTCACAAGTTCTGGAAGCTTTTCCGCGAGTGGACGTGTATCCGCTTCGAGCTGTTGGGCCAGATTATTAGCCAAAACGCCGCTACCGAGAAACTCTACTGGTTTAGGGTCGGAGCAGAGATAGGCTGAGGCGTGATCGTAAGATACATGATGCGAATCAGCATCGAGGGCCCCGATAACTGATGGTTTTAAGAATATTGACCGGCTGGCAACCTGATTGTCAGCCCATGCATGATTTATCTCAGCAAGTTGGTGGAACCGAGGCGCTGCGTACATGACGGTGCAGCTACCATCGTCCAGAGCAAGCAGCATATTGTGCTGATCCGATTTTCCTGACTCAGTAATCTTGAACCTGTAAAATGGAAAGGATAGCGGTAGCCCGTAGTCTCTGATCTCGACGGCGCTCTTGCGGAGCATGCAGTCCGCACGCTTGAACTGAAGGTAAAGCGGGACACCTGGTGCGTCCAGCTTCACATCGTATCCGCCACCCGCTTTCCCTTCTTCAATAAGACTCGGGAATACCGGAGCTATACGAAGCGGCAGCCAGCCGACGATCTCGTTCGTCAACGCAAAACCATAGGAGAACTCAGAATCTCTGGAGTCATTAAGGCCCGCTTATGTTCGATCCCACCTGCAGGATGGTGGCCGAACAAAGCTTGACACAAGCAACCCCGCTTTACGTTCCACCAAACGGACGTTTGGGTCCGAAAAAGCTGGACGGCGTAGGGCAGTGATGTCATGGGTGACGTCATGGTGCTGCGCATGGTCCTCGACACGGATGTGGTGGTCGCAGGCTTCGCAGGCGGCAGTGGGGCATCACGCCGGCTGCTGATGGCGGCGCTCGATGAGGAGATCCGCTTGCTGCTCTCGACGCCGCTGTCGATCGAGTATGAGGCCGTGCTGACCCGTCCGGCCGTGCTGGCAATGGCCGGCGTCTCGGCCGAGGAGGTCGCGGTGGCGCTGGACGAGTTCGTGACCCTGTGCGTCCCGGTTGCTCTCGACTACCGCTGGCGTCCTCAGGCGCGCGACCCGAACGACGACCTGGTGCTGGAGACGGCGATCAACGGTGGCGCCGACGTGGTCGCATCGTTCAACGTGGCGGACATGCGGGCAGGTGCCCGGCGGTTCGGCATCCCGGTGGAGCGGCCTGGTGCTGTGGTAAGGAGGATGAAGGGATGAGCAGCTTTCCCCTGCGGTTGCCCGACGACCTGAAGGAGGTCGCCGCCGCGCAGGCCGAGGCGGCCGGCGTGAGCCTGAACCAGTACATCGCGACCGCGCTGGCTGCGCGCGTAGGCGCGCAGGCCGAAACCCAACGCTACTTCACCGCGCGGGCAGCCCGGGCGACGCCCGGACGGGCACGCGAGATCCTCGCGCGGGCTGGCAGGGGCAATCCGCCCATGCCGGGTGACGAGCTGGACGCGGAGGATCAGCCGGCGTGACCACCGCGCCCCGTTTCGTCGCCTACCACCGCGTCAGCACCGACAAGCAGGGGCGTAGCGGGCTTGGTCTGGAGGCGCAGCGCTCGGCCGTCGAGGCCCATGTCGCCGGCGCCCGCGGCACGGTCACGGCCGCGTTCATCGAGGTGGAGAGCGGGCGCAGGAAGGACCGGCCCCAGCTCGCCGCGGCACTGGCCGCCGCTCGCGTCCACCGTGCCGTGCTGGTGATCGCCAAGCTCGACCGCCTGGCGCGCAACGTCCATTTCGTGTCCGGGCTGATGGAGAGCGGCGTCGAGTTCGTCGCCGCCGACATGCCGACCGTGAACCGTCTGACGGTCCACATCCTCGCCGCGGTCGCCGAGGAGGAGGCGCGCATGATCTCGGCCCGCACCAAGGCGGCCCTCGCCGCCGCCAAGGCAGGGCGTGATCCGGGCGAGCCGCCGCCCGTAGAAGGGGCGTGGGCGCAGGCGCCGCAGCGAGCCTCAGCGAGCCTCAGCGAGCCTCAGCGAGCCTCAGCGAGCCTCAGCGCTGGATCGCGTAGCCGGTGATCAGGATCCCGGACACCACGAAGAAGGCGAACACCGCCTCGTAGCCGTCCCAGCTCAGCGCCACCAGCAGCGGGCCAGGCAGCATCGAGACCAGCGCCGTCTTGGCGAGCAGGATCCGCAGCGCGGTGTGGTGGATCGCCACCAGCATGATCGAGATGCCGCGGACGATGTCGATGCCGAATTCCGGGTGGCGGGGCGGTCGATGGCGGGACGGGGCATCGTCGTCATCCGGCGCCGATCTTCCGGTGAGCACGGCGGCGGATTGCCGCGGCTTCTCGCGCCGGCGCAAGCCGGCTAACAGTGCGGCGAGGACGCGGCGTTGGAGATCGTATCGGACATGGACAGGGCGGCAGGCGCGCGCAGTTCCGGGCCGCCCGTCCGGGCGACGGTGGTGGCCCTGCTGGCGCTGCTCGGCGGCTGCGGCCATCACGACGTGGTCGACACGCCGGTGGCCTGGTGGCACCAGCTCGAGGGCGGTGCGATCGCAGAGCAGCGCCCGCCGCCGCCCGGCGTCGACGATCCCTATCCCAAGATCGGCACCACGCCGGCTGCGGCGCCGCAGGTCGCCTCGGTCGGGCTGCGACAGGCCACCACCGCCGACCTGATCGAGCAGCGCAACCTGTCCGTCCGGCTGAACGCACACGATCCACTGCCGCCGCCGGTGGCCCGGCCGGCGAAGGCAGCCGCGAAGCCGGCACCGCCCGCGACCAACCCCGGCCAGTCCTCGGCGGTGTTGGACGCCGCCGACGCGCCGCCGCCGCCGGTGCCGCCGTTCGCCCCGCCGCCGGCCGCACCGTCCGT